>JAFGKW010000003.1 GCA_016928355.1 Methanomicrobiaceae archaeon
AACGGATTCTCGATCTTCGGTCTTGCCGCAACAAGCGTTGCACCGGATTCCCCGGTCACATCATCCGCTCCCGCAACCGGCGGAAAGAGCACAGTCTCAACCGAATCAGTAAAGAATATCGGTGCCGGGGAGACCGTCTCTCTGGTCTTCGATGAATCGGCTATAACAAAGGTCGACGTGAAGGCCGCAGCGGAGATTCCTGAACTGATGCTGACCGTCGAAGAGGTCTCAAAACCATCCGGAGTTGAAGATGCTCCCGACGAGGTCTACCAGTACGTGGAGATTACCGCATACCGTGCACCCGAAGAGAGCATCGCGATGGCGACACTTCACTTCAACATAGTAAAGGACTGGCTCGATTCGATCTCTTCAGCTCCTGCTGATGTCAGCGTATACCACTATGACGAGGCTGCAGAGGAATGGGTACTTCTCTCGACAGTCAATGACGGAAGCGATATTTACGCGTACAACTTCTTTGCAGATACTCCCGGATTCAGCCTGTTTGCGATAACGGCAAAAGAGAATACGGCATCAACAGGAGATGTTTCAAATCCTGCAGCTGATTCTTCTTCCGAACCAGGAATGCAGTCTTCCGAAACCGGCAGCACAGCCGGAAGCGAAGAGGGAATTCCGGTACCGTATATTCTCTTTGCAACCGGTCTGATTATCGGTATTCCGGCGGCAGGATACGGGTGGCTGAAGATGAAGAAAAAATAACTTTTTTTCTCTATAGAAATTCACAATGGATACCCGGGATATAAAAAAAAGAAGATCTAAACCGGAATAGTTCTCTGCAACGTTGCTCCCAAAAAATTGGAAGGTCTTAAAAAGAGCCTCTATTGAATGTTTTATGCTGAAGGCCTGGATTTCAGCGCTTCAACCAGAAGTTTTATTCCGTTTTCGATATCCGTAAGATCTGCGACCTCAATCGGGGAGTGGATATATCTTGTTGCAATCTGTAAAGGAATGCTTGGAATCCCGTCCCTTACAAGATGGATGATTGTTGCATCCGTATTTCCGCCGTCGCCCACTTCAAGCTGGTACGGGATCTTATTCGATTCGGCTGTTTTCTTCAGCCATTCGGTTACTTTGGGATCGGCCATAAGCCCGCGTCCGGCTGCACTTACCAGCGCAAGGACGGGACCTTTTCCCATCTCAACAGAGGCTTCCTTTTTGGTAATGCCGGGGTGGTCCCCGGATATTGTGACATCGGTTGCAATAGCACAGTCGGGTTCGAGTGCAAATGCGCTTACCTTTGCTCCCTTGAGTCCTACCTCCTCCTGGACGGTAAAGACACCATATATCGTATGTGGCGACTTTGCCTGTTTAAGGGTCTCGATGAGCATTGCAACGCCGACCCTGTTGTCAAGAGCCTTTCCGGTAATCCTGTTGTTTGCAAGAATTTTGTATTCCCTGTCTATTGTAACCGGTGTTCCAATGGCGATGCCGAGCTCTTCAACTTCCTTTTCGCTTGTCGCACCGACATCGATGAACATGTCCTCCATCTTGATCTCCTTTTTCCTGTCTTCAGGAGTCATGACATGGGGTGGTTTTGCACCGATAACCCCGGTAACCGGTCCTTTATTCCCGTGAAGGATCACTCTCTGGGTATATGCAACAGGGTTGAACCAGCCGCCTATGGGGACGAATTTTATGAAGCCTTTCTCGTCGATATACTGGACCATGAACCCGATCTCGTCCATGTGAGAGGCGATCATGATCTTAAAATCATCTCCTTTTTTGACTGCAATCAGGTTGCCCATCCTGTCCTCATAGATCTCATCGACAGAGCCGGTGAGTTCTTCCTTAATGATGTCTCTTACATTTCCTTCACTTGCCGAAAGGCCGTGTGCATCCGATAATCTTCCAAGTAGTTCTTTTACCATAAAATTCACCTATAATATCTTCTCTATTCTTTTCATTGCTTCAGTTATATCTTCGCGTGATGCCGCATAACTGAACCGTGCATAGTTCACCGTATTCCTTCCGAATGCGTCTCCCGGAATAACCACAACTCCTGCATCAAGAATCTTATACTGCATCTCAGTATCCATCGGGACGAACATGTAGAATGCTCCTTCGGGTTTTGGAAAGTCGAAGCCAAGACCTTTCAGGCCGTCATAGAGGAGTTCTCTTCTTGCGGCATATTCGGATTTCATCAATTCAACGCACTCGTTTGATCCCGTGTAGCCGGCAAGGGCAGCGTACTGTGATATCGATGTCGCACATGTAAGACAGTACTGGTGGACCTTCACCATCTGGTCGATAGTCTCCTGTGCGGCTGCGACAAAACCAAGCCTCCAGCCGGTCATCGAGAAGGTCTTGCTTGCAGCATTTATCGTGACCACGTTATCCCCGAAGAGGGCCGCACTTGCATGCTCTTTGTCATATATGAAGTGTTCATAGACCTCGTCCGAGATTACGGTTACTCCTGCATCGTCTGCGTATTCAACGATATCACGGATGGTCTCACGATCCTCGACAGCACCGGTAGGATTGCCGGGGGAGTTTAAAACCATGACCTTTGCCCCGTCGAGCATCTCCCTGCATTTATCGATCCTGATGTGCAGGTTTTCGTCAAGCGGGATTCCCTCGGGTCTTCCGCCTGCAAGGACCGCACACTCCCTGTATGATACGAACCCCGGGTCCGGGAAGAGGACACGGTCGCCGTTGTCGACAAGGGACTGCATTGCGATATGAAGCGCCTCACCCGCCCCTCCGGTTACGATAATCTGGTCCGGTGAATATTCAATCCCGTTTTCATTCAGAAATTTGGAGGACAGGGCCTCTCTTAGTTCCTGCACCCCGGTATTGAATGTATAGCCTGTAAGATTGTCCTCTATTGCTGCAATTCCGGCTTTCTTTATATGTTCGGGGGTGGGGAAATCAGGCTGGCCGATCCCGAGGTTTATCGATCCGGGTTTTGCCTTCTGGAAGAATTTCCTTATCCCGGACATCTCTATTCCAAGAACCCTCTCTGAATATAGATCTTTATTCATGCTCTGCACCTCATTCGATGTTGGCGTGCCTGTTCTTGAGATCCTTCTCTTCGCATTTCAGGACGATCATTATTGCAGAGATTATCGAGTCTGCAAAGATCATAGCTCCTGTTTCAAACAGGGTCCCGAGAGGTGCGAAGGATTTGAGCTCACCTTTCATCTGCTTGATCTCAAACTCGGCCGATTCATCTTTAATATGATCCCTGTGACTCTCTAGAACTACAGTACAGTTTGCAATCCTGCCGATCCTGGAGTTGGATTTGGATGTAACAAGGCAGATCCTTCCCCCAAGTTCCTTTGCAGTTTCGCATAATTCTGCAATCGTCTTCGTCTCCCCCGAACCGGAGAACGCGACGATCATATCCCCTTCTTTCATTGCAGGAGTGATTGTCTCTCCTATTACGTACGACTTTAATCCAAGATGCATCAGTCTCATTGCAAACGCCTTTGCAACAAGCCCCGACCTCCCTGCACCCATGACATAAATTCGTTTGGCGTTCAGAATTTCCTTAATAAAAAGATCTATCTCCTGCTCAGAGATTGAATCTGCCATCTCCTCTATCTTTGTACTCATGAGACGGATCATTTCTTCTACGGTTTTGCATTCGGACATATAACCACCAGTCAGGCTGATCTAATTATAGTGGTTTATGGGAATTATTTCCTTTGGATCGGCGGTAAAAAATTTGAAAAGAAAGTAATTTATTTCAATTTCCCGATCTCTTCTTCCACTTCCCCGAAGCCTTCCTTGTAGAAACCTTCTTCATCGGGTGCAAGTTCGTACAGGAGCCGCAAAAATTCTCCTGCATGAACCTTCTCCTCATCAGCGATGTCCATCAGTACTTCTCTGGCAAGTTTGTTGTCTGTCGATTCCGCGAGCTGGACATAAAGCTGTATGGCTTCATATTCTGCTGCAATCATCATTCTGATTGCTCTTATCAGTTCTTCTTCAGTGAGTTTACGATCGTTTTTTAAACCTGCAAAAGGATTTCCGAATTCCGGCATCTTTTTCACTTCCTGTATAATGGTTTCAAATCGTAAATTAGAGGCCATTTGTTATTAATCTATTGTCATCTTTGAATTCTCTCGAATATCCCCATTTAATGGCTGATGCTCTAACTGCCTCTGCAATAGATCGTGTCACCTCCCTGTCAAGCACCCTGGGAATAATATGCTCCCTTGTCGGGCGACGGACATATTCAGCCAGTGCATGGGCGGCCGAGACCTTCATCTCGTCGGAGATCTTTGTTGCATATGCATCAAGTGCCCCCCTGAAGACCCCCGGAAAGACCAGTGCATTGTTGATCTGGTTCGGATAATCGCTCCTGCCTGTTGCAACGATTGCAGCGCCTGCCCGTTTGGCCATCTCCGGCATGATCTCCGGAACGGGATTGGCCATTGCAAAAATTATCGGGTTGTCGTTCATCCTGTGTATCATATCCCCGGTCAATATTCCTGCCGCAGATACCCCGATAAACACATCAGCACCTTCAAGTGCATCATAAAGGGTCCCCTCTCTCCCTGAATGATTTGTCTCATCGGCAAGGATAAACTTGTATTTATTATTGTAGAGGCCTCTTCTCTGCCTGTGAATGATACCCTGCCTGTCACAGACTATCATCTCCTTTACCGATGTGCAGATGTCGCGATTGTACCCGATACACCTGAGCAGTCTTGCAACCGCATACCCTGCCGCACCTGCTCCGGAAACAACAATACGCAAATCCTCAAAATCCTTTTTTGCAACTTTGCATGCATTGAGAAGTCCGGCCAGAACGGCTATGGCGGTCCCGTGCTGGTCGTCGTGCATAACAGGTATCCCGAGATCCTGGAGCGCCTCTTCGATCTCGAAACACCGGGGGGCGGCGATATCCTCGAGATTGATCCCGCCGAATACCGGGGCGATGTTCCTGATTTCTGCTGCAATATGATCGGATTTTTCGAAGCAGATGGGAAACGCATCGATACCTGCGAATTTTTTGAAGAGGGCTGCCTTTCCTTCCATCACCGGAATCGCAGCACTTGCCCCGATATCTCCAAGGCCGAGGACAGCCGTTCCGTCTGTAACGATTGCTATTGTATTTGCCTTGAGCGTGTATTTGTAGGCCAGATCTTTGTCATTTTGTATTGCCCTGCAGACATCGGCGACTCCCGGAGTATATGCACGCGAGAGATCCCATTTTGTTTCAAGGGGTATTTTACAGCGGATTTCGATTTTACCCCTGTTCTTTTCATGAAGGTCAAGTGATTCCTGTTTGAGATCCGGGTATATGTCTCCGTCAGGCATGCAGGTCTTCCTAATTATATGAGATGATAATTCTGGCTTATAGTTATGTTGGTCGAAACCGGATCTCCGGTAACATTTGTCCTGACCAACTGTCCGGGATTTTTAATTATAAATAAAAAAAGGTTCAATTATTGTAATAGCCATGAAGAGAAAAAAATTCGATGACCTTCCCGGAAGTACCGATGAGGAGAAATACAGTTCAATATCGATTAAAGAGGGGGCAAAGCTCGACATCCTTGACCTGAAGAAGATCCATGACACCTACAATATCAGAATAGTCGTTTATTTTGAAAAGGATCTTGCAGAAAACTCCACCTATGAAAAGGACCTTGTCGATTTTGCCGGCCATGATGAGGACATGCGGCCCTTTATCGAGGTTGAAAAGTTCATACAGTTTGGAATTGAAAATGATCCGACCTTCAAATCGAGACTTGATGAGTTTCCGCTGATGATAAGAATAATATCAACCGGCGAGATGGAATCGGAGAATAAAAAAGTGAGATATGTCAAGGGGCTTATGCCATTCCTGGATGATTTCGACGTTGATGCGGACCCGGGTCCTGTTATCGGCTGATTTTTTCTTTTTTCCTGACAACCGGGATCTTTCCGGAGGCTTTTAGAAATTCAAGTATCATCATCCGGTCCTTTACCCCGGGTGACTTCTCTACACCTGTGCATACATCGACAGCATAAGGCCTTAACCTGCTTATTGCAGGAGCCACATTCGACGGGTTCAGACCTCCGGCAAGAATTACCGGCTTTGATGTGTTTTTAATGATCCTTTCAGCATAATCGCAGTCGAATTCAATCCCCCTCCCGTGACTCCTGTCGATGATTATTGCATCGCAGTCCTCCAGGACTTTTCCGTCTTCGTCTGCGACCCGAATAATTTTACCCGTAAATCCTTCCGGTCTTTTGACCGGTTTTGAAACTTGTATTGCAGAGGGCTGTATTGTCGCAATCTCATTCAGAATTGCGGTTGAATCCGTATGTGTCACCACGACCGTAACAACGAACGGGCCGAGGGAGGAGAAGATCTCCGCCGCCTTTTCCGTCGTTATGCACCTTGGTGATTCCTCAGAGATTACAACTCCAATTGCATCCGCACCGGCATTTTCAGCAAATACGGCGTCTTCAGTATTTGTGATTCCGCATATCTTGACTCTCAAATTATATCCCTGCTTGAATTTCTTCAGAAATAATGTACGGTGAACCATTAAAATATAATTGAATTCAAACCCGTTTCAGAGACCAACAGGGAGGAAATCTTTATGAAACTTGTATCATGGAATGTAAACGGGTTAAGGGCCGTTGAGAAGAAGGGATTCCTGGATTTTATCAGGAGTTCCCATCCCGATATACTTTGTATCCAGGAGACTAAGGCGCACGAAGACCAGTTAAGCTCTTCCCTTCGCCATCCAAAGGGATATTTTTCATACTTTTCTTCTGCAGAAAGAAAAGGATACAGCGGAACAGCTCTTTACTCCCTGGCAGAACCAAAGAGTGTCGACTACAGCTTCGGTAACCCGGCATTTGACGGCGAAGGCAGGATAATCATCGCCGAATACGACGACTTTCTGCTCTACAATATTTATTTTCCAAACGGCAAGGCGTCAAAGGAAAGGCTCGGATTCAAGATGGATTTTTACGAAGAATGCCTTCGCAGTGTCACTGCAGATCTCGATTCAGGAAAGAATGTCATAATCTGTGGCGATGTGAACACTGCTCATAAGGAGATCGATCTCGCACGCCCGAAGGAGAATTCAAAGGTCTCCGGTTTTCTTGATATCGAAAAGGAATGGATCGACAGGCTGCTCGATGCGGGTTTTAAGGATTCCTTCAGGATGTTTACAACAGAGGGGGGATATTATTCCTGGTGGGATCTTAAATCAAGAGCCAGGGAGAGAAATGTCGGGTGGAGGATCGATTATTTTTTCGTCAGTGAGAATCTTGCAGGAAGAGTCAAATCGGCCTCAATATTATCACATATAGAAGGCTCGGACCATTGCCCCGTTGAGCTTGAACTGGATTAAAAGAATTATTGATTATAGATTTTTAGTGCAGTCCCGATATCCGCATTGTCAATTGTGATTGCAGATACCGCGTTGCACATCCTTACCGCCTCATCACGTGATTTCTGGTGGATGTTTCTTCCTGTAGCGTTTCCTGATGCACCGCCTGTGTGGATCTGGTCATAGAGCTGTTTGAGGAATCCTTCTGCTGATGTGCTTGAACCGCCTGCACAAACAACCTTTGTTCTTCCTGCTGCTGCCACCGCCTCTTTCAGGAAGTCCGCAGATGAGCTGCCGTCTTTCTTCGGTGCATTGACCTTGACAAAGTCCGCCCCGAGGGCTGAAGCGACCCCTGCCGCGCCTGCAATGAGATGTGGATCCTTCTCATCCTTTACAGCCTGTCCGCGAGGATAGATCCAGAGGACCACGAGAAGTCCGTGCTGGTGTGCTTCGTAGATTACCTGTGCGGCCTCGCTGACCATCCTGTCCTCGTATTCGCTTCCGAGATAGATCGTATAGCCGACACCTGTGATATTGAGCCCCGACTGGTCGCGGAAACGGACGATCTGGTCTATTGTATAGAGCAGCGGGCTGTACGGATCCTTCTGTGCGGTTTTAACAAGATGTGTCTTGGAATTCAGTTTTACAAGGTAGGGAATATCCCTGTAGTCCTTTCCGTATTTTGCAATAAGACCCAGCTGGGTTGCAAATACACCAATTCTTCCTTCTTTTGCAATCCTGAAGAGGTGTTCGGGTGTGGCGTCATCAGCGGCTATGTCATCACCGAAGAAGTCGTCATTAAGGTGCTCAAATTTCTGGTCTCCGGCGAAGAGCATAAGATTGCCGCTCCCGTGGGTCACCATCTTCATGTTCTCGACATATGTTCCCTTTGCACTCTCGGGAACATCTGCAGGAATCTCGATCTCATATGTAAATGACATACTTATTCGTGTTCTATCGTCATAGATAAAGATTATTGGATTGATCCGGACAAAAGGGGATCATCTCCTGTCGACGAGACGCTTTGGCCTGCCTTTAAGCCTGAAGAGTTCAAGCTCTCCTTTCCCTACAAAATTGAATATAATATCAAAATCACCTTCAGAATAATGTTCTGAAAAATCGGGATTGATACTGAACAATTTATTTCTGAAATTATTTTTTACCAGGTCGGAATCACATTTTTCCGGATCTCTGCATTCCATGCTGACCCGGAGAATGCATTCGTCTTCGGTTATGCCGCAATACAGGAATGCTTCATATTCCCCGGTCAGGTATTCCATATTCTCCCTCTGGAAAACGCAGCTTTCAATATCTACCCTGTTTAGGGGGATTCCTGAGATATAGAAATTCTCCGCTTCGCGACGCGGGTTTTCTATCCTCATGTGAGTTCTCCCGCACCTGCATTCTTCTCTTGATATGACACGGCTGATATCATCGGTATTGTAGTTTATAAGGACCGTTCCGGCTTTTTTTCCCTCAGGGACGAGTGTTGTAAGGACCATCTTCCCCCTGTCGCCGTCCTTAACAAAATCCCGCATATCTGTATCATAGAAATCCACGTGGATCAGGTCTTCGGGAACGTGGAGTCCGGCTCTCTCCGTGCATTCACCGCACATTGAGCCTTCGGTGCTACCGTATGTATTGTATGTTTTAAGTCCCCAGACTTCATCGAGATATGCTCTTGATTCAGGTGCAAAGCTCTCCCCTCCCACAACCAGTTTTTCAATTCCCGAATCTTCGGGTTTCACGCCGCCTTCATTCATCTTCTCTGCGAGTCTCAACAGTTTAAAGACCGAGCCGATTATGATTGTGGGGCGGTAATCACGTATTACACGCAGGGGGAATGAGCATTTCCCCTCGGGAATAACGGTTACAGAGGTCTTCTGCGCCGCAAGAGTCATGGTATTTGCCCCGATATTCATCCCGTATGATGCACAGACAGCCATCCTGTCACCTTTTCCAAGGCCCTGTGATTTGAATATGCGTGCATATTTCTCAGCATATCGGTTCCAGTCGTCCCATGTCAGAAAGAATGATTTTGGAATCCCGCTGGTCCCGCTTGTTTCATGAATAGTATAAACATCTGTCCATGGGACGCTTTTGAACATGAATTCAGGTGTTTGCGGGGGTTGATTCTTTCTCATTGTATTCCCGTCAATTATCGGAAGATTACGAAGGTCCTCATGCGTTTTGATCGATTCCGGTTTGATTTTGTGCTCAATGAACCAGTTTTTATAAAATGGAGAATGCTTCACGGCATATGATATCGTGTGCCTTACTCTTTCATCGATAAACGAATCAAGATTACCACGATCCATCTTCTCTACATCCGGCCTGAAATATTCCATGATTTATCCCTGCGAGAGATGGTCTTACAGATAATTTAATGCTTTTGAGGGTTCATCTGAAACTATCATACAGAAAATCAGGTCTGGTTTTAAATGGTGAAATGGACTAATGTCGATGGAAAGGACAAAGGTTTAATTGTTCTCTATGCATTGAGCACCTGTGCCCACTGCAAAAAGACAAAGGAACTGTTGAACGAACTTGGAGTTGCATACAGGTATCTCTTAGTTGATCAGCTTCCGGAGGATGAACTTAATGAGGTCTATGACGAGATGAAGAAATACAATCCGGTGGGGTCTTTTCCGACCACAGTTATCAGGGGTAAGACCGTTATCGTAGGGTCCAGGCTGGATGAGATCAGGGAGGCGGTTTTAAGTGCGGAATGATCTATCAGGGGGAAAGATCGTGGAGCACTACAATGAAATTCTTACAAAGGCAGAAAAGGCAGGATATCACCTCAATCCTGATAGGGAATTTGTAGATGAGCTGATAAAGGGCCTGATTATGAACAGGGAACGTTATGGCTTTGAAGCATGCCCCTGCCGTCTCTGCATTGGTCCTGAAGAGGATAACAGGGATATCATATGTCCGTGTTATTATCGTGATGATGATATCTATGAATACGGGTGCTGTTATTGCGGCCTGTATGTTGGTGAAGAGGTAGCCGAAGGCAGTAAGCCGGTCATTCCAATCCCTGAGAGGAGAGACCTTAGAGGCAGTGAAAAGATTTCAGGTGCTTCAGCGGGTCCGGATGACAGGCGGCTTTCCTTTCCGGTATACAGGTGCAATGTCTGCGGGTACCTGTGTGCAAGGAAAAATCCGCCTGAAAGATGCCCTGTCTGCGGGGCGGATCAAAAAAGATTTCATCTGTTCATAAAATAGAGGATGTGATTAAAATGGAACGGGAAAACTATGCAATAGACATCGCACTGATTCCTGAAAAGAAGGTCATGGATCTATCAATCGGTCTCAATAAACAGCTTTGTGAGAAGGCGGGCGATTATTCAATGGTTCTTGGGGAATCTGAATGTCTCCCCCATATATCGCTTGCAATGTGCGGAATCCATGCGAATCGTCTTGATAAACTGAAATCCGCGGTTTTTGAGAAGCTCCGGGGATTCATTCCCTATAAAGCGGAATTCAGTGGTTATGCAGTCATTGAGACTTCTGGAGGCGACACAGTATCGGGGATAGATATTATTAAGGACGAAACGATTCTTGGAATACAGGATATTCTGGTGGAGGTACTGGATGACTTCAGGTGTGAAAAGATAACTCCTGATTTTTTTTCCGGGAACGGGATTGATATATCGGATTTCTCTCTTGATTATTCTGAGAATTATCTGAAAAACCAGACCGGAGACAATTTTTCGCCACATATTACCCTGGGCCACGGGAATATAAAAGAAGTATCAGTCTATGAGGATTGTCCCGAATTTTTCACATGCAATCGTCTTGCCATATGTCATTTAGGCAACCATTGTACATGTGCCGGCATCCTTGGCTCTATAGAAATAATATAAACTTTTGTTAATATCAGTTGAATTTCACAACTATTATTAATTTATATTAAAAATATTTGTGAATGGATAGCTGCCGGGATCTCATCTACAGGTTTTTCAAATTAAAAGAGCATAATAGTACAATAAAAACAGAATTTACTGCAGGGGTCGTCACTTTTATGACGATGGCATACATAATTGCCGTAAACCCGGCAATTCTCCTTGCAGCAGGAATCCCTTTTGGGCCGTCCGTTGCTGCAACAATTATTACCGCCATATTCGGTACGGTGATTATGGGAGTATACGCAAACCGTCCGTTTGCAATCGCTCCTTATATGGGTGAGAATGCATTTATCGCATACACCGTCTGCGGAGTCCTGGGTTATTCATGGCAGACAGCACTCGGAGCGGTTTTTATTAGCGGAATTCTTCTGACAGTCCTTACGATCGCCAGGGGAAGAACAATTATGTGCGAGGCTGTGCCGGAGAACCTGAAGTACAGTTTTGCAGCAGGAATCGGTCTCTTCATTACTTTTGTCGGTCTTGTGAATTCAAAAATCGTCGAACTTGGAACCGAGGGAGCCCCTGTGCATGTCGGAGATCTCAACAGTCCCGGGGTTATGCTTGCAATCTTTGGGTTCATTCTAATATCCGTAATGGAGCTCAGGAAGATCAGGGGAGCGATTCTTTTTGGCATAATCATCGTATCTGTAATTGGCTTCATATCCGGGCTGACACCGTATCCGGAGGGTGTGTTCAGTCTTCCACCGGATATATCCCCGGTCTTCTTCCAGCTGGATATTGCCGGTGCATTTTCATGGGGAATGTTTGCAGTAATTCTTACGATATTCACCATGGCCTTCCTTGATACGATGGGCGGTTTAATAGGTGTCTCGGCACAGGCAGGATTTCTGGATGATGAAGGAAACCTCCCCGATATCGAAAAGCCCTTCCTTGCCGATGCACTCTCAAATATATTTGCAGGTCTTGCTGGAACGACTACAAGCGGTGCGTTCATGGAGTCGGCAACAGGAGTTCTTGCAGGCGGGAGAACCGGTCTTACAGCCCTTGTTGTAGCCCTACTCTTTGGTTTATCGCTCTTCCTGACACCGCTCTTTGCGGCAATTCCGGCTGCCGCAACTGGACCGGCAATGATAATGGTCGGCCTGATAATGATGCAGCCTCTTGTAAAGATCAATTTTACAGATTACAGCGAGATGATTCCGGCCTTTGCAGTGATTATCCTGATGAGCTTTACATATAATATCGGGGTCGGTATATGCAGCGGGTTCATACTCTATCCGCTGTTCAAGATAATTGCAGGAAAAAAAGAGGATATCAATCCATATTCATGGTTTTTATTTTCTCTTTGTCTTCTGTTCTTTATTTTTTATCCCTACTGAATTTTTTACCCTTTGTTTGACATAAATAGACTGAGGGAGATGCCAGTTATCAGTGCAACAAGTGCATCTGACCCGAAGTACTGCATCGATAAAAGATCCTCAATAGGGATTCCTCCCCAGAAATGTCCGAGTATTATTGAAAGGCCGAATCCAAGAAATGTAACCAGGGCAAAATGGCGCAGGCCTCTTAAATAGCTGTGATATGTCAGCTTGATGAATATGAATGCAGCCGCCATAAATATCACAAAGAAGTAAAAGCCCGTCTCGGCAGAGGCTGCTGCAATTGTCTTGGATGAAAATATACCAAATTCTGCAATTATGAGGTATATAATCACCATTCCGACAGAGTTATCCTTATGAATATTGAGGAACGGAATTATCGACTGCTGCTCTGCCTCTTCAGGCCGGGGAGCGGGTGGAGTTGGGTAAACCGGTTTCTCTATGTACTGAGGCGGCTGAGCTCTGTAACGGACTTCGGGATCGGCTCCGGAATCTTCCTTTGTTGATCTATCTTCCTTCCCTTTTTTATATGATTTTATTGCTTTTTCCAGTGCTATGCCCACTGCCAGGATTCCGCACAGGAGACCGATGAAACCGAATATCATATTGTCGGGAGTGAGGCCTTCGGTTACAAGTCGTAAGAGGAAGTCCTTTAGGAAAATATATGCGGCAATTACGATGATTATCAGGATGAAGATCTTCTTCGCTCCCGGTGCCACAATTCGTGTAAATTTTTTTAATATGATTACAACACAATAGAGCAGAATCAGAGCGACCATAATTGCAAAAAGGTCACCGGACTGCATTTTTACAGGGAGATTCATCATAATATCTGTACCCTGTGCAATATACGGCTGTATGTCCATCTTCTTCCCCAAACTAATTTCCGGTGAATTTAAGATGTATTCTTTGAGGATAATAAATTATTGCTTTGGAGAGTGACTAAAAACAAAAACGTCCCGGCCGGGACTTGAACCCGGGTCGAAAGCTCCGGAGGCTCTCAGGATATCCTCTACCCTACCGGGACTAAAAAATTTCAATATAGTTTGGTTGGTTTTGGATATTAATACTCTTCAATTATTCAGTGCTTTTTCTGGTTGTATAACGCCCAGATCTTGCATGCCCCTTCGTGGCTGACCATGCACGGTCCGACCGGTTTTCTCGGTGTGCATGCCTTTCCAAAGAGTTTGCAGTCGCTGGGATCAGCGATTCCCCTCAGGACCTTGTCGCAGATGCATGCCGAATGCTTGTCTACGTGCTTAATCTCAACACCGAACTTCTTTAAGGCATCATATTTCTCAAACTCAGGTTTAAGTTTCAGACCGGAACCGGGAATGACCGGGAAACCCCTCCACTCGACATCACACGGCTCAAAGACCTGATTCATGATCTCGACCGCTTTCTGGTTTCCTTCCCTTGATACAGCCCTCGGGTAAGCGTTTTCAACCTCAGCCCTTCCCTCGCGGATCTGCTTTACAAGCATATACAGCCCGAGCAGGATGTCGTCCGCTTCAAATCCGGCAACCACCTGCGGAACAGGGAACTGCTCATAGTCTTTGTACCCTGTAACTACGCAGACATGCCCCGGCAGCATGAACCCGTCAAGCGATGCCTCTCCCTGTTCAAGCAGGAATTTCATCGCAGGCGGAACAAACCTGTGACAGCACATTATGCTGAAATTATCCGGGGGGTTCATAAGCAGGGTTGCTGCAACCGTCGGAGCAGTCGTCTCGAACCCGACAGAGATGAATACGACCTCTTTGTCTGTCTCTTTCGCAATCTCGACCGCCTTATGAACACCCTGAACAATCCTGACGTCACCTTCGCAGGACTCAAGAGCTCCTTTTGTGCCCGGAACCCGTATAAGATCACCGTACGTGGCGATAATACAGTCCTTTTCAGAAAGCTCGATTGCTGCATCTATTTCACCCTGCGGAGTGATGCACACAGGACATCCCGGCCCCATCACGATCTTCAGCCTATCCGGCAGAACACTCCGCAGACCCGATTTTGCGATTGCGGCCTCATGCGTCCCGCATATATGCATAAAGGTGTAGTCCCTGTCGACTATCTCTTCGAGAGCTTTTTTAATATCCGTCTTATCAGCCATATGATGAATAAAATTTGTATTAGGATATAATTTAGATAACCGATCAGAATCTGATGTAAAGTTATAATTCAGATTTTTCCCAATAATTATTCATGATTGAATATCTCTATGCCGGGGGAATTATTTTTCTTGGAATATTCGGGGGAATATTGCTCCTAAAAATTTTTTCATATCTCGAAAAAAAGGCTGCAAATACAAAGAATGTAATGGATGACATCCTTTTTGCATCCATAGGAAAACCACTGGCAATTTCTGTGGTTATCATATCGGTTTATTATGCCCTGCTCAACATTGCCCTTCCGGAGGATTATTCATGGATTGCCGAAGCCAGAGTGCTGAATATTGCCCTGATAATTATTGCCACCTGGATAGTCTCGGGTTTCTTTCACAGTTTCATATCAAACTACGGAAAGACTCTTGCATCCAGGACAAAATCGGAACTTGACGATAAACTGTTTGGCATCCTCGAATCCTCGATAAAATACATAATATGGTTCCTCGGTTTCATCTATATTCTAAGCTACCTGGGAATCGAGATCACCCCGATTGTCGCAAGTGCGGGAGTCTTTGGAATCGCTATCAGTTTCGCCGCCCAGGATATCATAGCAAATTTCTTCGGCGGTGCTATGATCCTTGCCGACCGGCCGTTCAAGATCGGTGACAGGGTTAAAATCGAAGGGGAACTTGGAGATGTGGTAAGCCTGGGAGTCAGGAGTACGAGGATAAAAACTCTCGATCACCAGCTCCTGACAATCCCTAATTCCGTATTCAGCTCATCGATAGTAACCAATTATGCAATGCCCGATGTAAAGCTCAAGGTCAAGATCCCGGTATCGGTTGCATATGGCAGTGATGTAAAAAAGGTAAAGGAACTCCTGCTTGAGATCGCAGTCAGGGCTTCAAAAGAAGAGGAATATATATTACAGGACCCTGCACCCGGCGTATACTTCCTTGAATTCGGGGAATCGAGCCTGAACTACATGATGGTAATCTGGGCTGGAAGATTCAATATGTCATGGGAGGTTAAGGATAAGATCAATTTCCTGATAGACGAGAGATTTACAGAAGAAGGTATCGAGATACCATTCCCTCAGATGGATATTCACGTTAAAAAAGAAATTATTTAAGATCCGACTCCTCGTAGGAGTCTTCAGGAACCTTAATTTTACCACTGATCTCTGGTTTTATCAGTGTAACCGGTTCGTCTCTCGGGATCGAGATGTCGGCAAGCATCTCGAAATCAGAGACAAGATCAGTTTCAAGACTCTTCTCAACCATAATGAAAAATCCCTTTGAATCCATGATCCGGAGTTTGTTTATTATGAAGTGGATAAAACGGCTTACAGATGACTGACTGGAATAAATCAGCATGGTATTGATCGTATCGAAGATGAATGCAAGTTTTTCGCCTTCAATCTCTTTGATTAGACTGGTAATCACTATCCCGGCCTTAGTCAGGTCTCCCGGCCTTTCAATGAACTGAACCTGATCTTTGTTCTCCATCCTTTTTCCTATTGCATATGCAGTGACCATATCAATGAAAAAGAGATTGCCTGTATCTACTCCTGCTTTTTCATATTGTTTGAGCTGTATCTCCGAAGGTATATTGGTTGTAACTATTACGATGGTATAACCCATCTCCGTCAGTGCGGAGACGATCTCCATATTCCTCTTTTTAACGTCCATCGCGCCCGAACGTACAAGAAAAATACTGTAATCCGGTGAAAGGTTGTCAATACTAACCAATTTCAACACTTCAGATATACCCGGAAGGAAACAATCCGGATTGATTCATTATAATAACTATATAAAAAGTTCAACTGTTAAAACCTTTTTGCATGTTTTTTTATAGCACTATAAAAAGAATAAAAATAATTCAGGCAGTTCATCCCCAAATTGACAAGTAATTATTTGTTTAATCCGGCGATAATATTCAGTTAATGATAGGTATTTCCACCAGCTGCCTCTCCGATGTCCCCCTGGAGCATGCGCTTGACGTTCTTTATGATATCACCGAAACAGTCGAGATTATCGATGACGGTCTTCATTTCATGGACAATCCGGATATTGCAGAATGTTTTAACTTCAATTATTTCATTCATGCTCCTTCAAGGGGAGTAAATATTGCCTCACAGCTTGAGATAATCAGAAAGGCAAGCGTAGAGGTCATTGTACACTGTGCAGGCATCGCATCCCGGCTCGATGCAGGTGCGATCATTATTCATCCCGGATATTTCTCCCATGTTCTCCAGAGGGATATCGGTATCTTTCAGCTTGAGAAGTCGCTGCTGGATCTTAATAGGGTTGCAGAGGAATATTCAATTACATTTCTTATTGAGAATATGCCGGAGTGGAACTATTTCCTTCTGAAAAAAACGGATGAGCTGCCTTTGATCGACGGGTTCGGGCTTGTACTCGATGTCGGGCATGCGAATACCAATTCATGCCTCGATGAATTTTTACAGGTCCCGGTATCCCATTTCCACCTGCATGACAACATGGGCAAAGACGATTCGCACATGGCACTTGGAAAGGGGAATATCGATTTCGGCCCGGTCTTCGATGCGATTGAACGGAACGGTGCTCCGGGGATTATTGAGGTTAACACTCTTGAGAGTGCAAAAAGCAGCCTGGAATTTATCAAAAATGTGCGTCCAAATCTTATCTCCTGAAAAATCCGGTTTTTTTAATTAAAACTTTCTGATTTTTCGGGAATCAAATCAGTTACAATTTTATAGGTTTTCAATCCATTTTATTAGAGCAATTTTTGCCTCAGTGGCATAGCGGTATCGCGCCACCTTGGTAAGGTGGAGGTCGCGGGTTCGATTCCCGCCTGAGGCTT
>JAFGKW010000023.1 GCA_016928355.1 Methanomicrobiaceae archaeon
GAGATCTCGGAACTGGAGCAAAAACGCGATAAAGTCAGAGAGATAAAAGAAGGAATGATGCAGGAGCTTTTGACAGGGAGGATACGGCTACCAGTCAAAATTGTGGGAGAATAATCTATGAGTACAGAGCGATATCCTTCTGATCTTATTATCACAGCCCAGGATTTCACTGATTGTGGATGGAAAGATGCACTGGCTGGCACTAAACGGGGTGATTACACCTCAATGTGGCAGGCTTTTTCTGATGCCGCATTACAAGCAATGAAGGAAAGTCGAGAGTCTCATGGAAAGGCACTTTGGCTTCTGGCTGATGCATGTTCTATGATGCTTAATCCTAAAAGCATTAACGAACCATACAAACCATTTTTTATAATGGAAGGACGAAGGGGGCCAATCCTAGAAGATTTCTCTGATACTGATATAACTTTTTTTTCACAGATACTCGACACTAATATTGATAATTTATTATTAAGAGCCCGTCTTGCAGATCTTCTTTGGCTCAAACTAAAGCCACGTGATCCAAAGTACGCTTATATTGCAATTGATAGTTATCGTTCTCTTCAATTAGATAAAGAAACATGGTTTTCCTATGGACGTGAATGTTGGGAACGTGCCATTGTATTGGCTCATATGTTTAAAAATGGGTCTGAAAAACATTTAGAGAAAATTGAGACTGCAATTATAAGCGCGTTTGAATTAACCACAAATCTGGATGGTTATTTTAGTCTCAATTTAGCATACTTGCTCTACGAAAAAAAATTGGCCCAGGATAAAAAAGCAGATATTGCACTAAAACTTGAATCTCTGGCAAATGAATTTAAGAACGAGAAAAAGCTTGATCAGGCTAATGATTTCTTTGAAGCATCAGCAAATTGGTACAAAAGGGATAATAATGATGTAAAATTTGCTGAGATGACTGTTGCCGCCGCAGAATCTCTTGTTGGCCAGGCTGAGGCAAGAATTACAGCTGAAACACCAAGCCATATGGCTGCCACAGGTTTTTTTGAGAGGGCTATCCAAAACTATCGAACAATCCCTCATTCTGAACGGTCTGCATATAATGTAGATGAACGAATCTCAGAGCTTCTATTGTGCCTTAAAGAATCAGGAGAAAAAGCTTTGAATGAGATGGGTACAATCAGCACTGAACCGATCGATATCAGTCATATGATAGAAAATGCCCGTGAATCAGTGCATGGGAAAAATATTATGGATGCTATGCTGGCATTTGTAAATAATTTCCCCGACATTCGTGTAAAAGAATTACGTGGTAATACTGTTAGAAAAATGCTGGATTTCCCATTACAATCAATATTATCTAGAACTCTTGTAAGTCAGGATGGTCGTGTAATAAATAAGAGGCCTGGAATAAGTGGTAGTGAGCCACCAACTGCTGAAGATGAAATCATCATCGAATCTGAGATGATTCGTGACAGTAGAATCAGATTTGGGATGTGTACTCAGGGGCATATATTGCCTGCACTTGAATATTTAATACTGGAACACAGGTTACGTGAATCAGATTTTATTCTGCTTGCCAGGAATTCTCCAATAGTACCTATAGGTCACGAATGCTTGTTCGGAAAGGCATTATTTGCTGGCTATGACTACGATTTTGTGACCGCACTTCACATATTGGTGCCACAGATTGAAAATATGGTAAGATTCCATTTAAAATCTTCTGGAGTCAAAACTACAACCTTAAATGGTGAAGGCATTGAAACTGAGAATGGTCTGAGTACATTAATAGATCTGCCTGAATGTAAACAGATTTTTGGAGATGATATTACTTTTGAGATAAAAGCTCTCTTCTGTGATACTTCGGGACCGAACCTGCGCAATGAACTTGCTCATGGACTCCTTAATTATGAAGATTGTCAGACTGTATATGTGATCTATGCTTGGTGGTTTGGTCTAAAACTTGTTCTAAACACATTCTGGAATTCTGCACATAAATCCACTGAGAAAGTAGAAGAGGAGAACATAACATGAGTGGTGTGGGGCAGAGAGAAAGGGAAACACAGAACAGGGTCGTCGGACTGTTTCGTGACAAACTCGGCTACGAATATCTTGGCGACTGGGAGTACAGGGAGAACAACAGGAACATCGAGGAGGAATACCTTCGAAAATTCCTCTCCGAAAAGCAGGGATATGATGAAGATGCCATCAACAAAGCGCTGTATGAACTGAACCGTGTTGCCGGTGATCAGAGCCGCCATCTCTATGATATCAACAAGGATGTTTATACCCTCCTTCGCTACGGTGTCAATGTAACCGGAGAAAAAGGGGAAAACAAGAAAACCGTCCACCTGATAGACTGGAAGAATCCAAACAATAACCATTTTGCAATCGCGGAAGAAGTCTCCGTTTCAGGAAAACACAATAAACGCCCCGACATTGTGATTTATGTAAACGGAATTGCGATTGGTGTCCTGGAGCTTAAAAGATCCATTGTTTCCGTTGCTGAAGGTATCCGCCAGAATCTCGACAACCAGAAGAGTGAATTCATCCGTCCTTTCTTCTCAACGATGCAGTTGGTAATGGCCGGAAACGATACTCAGGGGATCAGGTACGCTACAATCGAGACACGGGAAAAATATTACCTCACCTGGAAAGAGGAAAGCGATGTCGAGAACATTCTCGACCGTCACCTGATACAGCTATGTGAAAAAAACAGGCTGCTTGAAATATGCCATAACTTCATCGTCTTTGATGCCGGAACGAAGAAAATATGCCGCCCGAACCAGTATTTCGGAGTGAAAGCCTCCGAACCGTTCATAAAAAACAGGGAAGGCGGAATCATATGGCATACGCAGGGGTCCGGCAAGAGCCTCACGATGGTTTGGCTTGCAAGATGGATTCATGAAAATATTACGGATTCAAGAGTTCTCCTGATAACCGACCGGACCGAACTCGACGACCAGATCGAGAAGGTATTCACCGGAGTCTCGGAGAATATCTACCGCACTAAGAGTGGTGCCGACCTCATACAGAAACTGGATGTAAAAAGCCCCTGGCTGCTATGCTCTCTCGTCCACAAATTTGGAATAAAAGACAGTGGCGGCGAAGACTATGACGCCGGTGAATATCTTAAAGAACTGAAAAAAGCAATTCCTGCCGATTTCAACCCTAAAGGAGATATTTACGTATTTGTGGACGAATGCCACCGGACACAGTCCGGAAAGCTGCACGAAGCAATGAAGGAGATTCTCCCAAACGCTCTTTTTCTAGGATTCACGGGCACGCCTCTTCTTAAGACAGATAAAAAGAAGAGTCTCGAAGTCTTCGGCCCGTATATTCATACATACAAATACGATGAAGCCGTGAAAGACGGCGTTGTCCTCGACCTCCGTTACGAGGCGAGAGATGTCGACCAGAACATAACATCCCAGGACAGGATCGACAAGTGGTTCGATTCAAAGACACGGGGATTGAACGACCTCGCAAAAGCCGAGCTTAAAAAACGCTGGGGAACGATGCAGAAGGTACTCTCAAGCAAATCCCGCCTTGAGAAAATTGTAGCCGACATTCTCTTTGACATGGAGACACGAGACCGGCTGATGAGCGGACGCGGAAATGCCATGCTCGTTACAAGCAGGGTCTATGAAGCATGTATGTGCTATGAAATGTTCGACAAGACCGATCTTTCAGGCAAATGCGGGATTGTCACCTCTTACAAGCCTTCAATCACCGATATAAAAGGAGAAGAAAGCGGAGAGGGATTGACCGAACAACTGACAAAATTTGAAATCTACCGGAAAATGATCGCCGATTACTTCGGAATCACCACTGATGAAGCTGTAAACAAAGCTGAACAGTTTGAAAAGGAAGTGAAGAAGAAGTTCGTCGATGAACCCGGCCAGATGAAACTCCTTATTGTGGTCGATAAACTATTAACAGGCTTTGACGCTCCCTCGGCAACCTACCTCTATATTGACAAACACATGCAGGACCACGCACTCTTTCAGGCGATCTGCAGGGTGAACAGGCTTGACGGCGAAGACAAGGACTACGGTTACATCATCGACTACATGGACCTCTTTGGAAGTCTTGAAAAGTCTGTTAAGGACTATACTTCAGAGGCATTCGATGGTTACGACAAAGGAGATGTTGAAGGTCTTCTTACAGATCGCCTTGAGAAGGCACGCGAAGATCTTGAAGATGCAAGAGAAGCAGTTAAAGTTCTCTGTGAACCGGTAAAACCTCCAAAAGATATGCTTTCCTACCAGCATTATTTCTGTGCGGAGGATACAACCAACAGCGAGGCGTTGAAGAATAACGAACCCCGGCGTGTTGCACTGTACAAAGCCGTATCCAAATTAATCCGGAGTTATGCGAATCTCGCAAACGAGATGGAAGAAGCAGGATATACGGCTTCAGAAACTGAAGAGATAAAAAAAGAAGTCGCATATTACGAAAAACTCCGTGAAGAGATCAAAGTGGCCAGTGGTGACTATATCGATCTTAAGAGATATGAACCGTCAATGCGGCATCTTATTGACACCTACATCCGTGCAGAAGACAGCACCACAGTTTCATCCTTTGACGATATGTCTCTGATTAAACTGATAATTGAAAGAGGCGAGGATGCAGTGGAATTCCTTCCAAAGGGAATCAGGGATAATAAGGGTGCGGTTGCCGAAACCATCGAAAACAATGTGCGAAAGGTAATAATCGAAAAGTCACCGATAAACCCAAAATACTTTGAGAAGATGTCTGAACTCCTCGATGCCCTCATAAAAGAGAGAAGGGATCAGGCATTTGACTATAAGCAATATCTAAAAAGGATAGTCGAACTTACAAAAAAGATCGAACAACCCTCATTATCTGACTATCCGCAATCAATAGACACCCCCGCAAAAAAATCTCTTTACGATAATCTCGGAGAAGACGAGGCTCTTGTAATGGCCGTTCACGATGCTGTGATCGGAAACAGACAGGACGACTGGCAAAACAATTATTTTAAGACCAAAAAAATACGCATTGAAGTCAAAAAGGTTCTTGAAGATGAGATATTGACCGACAGGACAATGGAGCTTTTAAAGAACCAGGAGGAATACAGGTAGATGCACCGTATATCGGTTGCCGGAATCGAGATCGATGTAATTCAGAAAAATATCAAGAATCTACATCTTGGGGTATATCCGCCCAATGGGAAGGTTAGAATATCTGCTCCTCTCGGATTTGATGATGATTCCGTAAGAATGGCAGTAATCTCCAGACTTGGCTGGATCAGAAAAAAACAGAAGGAGTATGAAGGTCAGGATCGCCAGTCACCAAGAGAATATCTGTCAAGAGAAAGCCACTATTTCTTCGGTCAGAGATATCTCCTCAACATTGTTGAGACTGAAGGGAAAACAGGTGTTTTCATCCGTAACAAGACCTATCTTGATCTATATGTTCCAAAGAATAGCGATTTCCCCAAAAAAAGTCGTGTTCTTACCGAATGGTATCGTAGGGAATTAAAATCGTTGATCCCCCCGTTAATAAAAAAGTGGGAGCCGGTTATCGGTGTTGAGATGACTGACTGGGGCGTAAAAAAAATGAAGACAAAATGGGGGAGTTGTAATCCAAAAGCAGGTAGAATCTGGGTAAATCTTGAACTTGCAAAAAAGCCCCCTCTGTGCCTTGAATACATAATTGTACACGAGATGGTGCATCTCCTTGAAAGGCATCACAATGACAATTTCAGGGAATTAATGGATCATTTCATGCCACAATGGAAATTATATCGGGATGAACTGAATAAGTCGCCTTTGGCTCATGAAAGTTGGGATTACTAATAATCAGACTATTTCATTCACTGGACACCTCGACTTCAGGCCTTCATTTTATGGAGATAAGGCTGCCCTTCCGGGCAGCTTCCATAAAATTTTTGAGAATGGTTGGGCTCCCTTCAGGAATATTCCTCCTCTTTCTCTTCTTCTGACAAGACTGAATTTCGCGTCTCCCTTTGAACAAATTCCTAAAAAGATCGGAATGTTACAATAATCAAAGGATATTATAAAAAGTCTATAAAATAAATAAGAACAGGCAAAGACGCAACAGAGATGACAGTATGGCAGCAAGCAAAAAAGAATTAGAAAAACTGAACAAAGTGAAGAAGGCAAAAGCAGAGGAGCTTGCGAAGCAGGCGGCAGAGGGAAGTGAGGCCGCAAAGAAGAAGCTCAAGAAACTCCAGAAAAAGATCAAGTGAGCCGCCCGCAATTCGGGCTCCTTTTTAGGTCTTCTTAAATTTCAATTAATTATCTGGGTTTTTCATTGTCATGGTCGTGCAAAAAAGATTAAAAAATCATTTGCCTTCCAAATCTTCCTTCTTAATTCCTGCCTGTCTTAGGATCTCCATTAGTGTGCCTTTTGGAAGATCTTTTTTGTGAACAGGAATTACAACCCTCTGTCTGGTTTCGGGATGTATGTATATGTGGTGACTTCCCTTCACCCTGTCAAGAACAAAACCCCGGCTTTCGATAATTTTGATTACCTTCTCCAGGTTCAGGTTCGGAAGTTTCATGCCTGGGCTTTTATCTGGAGGTTGTATTCGAGGACTTCGTCGTCCGAAGGAACGGGTTCGTTATGCTCGATAAGGCTCTCGATATAGATCTCGACTGCTTCCCTGACCATGTCAACCGCCTCATCGATTGTGTCTCCGTATGTCACACAACCTGGGAGTGAGGGAACATATGCCGTATATCCGCCTTCGGGTTCTTTTCTGAGCATGGTTCTGAAATTATAGCTCTTCTCCATTGCAGACACCTATGTTTAGATTATCAGCATGGTGGTATAAATTATTATCACCAGTGCCAAATCGGCACCTCTAAAAAACCCCCATTTGACCCCCGAGCTTGCACCTCACATTTTGTCCGTTTGCATCCCTACCTGAGAACATACAGGTTGGCAAAATAATCAAAGGATATTATAAAAGGCTACAAAATAAATTAAAACAGGCAAGTACTAATGAGGAAACAGAATGGCAGCAAGTAAAAAAGAATTAGAAAAACTGAACAAAGTGAAGAAGGCAAAAGCAGAAGATCTTGCGAAGCAGGCAGCTGAGGGAAGTGAGGCCGCCAAGAAGAAGCTCAAGAAACTCCAGAAAAAGATCAAGTGAAAGCCCGCAATACGGGCTCCTTTATCTGTTTTACAGGGCCCTTCGGGTAGCTATTTTAAAGAACAAATATTCGTCGTTTTTACGCCAAATAAACGCTGAATTTCATCGATTTGACGGCACGTATTTGTCCTGTTTTTTGAGAAGATGTTTGTATAGGAAGAGGATGAGATCATTAATTCTGGAGCTTCTGTGTGGATGTGTAAAACGAGAATTTGGGCTTATTTTCGTCATATTTAAGTCTGACTGTATCATTTAGAATTCCCGGGAAGTGTGGTGATACCCGACAAGTCAAAAATGACCTGTCGAAAATTTCCGTTTTTTTCGACAGATTAGATAGTACCTGTCGAAGTTTTCGGGAATCAATACCAAAAAAACCCAAAGAAAAACCTATTTTAAAGGTCGTCCCCAAAACGCGAATATAAATTTTGGAGTTTTCAATATGAACAACGATACATCACTCGAAGACCTCCGGGGAAAAGAGCTCGGAATCCCGCAGAAACTGCCCCCCTTCGACCCGGAAAAGGACATCCCCCCCGCCCCGGACTTCTCAAACCCTGACTGCTGGCTCACTTTACCGGAGCACTTCAGCAAAGAAAAACAGCCGGTAGATGTCTTCTGGGTGTACCCGACGATCCTCTCGGACGATTCAACATACCTGATGGACATCTCCGATCCGTGGCTGAGGGAGAAGGCCGAATGGACGCTCGTCGAGCAGGCAAGCATATTCGACGGCCAGGCGAACATCTACGCACCGTTCTACAGGCAGAACAATGTAAAGATCAACCCGCTGATGTTAACGGATGCAAACCCGATATTCAGGCTCGGCCAGCAGGACCTGATTGCAGCGTTCGACTACTTCCTCCAAAACTTCAACAAAGGAGAACGTCCCATCATACTCGCATCTCACAGCCAGGGCTCGGTCAGGATGGTCGAACTCGCAAAAGAGGGAGGACTCCTTTTTGGTGATGAAGGGTCCTTAAAGAAGCTCGTCGCCGCCTACACCATCGGGTATTCAATAACGAAAGACGATCTTGAGACAAACCCGCTGATTAGGATCAGCGAAGATGCCGAAGACACCGGGTGCTTCATTCTTTACAATACAATATCGGATGAAGAAGGCAAGGAGAAAGAGGGCCCGACGATAATCCCCGGAACCTTCGTCGTAAATCCCCTAAACTGGAGGACAGATCATGAACCTGCCCCGGCAGATCTGAACCTCGGGGCAGCGTTCTTCAGGCACGAAGATCCTGCAAACCCGGAGAGGTACAATAATTTCGCCGCTGCACAGAAGGTCGGAAACGCACTGGTGATAACCGATATCTCAAACCCGGAGGAACTCCCCGCTACAAGTGTCACGTTCCCGAAGGGAATCTATCACATGTACGACTACGCGATCTTCTACGAAAACCTGAGGAAGAATGTAGCGGATCGCATCAGGGCGTATTTAGGGCAGGTATAATCCGGGTAATTTTAATCTAATCTCCTTTCAGATAAGACCCCTGCATTTCAGCAGGAATTGATCTGCCCTCTCAAATGCTTCTTCAGGAGGATTATCCGGAAGAGATGAGTTCTCTTTTGATACCTCAATATCCTTCGTCAATATAGAGATCAGGTCAAGGGCATCTTTGTCATTAGTTAACAACCTGTTTTCATTACCCGACACTTTTAGGCTGATAAGTTCTTCTACAAGGGGAAAAGCAAATTTCTGGTTCAGTTTGCAGATGTCAGGTTCAATCCTGCCATTGTCGAGCGCATAGATTCCGGCCATCAGGCTTCTTAGAATATAGAGATATTTCTTAACAGTAGACCTGGACTCATCATTTCTGCCTGAGCTGGAGGAAATATATTTCCTGTAGTGGTGTACTGCAAGACCATTATAGGGTTCGTAAATTTTTTTACTCAATGAAATTCCTGCGATTTTCTTGAGTTCTGTAAATTCAGGTTCTGTAATAAGCGGTTCTGCAAAGATATGTTCGAGAACATTTGAATTGTTTTTAAGGACAAGATTAAGCTCTTTCCTTATATCAAAGGATACAAAATCAAAATCTCCATCCATCTTCTCGATAAAGTCCTTCTTTTTCCGAAGTCCGCAATATTCCCTTGCACTTACACTGTGGCAACCCCTGATATCATAATCCGAATCTTCAGACGGAAAGCCATAGAGGTGAGCGCCGGAGAGAGTATAAAATATAATTTTTCGATCGCTCATTTCCCTGTTGATATATTGTATGAGGATGTCACTTTGCATAATTTACAGTTATTCCTATCGATAAATAAGATGTCGTGAGAAACTGCCGGGTGGAAAGAGAACGGCGAAATAACGCTGTATAAATAACTATATTCTTATAAATCCCAAAAAAATCATCAGCAACGCTTAATACCACCTTTTTTGATCTAATTGTATAGGAGGCGGAGATCATGAATAGTCCAGCGGAAAATATTGTTTTTACATATATTCTCATCGTTCTGGCAATCCTTGCATCAGGATGCACATCCGAAGCAGATTCCTCCCCGGCAGGAGATATGATGAAGGTCACCGTCACGATACTGCCGCAGAAGGAGTTCGTGGAGCGGGTCGGCGGAGACGATGTGGAAGTATTCGTCCTCGTTCCGCCGGGTGCAAGCCCGCACTCTTACGAACCGACCCCGTCCGACCTGGCAAAAGTCTCGGATTCGGATGTATATGTCATCATGGGGTCAGGGATCGAGTTCGAACTCCTCTGGCTGGATAAAATTAGAGAGCTCAATCCGGATATAACAATAATCAATTCGTCGGAGGGTGTAGACCTGATCTCCGGGGAGAACGATGGCGGGCCTGACCCGCATATCTGGCTCTCCCCGCGGAACGTTATAAAGATAACCGTAAATATCCGCGACGGGCTGTCGGCATTCGATCCGTCTGACAGTGAATATTTCTGGAACAACGCCGCGTTGTATATAGCAGATCTGGAAGGGCTCGACAGTGTAATATCCAAAGAGATCGATGAATCCGGCATCGGCATCATCATGGTCTCGCACCCGGCATGGACATACTTCGCCCGCGATTATAATCTCTGGCAGATAGCGATCCAGGAGGAGGGAAAGGAGCCGTCGCCTGCCAGGATAAAGGAGCTAATCGACACTGCAGTTGAGAACAACGTAAATGTAATATTCATATCCCCGGAATTCAGCTCCTCAAATGCCCGTGTAATAGCAGATGAGACCGGGGGAGAAGTGGTGGTTCTTGACCCGCTGGCAGAAGAGTACATCGAAAATATGAGAAAGGTTTCAAAGGCCTTCTCGGGAGAAGCCATAGCATGACAAAGCCGCTTGTAGAAGTAAAAGACGTCTCGTTGACCCTTAACGGCCACAAGGTCCTCGACCATGTCTCGATCGATATATACCCCGGTGAGTTCCATGCAATAATCGGCCCGAACGGCGGGGGCAAGACGACTCTCCTGAAGGTGATTTTAGGTCTCATCACCCCTGACTCAGGAATGGTAAAGATAGATGGTCGAAGCCCTGAAGAGAACCGTTCGGTACTCGGCTACGTCCCCCAGTTTCGGACATATGACTTCTCGTACCCGATAAGTGTCAGAGAGATGGTCCTATCGGGGCGTCTCGGTCATATTAAGGGGCTGAGAAAGAGGTTCAGGCCTGAGGACGGGAAGGCTGCAGATGAGGCCATGGAGACTATGGATATATCCGCGTTTTCGGATCACCATATCGATGAACTATCCGGCGGAGAGCAGCAGAGGGTGATGATAGCCCGTGCAATCGCCGGGGACCCGAAGGTGCTCCTTCTTGACGAGCCCACCGTATACATAGACTCCCCAACTGCAGAGAAGTTCTTCGAACTCCTCTTCTCCCTCAGGGAGAGAATGGCAATCGTAATGGTGACGCATGATATCGGCTCGCTCACCCCCGAGGTCGACAAGGTCGCCTGCCTGAACCACAGGATCTACACGCACCATGACAGCGAGGTTAC
This sequence comes from Methanomicrobiaceae archaeon, assembly GCA_016928355.1. GTDB lineage: Archaea > Halobacteriota > Methanomicrobia > Methanomicrobiales > Methanomicrobiaceae > Methanolacinia. Next base: position 11,073 of record JAFGKW010000023.1, read on the forward strand.
GGATGACATGCTGCTTGCCGCATACGGCTGCCCGATCGACGTCATCGGGCACGGAGTTCCGCACAGGGTCTTCAGGAGGCACGAATAATGCTCTCAATTCTCGCTTATGAATTCTTCCGGAATGCCCTCATTGCCGGAATAATTGCAAGCATCGTATGCGGCGTAATCGGATCTTTTGTTGTCGTAAAAAGGATGGTGTCCCTCGCGGGAGGAATATCACACTCCGCATTTGGCGGAATCGGGCTTGGCTATTTCCTGGGGATAAACCCGATTGCCGGTGCGGCAGTATTCGCCGTATTGTCCGCCGCTGCAATAGGGCATATAAGGAACACGGCCCACCAGAATACCGACACGCTGATAGGTGCGGTCTGGTCCGGGGGGATGGCAATAGGAATACTTTTTGTTTATCTCACGCCCGGTTTCGCCCCCGACCTGATGAGCTACCTGTTTGGAAACATCCTTCTAGTCCCATTCAGCGAGATAGTTATGATGGCCTGTCTTGTGACAGTCATACTTTTATCGGTATTTGTCTTCTATAATCAGCTTGTTGCAGTGACATTCGATGAAGAGTATGCCGCACTGATGAATATCAATTCAAAGGCCGTCATGATGCTCCTGCTAGTATTTACGGCACTAACGGTTGTCGTCCTTATACAGGTGGTGGGTGTGATACTTGTAATAGCACTCCTCGCACTTCCTGCGGCAATAAGCAGGGAATATACAGGCAGACTTGATCTGATGATGATAATGTCGGCAGGACTCGGGATGGTGTTTACAACCGGCGGGATATTTATCTCGTATCTCTTTGATATCCCGTCCGGGGCGACGATAATAATTCTTGTATCGGTTGTTTATATCCTGCTGGTAGTATCTAAAAGAGTCAGGGAGAAGAGGAAAACCTTCGGAACCTGATTAGTGATGTGTTTCAGGCGATGTCGAACCGTATAATATCTCGTTCCACCTTATCTGAACCCATTCCCCATCCTGCACCTGGAGAACGTCATAGGACGGGTATATGTCCCCGTTCTCATCGAAGGATTTTGCACCGCACACCCCTACGTACCTGATCTCCTTTAATCCTTCGCTGATATCTTCAGGATCGTAGCCTTTTGCCCCGATAGCCTGGGCTACTATCATCATCGTGTCATAGCCGTAGGGAACCGGCCAGTCGACAGCCGTTTTGTTGTACTCTTCCTTATATCTCCTGGCAAATGATTCGGAGATGATGCGGTTGGCCTGCATCGTTGCAACCATCCCCTCGGAATACTCACCTGTACGGGCAATCAGATCCTCGTCAATAAGGCCCTCTGATCCGATCCATATTGTATCGTCCATCCCCTGGAGCCTTGCCGAGTTCATGATCTGTGCCGCATCGCCCGAATAGCTTATAAGGACGACCGCATCGGGATCATTCTCTTTTAATTCCCTGCCGACATCCGTATAGTCGTCTCCGCCTTCAAAAAAATCAATTTTATGTCCTATATGTCCTCCGCTCCCGGTAAACGCATTTGAAAACGCCTCTGCAAGAGCTGAACCATAGTCGTTGTCCACATACACAACAGAGACATTCTTAGCCTCCGGATAAAGGGATCTCAGGACCTTTGCAATACCCCTTCCCTGATAAGTATCGGATGATATCGTCCTGAAGACGAAGTTTTTGTAATCTGAAAGTCCGGGTGCGGTTGCCCCTGGTGAGACAAGAACCACTCCGTACTCCTCTGCAAGAGGAGCTATCCTGAGAGTATTTGTACTTGAGGCATCCCCTATTATGACATTTATGCCCTCATCTGCAAACTTCCTGAAACCGAAAACTGCAATATTGGGTGTTCCAAAAGAGTTCTGATATTCTGCACGTACTGGAACTCCTCTTATCCCTCCCCGGCTGTTGATGTCTGATACGGCCATCTCGATTCCCTCCTTAAAGGCCGTTCCATATACCTCCATATTTCCGGAAAACGGGAGCAGGACTCCGATCTTAATTTCATCCTCCGGGACATCCCCGGTTTTCAGGATAGTACACCCTGAAGAGAGAACAACCGCGGTGATGATAAGTGCAGGTATCAGGAAGCTGAAATATACAGAGACCTTCAGGTTACTTTTCATGTTCCTCAACCTCCGTTGCGGCGCCATCGTCCTGCAGTTCTTTTTTATTCCACGGCCAGTAGTCGTGCAGGTATCTGCCTGACAGATTTACAAGATATATGAATATCATGAGCCCTGTAATATTAGCAATTATCATCGGGAGAAGCGAGACATCGATAATCCAGATGTACTGCTCCATGGTGATGTCTTTTACCATGAGCGGAACAAAGAGCAGTATGTGGATACATTCTACAATAATGACAAGAACCGCCGCCCTGTAATAATTGATTCTGCCTTTGTAATGGTGGCTGAAAAATCCTGCAAACAGTCCCGCAAATATGGTCGCAGCCATACATGCGGTTGCAGTCCATCCCCCTAGTGAATAACGGTAGACTGCCCCGATAATTCCGGCAAGACCTCCGACAACAGGCCCCCCGAGAAGACCTGCAACCATTGGCCCTAGATCCCTGAAATTAAGGATGATTTCACCGTATTGTATCCCGCGATAGGTACCGTATATGGATATTGCACCGAATATTGCAGCCATCCATAATTTATCGAAGGTGTCCGCCCTCCCGTCAAGCATCTTCTCAAATATCTCGGTCTTTGAGAGGAGATAGAGAACAAAACCTATGAGTAGCAGTCTTTCAACAAGAGGCAGTCCGAATTCAAGAATGCCGTTCTCAAGAATGAGCGCAATGTACAGGAACAGGGCACTGCCTGCCCCCATAATCGTGATCCATAGCCTGCTGCCTCTGGAATATTTTGGGAGCTGTCTGTCGAGATATATTATCGCAAATCCGAATACTGCAAACATTATCGATGCAATCGCGGAGGAATGCCTCAGGAGGATCGAGGGGTCGGTGAAGAAGAAGAACGAGATGATAATTAGTGCTGTAAAAAGCACAAGACAGCCCCTGTACAGGGTCTCTTCCTTTGTATCAAGCTCCAGCGCCCTCTTTATCATCGATGAAACGGCCCTTGCCCTTCCGTCCATTCCGGAGAGCGTTGCTCCGAACATTATGATGAACCCGAAAATAAGGAAGGCCGTAATTCCGTAAGGCAGAATCCCGACGATATATAAAACCTGCGAGATTACCGCGTCGACCGTCAGATCCTCCCCGTGGCCCAGGTATGAAACGACAAATCCACTCACACCAAGACCCATGAAGATGACTGTTATCACTGCAACAAGGGAGAAGGCAAGGAGCAGGTCAAGTTTTACACTCTTGATATATCTCCTGAAATAACTCTCTCCAAACTCCCCTCCGGTTTTCTCGTGAAGCCAGACCGAGTACAGGAGAATATTCAGTCCCGACCCCACAGATCCCATCAGTGCCATAATTGTGACTGCAGATCCGGGAGGTATTGACGGGACCATGCCTTCAAGAATTGCCGGTCCGTGCAGGTAAAACTGGGAAAGGGCCAGAATTATGCCTGAAAAGAGGACTATCGCTATAATGACGACTATCGTTTCGATCCTTTCGTATGAGTCCTTCCAGAGAAGGAAGAGTATTATTGCAAGGGATATTATCGCAAGGAGCCATGGGGCATTTACCCCGGGAATAAGATAATCGAGAAAGATGCCCCCCATAAGAAGCATTCCTGCAAAAGCGAACATCTCGAGCAGGTAAACAATTAGAACAAAGACAACTCCCCAGTTCCTGGGTCCCGGGATCTTCCTGAGACCATCGAAGATCGTCTCTCCTGTGGCAAGGGTATAACGGGCTATTCCTGTAGTAAAGGCGAATTTGAAGATCAGGGTTACAATTACCACCCAGACCAGGCCGAATCCAAAATGGGCCCCGATCTCAACGACTTCACCAAGGCCGCTCTCTCCGGCTGCGGCTACAGCCAGAAGAAGTCCGGGGCCGAGAAAAAGAAAATAATCGGAATATTTTGATTTAATCCGGTCTTTGAGATCCTTTATCATATGAGAATATTATTAATTAAAAGGCTGTGTGGATAAGAATTTTGATTCAGATACCGTAGTATTTTCTAAGAGCCCCTGTCACTCTCCTGATATCTTCCCCGTCCTTCCTGACGTTTTTTAAGTAGATATCGAAGATATCGTTTGTGACAGGTCTTATACTGGACCGGAAGAGATCGGAGTGCATCATTAGATCAAATGATCTGGCCTCGGCTTCTGTGATCCTGAGGGCGCGATATTCTCCTTCATGTGGCATGAATACAGGATTATCTTCATCCGGGGTTCTCAATACGAGGTCGGCGAGAGGTGTCTTCGGGATCGGTTCGGCGATTGAGATGAAGACATCGTCAAGCTGGTTCATTGTAATGAAATCCTTTGTCATCTCATAATCCTCTTCGGTCTCACCCGGGTAACCTACAATGAAGCTTCCTGCTGCCTTTAAGCCGTGCTCACGGCAGGCTGTTACCGCATCCTCTGCCTCACGGGCTGTTGCGCCTTTGCCCATCTTCTTTAAAATCCGGTCACTACCAGATTCAAGGCCGAAAAAGATCCACCCGATGGTGTATTCGCGAATGGCTTCAAGTATGTCGTCCGAGATACAGTCCACCCTGATGTCCGGGGAGGAGATGTTCTTCGGACCCATGATCTCGGCCATTCCCTTCATGAGTTCGATGAACTGGTCTTCGTTGATCTTTCCGTCTTTATACTGGAATAGCGATCCCGTTCCCCCTGAGACAGAGATTCGCTTTGCACCTCTCTTTTTGAATTCCCTGACCTCTTTCAGGATATCTTCAATGCTCCTGCTTTGGATATCCCTGCCAAAATAGCGGGGGACCTGGCAGAATGTGCAGCCTCCGGTGCATCCCCTGTGAGTCTCGATATATGCCGATGCGCCCCGGATGTCCTGCGATCCGATATCCGGGGGTATCAGGGGGAGGGGCCGTTTTGAGACATCCGCCTTTTCTGCCTTTCCGGTGAATACGATCTCACCATCTCCGCCGGTATAGGCAATCCCGGGATAGTCGCCGGGTACCCCGCCCTTTACAAGTCTCTTTACCGTATCTTCCCCTTCTCCCACACATACGCAGTCCGGCTCCAGTTCCCCGAGAACCATCTCGTAGTAAGCCGATACCGGCCCTCCCACATAGACTTTGCCTCCCCTGGACCTGTGATTTCTGATCATCGTCTTTATTTCGTCCGAGAGGAGATGCTGGGTTGAAAAGAGGCTTAAGAGAAGAGTGTCTCCCGTTTTTATATTGTATTTTGTGCTTAATCCGACATTATATCCTTCATCCTTTAAAATGCCGCCAATAAGCATTGCACCATAGGTGTAGAAATCAGGAGAGAAAACGGTGATCTTCATCTGTTTAGATCTCTGCGTTTAAATTAAAAAAAGTGTTTTGGAACCGGTAACCGGTTACTCTCTTCTTCCAATCAGAACGAATGCTGCTGCTCCGATAATTCCTGCAGCAATAATTGATATGGCCGGAATTCCGGACTGTGTCGGCTGGGAGGCGGGTACAAGAGATCCCTGGACCGTTGAAGTACCGCCTGCATTGACGGTTGCTGTAACGGTTGAATCTGTATATCCTGTCAGTTTGAATGTGACGCTGTAATCGCCTGTCGGAAGGGTGACCTGTATCGGTGCAATTCCTTTGTATTCATTGTTGATGTAAACATTCGCTCCTGTCGGATTTGAAGAGATGTCAAGTGTTCCTGTACTGGTGACAGGTGTTATCGGGTTGAGCGGGACTGATACGGTTGCAACTCCTCCACCCTGGACCGTTACCGGGACAGTTGAATCCTGGTAGCCGCTGAGTTTAAGAGTAATAGTATGACTTCCTGCTCCGACATTGTGGATGATGTAGTAACCCGTGTACGGGGTAACGCCTTCATAGGCCCCGTCAAGATAGATGTATGCCCCGCCCGGTGTTGATGAAATCGAGATCGTTCCGGTGGTCGGATTTGGGATCTGGTTTAAGATCTGGCTGACACTTGAGGTCTGTCCTGCATATACTGTTACCGGTCCGCTCCACTCGTAGTATCCTGACTCCTGAAGCTCAATCATGTGAGCTCCCTTTATAACGCCGGAGATCGTCATCGGTGTCGTTCCCTGGTAATTTCCGTCGAGATATACTGATGCACCCGATGGTGTTGACCTGACCGAGATTGCACCATAGGTCTGGACTGCAGAAAGTGTTGCATAGACATTAGTCGTACCTCCTGCGTTCACCTGGGCTGTTGAAGACCAGTCCTGGTATCCGCTCTTCTGGATGAGAACGGAGTGTGACCCTACAGAAAGACCCGTGATGCTGTGTGGTGTCAGTCCGTAGTATGTACCGTCGATATAGATCTGTGCATTTGTCGGTGAAGACTGGGCATATATCGTCCCTGTTGACGGAGTGTTAGGGTTTAGTGTCATGTAATAGTTATTTGTCTCACCGGCGGAAGGGATGCTGAGACTTACAACCGGGCTGTTGTCATATCCTGACTTTGCAGCGTATGCCGTACTAGGCATACTCGACGGGCTTCCGTCAAGATAGACTGTATAGGTATACTCCTGGTTGACTGTCGTACCGGCAGGGTTGCCGTTAATGTAGATCGTAGCGCCATCCACGTTCGTGTGGAAGGTCAGCCAGCCAATCTGGTTCCCCACAATCTGTTCCGCAGATGCCGGGGATGCAGCTATCATCAGAACTACAAGCAATGCAATTCCTCCGATTACAATTTTGTTTGACATGTTAATCAGATTGGTATTCAACCCGCAAGCTATTATTTATTGCGCTTTGAGAAAAAAGGAGAGATATTACAGGTTTAATGATGGGAATTAGGTAATACTACCTACTTTTTTCTGAATATTGCTGTAAACATCAGTGATCCTGCCAGTGCCATGATTACAGATACTACTCCTGCCGGAGATGACTCTGTCGGAACAGACGGGTCGTATACTTCGACATCTATAGATGCATACGATCCCTCATCAAGCTTAGTCACATCAGTCTTCTGGCTGGAGACGTATATTGTGTAGGGTCCGGGCGGGAGTCCGCCAACAATCATTGAGGTGTCCCAAGAATAATCCCACATCGGCCCGCTTAGATATCTTTCTTCACGTGGAAGTCTTCCGTTCCTGATATCCCCGATAAGAGCGGTCCCTTCAGGCGGGAGGTCTCCGCCGCTGAGGTATAAATATACACATTTGACTTTTGGGTCGGCGACTGTTCCGTTGA
>JAFGKW010000024.1 GCA_016928355.1 Methanomicrobiaceae archaeon
TCACGATCGTCCATGGCGCCTCGCCTCAACCTCTCTCTCTGACCTGTACTCGCTGACTATCGACTCGATCATCTCAACCGACCTCTCCTTCTCAAACCGCTCCTGCTCCTCTCTCCATTTATCGAGAGCCTGTTCAAAGTCCTTCCTGAATGCAAACCCGATGCTGCCCCTTGTTGCCACTGGGACATCCTTCGATGAAAGCATGGGGATCGTCTCAGACCTTAACACCGCCACCAGCCGGGGATCAGGATCAGGAGTTATAACTGCATTTACGCCGTTTTCCGTTAAAAAAGATATTACTGCATTGCCCCATCCTCCGGTCTTTTCGACATATAGTATATCCTCGCTGCCTATTCCATACTCGTCATCTACAGACCTTACGCATTCGCGGGTCAGGGAATGAACAACCTTTACTGGGATCTGCCGGCGGTCGTTCTGGAGATCTGTGTAGTTTTTCATCCGCTGAATCTGCTTTATATATTTCTTCCTCCGCTTCTCCTCCTTACGGAGTTTGGTTTTTAAGGACTTTATCGTAGCATCCCTCTTTTCAATCTCAGAATCCCGCTTTATCCTCTCGAAGCGTCCTGACCTCTCATCACTTATGATCCTGCCGAGATGCTTTATCTTTCTCTCCTTCTCCTCAAGCTCATCCTGGAGATCGGAGACGTACTCCCTGAGATTCTTGACCATACCCTCAAGCTGGGATATCCTCGGGTCCTTCCTGGTCCCGGGCGTTGCCTCTTCCCTGGGAAGAGATGCCCCCTGCTGCTGCTTCGGAAGCGATTCGGCGACTATCTGTTCTATCGACAGACCCCTGATAATTCCGGCCCTCGCCCTGTCAAGATCAAAGCCTGCAGGAAGCCTCTTTTCAATATTTTTGAACTTGTTGCTGTATGTCCTGTATGCCTCAATGGCGGCCGCAAGCGAATCCCTCTCGTGATCGTTGCCATATGAAAAACCTGAACAGATCGCAATCTTCTCTTCCTGGGTCCTGTCCTCCGGGGGGTTGAAACCGGTCGCATGAAACGACCTTCGTATCTTATCGACGGCCGAGGGCATATGAGCGACATCGGATGCTATAACAACTGGTTTCCCAATAGTAGATATCTCCTCGATCCAGTCGTTTATCGACATCTGCCGTGAGCTTTTAAGCCCGACAAGGTTCCCGTCGAGATCAAGTGCCGCAATACCGACCGTGGTTCCGGGATCAACACCCACAATAACATTTCTCTTCTTCGAATGCTGCGGCCTGAAATTAATTCTTTCAAGTCTTCTCGCACTTACACGAACCTGCACGTCCGCCCTGGCTTCATCCGATACAGGTATATGCTCCCTTGGGGCATGGACATTGAACTCGACCCTCCTGAGGCCGCCGTAACCTTTGTGGTCGATCCTTTCATACCTGAGTATGGCCTCCTTAAGCGAGTCCTCGACTTCGCCTGCTTTCTGCTGAACTGCTCCGTGAATCTTCCTGATATACCGGTTCTGGCTCCACCCTCCCTTGCCGATTGACCGGTGCCTTGATACAATGATATCGGTGGTTCCCCCGAATGCTATCACCTCGCAGCCTGCACCGAGCTCGGCGACATGGGCGATAGTCCTTGCCTCGACAAAGGGATCGAATTTGTTGTTGAATTTAAGATTGTAGCGGGAGGCGATAACAGCAAGTGATAACTGCTTCTCACCGCCGGTAACCTGAACCAGTCTTGTCCCGGACGGAAGGACACCGAGGACGGAATAGAGTTCATGCTGGTCCCGGGAGATCTCCTGGAGACTGTCCACTGCGAGTATATCGGGCTTTTCGGCAGATACCCTCCTTAAAACCTTAAAGATGGACATCTCTCCCTCTTCGACTACCTCTCCGCCCTCCCTGACGACAACGGCGAATACAGGCCGTTTCGTTCTTGAACGGACAGAGCCCCTGATCACATCTATTCCATATACTTTCAACCGACCACCAGATTCAAAACCTCATCCGTCGTTGCCGAAAGCCCGTACTTCTTTGAAAAATAATTTACCAGGTTGTCGATATCGCGCCTGAGGATCGTATCCGCATTCGGGTGAGACGGCTCAATCCACTGCGGCCAGTCAATGAGCCATACCCTCTCCTCATCGACCATTATATTGAATTCCGAGAGATCGCTGTGAATAAACCCGAGCCTGTACGCTTTTGCAAGGTTCTCCACGACCTCGTCGAATACCTCCTGCGGTTGCTCCAGGTGCACCTGGTTAAGGTTCAGTCCGGCGATATATGACATGGCGATGACGTTCCTGTTTATCCCGATCGGAACCGGGACAGAGACCCCTCCCTTCTGGAGAGCTGAAAGAGCGGTAAACTCCATCTTTGCAGATTCCATTGATGCAAACAGCCACGGAAAGTGCTTCCATTCGGGTATATAACTCCTGTTCAGCCTTACTGACTGAAAGGACCTCTGGCCTACCCTGTGTATCTTAATCACCAGTACCCCAAGCCCGAGTGCCTCGTAGACCTCAGACTCCTTTCCAACGCCGATCAGTGCCCCGAGAGCGTTCAGGGTTCCTTTATTTACAAGGGAGGATATGGCCAGGGCATCATAGCCTTTGAAGACAAGCTGATAACCGGTATAGGGTTTTGTACTGCTCTTTACCATATCCATCTCCATCAGCCTTCCCAGCCTGTAGGATAGTTCTGATTCGGATAGTTTTGTCGCCTTTTTCAGCACATCCTCCGGGACCCAGAGGTATCTCTTCATGAGCCATTCCAGGCTCTTTAAAATCCTGAACTCGTACTTGTGAAGACCTTTTATTTCATCGGCTGAAAGCGGCATTTCTCTACACACTTTATTTGTAGAGGATGATAAAAACTGATTGTATTAATGCAGGACTAAAATATGAAATGTTCAAAGTGCGGTAGTGATGCCATCCTGTTTCAGAATTATTCGGGTATGCACCTCTGCGAGAACCACTTTATTGCCGACTTTGAGAGCAGGGCAAAGAAGGCGATAAGAAAATACAGGTGGATCTCCCAGGGTGACAGGATAGCTGTTGCGATGAGCGGTGGAAAGGACTCCGGCGCCCTGCTGCACTTCCTCACCAAAGTCTTCGGTGAGAGAAGAGATACCGGTATAATCGCCATATCTATTGACGAGGGGATACAGGGATACCGCGATATTGAAGCGGTCAGGCATATAGCTGAAAGCTATAATGTCCCGTTTCATTCGGCATCCTTCAAAGACTCCTACGGGTTCACCCTGGACGATATCGTTGAAAGGCAGGGGGACAGGATATCATGCTCGCGGTGCGGTGTCCTGAGAAGACATTTGCTGAATAAAACAGCAAGGGAACTTGGTGCAACAAAGATCGCTCTCGGCTTCAATCTCGATGACGAAGCCCAGTCGGTGCTTATGAACGCCCTGAGAGGCGATGCGGTTACCCTGACCCGCAGACAGGTCATGAGAGAGGGATTTGTACCAAGGATCAGGCCGTTTATCAATCTTCCCGAGAGGGAGGTGGCACTATATGCAACCCTTAATGTAGAAGGTTTTGTCGAGGTGGGATGCCCCTACTCGAAGAACGCACTGCGTGCTGATGTCAGGGAGATTCTGAATATCTACAACTACAGGCATCCGTCGACAAAATATGCTCTTGTAAATCTCGGAGAAGAATTAAAGACTCCTGCAGAAGATAATAGGACAGAGCCCGGAATCTGCCCCGGCTGCGGGGAACCGTCCTTCGGTGAATGCCAGGCGTGCAGGATTGTTAAGGAGATGAAGAGATGATGATAGACAGGATTATCAGGCGCCTGAATGTTTTTTTATTCAGGGACCGGCTCAGTTTTTATATTGAACTTCTGATATTCCAGATAATTTTCTACTCGATTCTCCTTTATTATTCAATACCCTACCTTGAGGGAACAAAACTGAGTTATCCTGAATCGGTCCTCTTCGTATTGCAGACCATGACGACTGTCGGGTATGATCTGCTTACATTCTTCCCTGCAGAAAATCCCATTACAGTCATCATTATTATTATTATAATGGCTACTGGTGTCTTCACCGTCCTTATGATCATTCCTGCGGCGCTTACTCCCTTCATTCAGGAGGTTTTCAGGCCGGTGCCTCCTGCAGTCACTTCACAAAAAGTAACAGGGCATGTAATAATAGCCGGATATGGAGAGCTGGCAAAATCTCTTATCGAAAGTCTTCTCGTCTCAAATATTAAGGTGGTCCTTGTCGATGAAAATGAAGACCATGCCTTTGAGGCAATGAACGATTTTTACAGGTTCAAAAAAGATATTCACATTGTAGGCGGCTCATATGATGAAAACGAAACATGGAAGGGAGCCGGAATTGCGGATGCAAAAAATATAATCATCTGCGAACAGGAGTACATATCTGCCAAAATTATCCTGGGTATCAGGGACAAAACCAGCGCGGATATTACTGCAGTTGTTGACAGGCTGTTATACGGGAGATATCTCCGTTATGCGGGTGCCGATCATGTAATGTCACCAAAAGATTTTACCGGAAGAATCCTTGCAAGACATGCTGCACTGACACCTGAAGTAGATATCATTTATGAGGCAACCAAGGGAAGCAGATTCAGCAGGTCAGGGGAGGATAAAACCCTTAAATTCGTATATGTTACAGTATCCGAAGGATGCGGGATCATCGGAAAGACACTTGATGAAATGAACCTGTATGAAAAATATGAGGTTGAACCGGTCTTTCTGATGAAAAAAGGGCATTTTTATTTTGAAAAAGGCGAGAATGTCTCCATCGACAGGTCCACAACGATCTTTCTTCTCGGGCGCACGGATTCGATAACAAGGCTCTTCGAAGGTGAACTGAAATGCCCGCTGAGAGAGGAAAAGCTTGCTGTCATTTCAGGATACGGTGACCTTGGAAGAGTCGTCGAGAGGGAACTTGAAAAAGCAGGAGTCCAGCCTCTTGTAATTGATCCTAATATTGATGAGATAATAGGAATCAAAGGAGATGCACAGGAGGAGTCTGTGCTCAGGGCGGCACACATAGAAAAGGCAGAGGCATGTATAACTGCGGCAGACGATGATGACGTCAATATATTTACGACACTGATTGCAAGGAACCTAAATCCCGACCTTCATATCCTTGCAAGAGCAAACAAGTCATCATCAGTTGAAAAACTCTACAGGGCCGGAGCAGATTATGTTGCACTCCTGCCAACACTGGGCGGCCAGATTATAGCTGCAATTGTACTCAAGGACATCGTATCCGTCCTCCTGGATCTTCCGAAGAACAGAAAAGTGATTATGAAACATGTAACAGGAGACACTCCCGTTTCTATTGGTGAATGCCAGAAGATCAGCGGAGCAACTATAATTGGCATAGAAGGACCCGGTCAGACGCTTATAAGTCCGGGGCCGGATGTAAAGATAACACAGGGTGATTCGGTAATCGCCTTTGGAGATTTTTCATCCCTGAAAAAACTTATAAAAATATTATCAGGAGAAGATTATGGAAGATTTGTGCGCAGGTTGTGAATTCGAAAGAATAGAACAGATGATCCGCCATGCCCTGTGGTCATCGGGAAAACAGAAAATTGTTGTCGGCCTTTCAGGCGGAATAGATTCCGCCCTTGCTGCGACACTTTCCTCCGGTGCAGTCGGAAGTGAAAATGTCTGTGGGTTTTTTCTTCCATCAGACGTAACCCCCGGAAAAGACAGGGCTGATGTGGAGGAGCTGTGCGAAAAATTCGGGATCGATCTTACTATAGTACCGATATCCCCGATACTGCAATCATATGAGGAAATTCCCGGGTATACCGATTCCAAATATCTCAGGGGAAACCTGATGGCAAGAATCAGGATGACACTGCTCTACTATTATGCCAATTTAAATGAGGGCCTTGTATGCGGCACTTCGAATAAAACAGAATATCTCCTCGGTTACTGCACGAAACACGGTGACGAAGCCGCAGATATTCAGCCTATTCTGCATCTCTACAAGACAGATGTTAGAAGGCTTGCTGCTGAAAAAGGAATCCCGGACAGCATACTGAATAAAAAACCATCTGCCGGACTTTACCCCGGTCAGACGGATGAGGACGAGATCGGGTTTTCATATGAGGAAATCGATGCAGCCCTCATGTCTCTTGAAGCGGCAAACTGGGAAGCTTCAGGGAAAACCGAAGATGATATTCTGGCAAAGGTTAAGGCATCGGCGCATAAAAGAAATGCTCCGCCGAATCTTTTGAAGTTTTGAAGGTTCTGAACCGAAGGTCTCTCCCGCTTTTCAAAAACAGTGACAGTCCTTAGGGAGCAAAATGGATGCATGCCCATCCCCTTTGCGACTTATCATAATTCAGGGGAAGGGTAATAGGAGGGAGAATCATCCCCCTCCCACTATTGCAACAGAATAATCTCAGAAAAATCACGGAATAATATCAAAATCATCGAGAATTGAGGGCCTGTTCAGGAATGCAAGCTTTTCATCATCGCCCACAAGTTCATATATTGACTTTTGTGCAGGAATGCCAAGGTCTTCGAGACTCCCAGGTTGTGCAAATCTGATTTCAGCAATATCAGCATAGGACGGATTTATACTCCAGCCCGAACCTTCAAACTCATAATATGCGGCCCCCTGCTTCTCCTCGTAATCCCCGTATATGCTTGAAAATGCATCCGATACGATATTTGACATCAACAGTTCCTCAGAAGAAGGATTAATTGATACATGCCCGTAGCCCGGAGGAATAAGGACAATATCACCGGGACCGGCTTCGACTACCACAATATCCGAGAGGTCCTCTTTTTGCAGGAGATAATGTGCATGCCCGCTGATGACCTGGTAGAGTTCCGGATATCCCCGCCCATCCGGCGCAGCAGGGTGATAATGACCCTTTGTCTTCACAAATTCTCCTGATATTGTCCCTGCCGGAATTCGCGTCAGGTCGAATCTCAGGAGATGCGCGGAAAGCCACTCTCTGTCATTCTCATTTTTTGAGAGGCTTCTGTACATAAAATAAAGAATATTATTGGGATATGCGCCTGGAATCGCAAGAACATGGCGCATATCATCTATCGTTCTCGTGGCCGGTACCGGAAGGCAGTCCTCCCAGAATTTATTCATTATTCTTCTTTTTTCTTGACCATACAAAATACCCTGCCCCTGCAATGATAAATATTACAACTGTAAGGACAATCGGGTTTGTCAGAATATCCATACCTGATCTCTTCTCAATAACTATTTCAGCTTTCATCGAATCGGTAATCTGGCTGTTGTCAAGCGCATCACGGTAGCGGATCTCGGTATCAACACCATAGGTTTTTATTGTCGCTTCATCGTCGACAGAGACTTCATATTTTCCGGTTACAGTCTCCCCTGGTGCTATATCCCCAAGATAGGCTGTGTCATCATTGCTTGTGAACGGGTCCACTGCACTGATACGGGCCTGGGAATTGTATGCGGTTGTTGCCCCGGTGTTTTTGTATTTGATCTCAATTACACCCTTCTGGCCGGGAGAGAGAACTGCAGGTTCAGATATTATCTCAAAGTCAACTTTTCCTCCGACATCAACACCCACAGTCTCTGAATCGGAAGTAACAGATGCACCTTCAGAATCAATATATTCAACAAGAACCTGAACGGGATAGTTCTTCGACTCGCCGTCGTCAGATACTGATGCCTTAAATACTACTTCTTTGACCTCTCCGGGTTCAAATTTACTTTCATAGACACTTGCATCGGTTGGAACCACAGGTGAACCATCGACTCTCACCAGTTTGATAACTGCATCTTTTCCTGTCTCTGAACCGACATTTTTGACACTCATGGTTATATAACCCTCAGTGCCCACGTTCAGGGAATCTGTACTCACATCGGTAACTTCAATCACTACTTTGGGTTTTATCGTAATCGGCAGGGCCTTATCCTGGTAGACATCTTTGTAATAATATCTCAGGCTGTCTGTTCCAATCTGCTCTGCAAAATTGAGATACTTGTAATTGACACTTGCAATTATGTCAAAATTTCCTGATGATGCAAATTTATCAATTCTAACAATGAAGTTTACCGTTTTAGAGGCCCCTGCTTCGATATCTCCAATCATCTGTGGATCTGATTTTACTGTCACAGGTGCACCATTCTCAATAAGATCAACAGTGACCATCTTCGCAGTGTCGGGATTGTCATCGCGATCGAGAACAGTAGTATCTGTTATCTTTATATTTTTTAATCCTGAATTCTGGATAATCACAGGGATTGTCACTTCAGCCCCGGGTGAGAACTCATTTGTACCGGATATTGCAATAGTTATCTCAGGTTCTCCGCTGAGGTATTTTGAACCTGCCGATGCAGGAGCAGCGATCAAAACTGCTGCGATAATTAAAATCAAAGTAATATTCTTAAATTTCATATAGAAACCTCATCTTTGATCAGAATGCTGTTAAATCACAGATAACAACATCGATCAGACTGTTGTTTTTTTTATAACAACATTAATTGCCCCTGAGACATATATATGTATTCCAATGAGCCCTGGCAAAGAACCATCCGGACAGCTGATAGAGGCCCTAAAGTCCCTGGGACTGACAAAATATGAGGCACTCGTATATATTGGCCTGCTCCAGTTTGACGGCGCAACTGCTACAGAAATACACGAAATATCCGGCGTACCCCGAGCATCTGTTTACCCGGTTCTCGATAAACTCGTTCAGAAAGGACTTGTAATTGTATCAAACACCGTCCCAAAACGTTTTGATGCACTTCCGCCCAAAAAAGGCATAATAAAACTTAAAGAAAATATTGAATCAGATGCAGAATTTGCCGGAACAGAACTGGAAAATATCTATATCAGCAGGATGTGTCCTGAAAAGGAGAGACAGGAACTAATCTGGAGCATCTCAGGTTCTGAAAATATTATCAACCGTCTCAGGCAGTCTATTGGAGAAGCCGGAACAGAAATCCAGATTATTTCAGATTACGATTTCATCAAAACACATCTTCATGACACCCTTTTTAAGACAGATTCAAACCCGGTGATGCAAATTATTACAGACCGGTGGGAGGGAGAGGTTCCTCCAGACACCACCGTAAAAATTGTTGAAGATAAAATAAATGAATGTTTTGAGTCTAAAAACGAGATGTCAGGCATATTTATAATAGATTCGAAGCGGGTTCTTGTGATTATGAGTTCTCCGGGCCATGAACCATCTGCAATATTCTCAGAATCCAATGGATTTCTCGATTTCTTCAGCAATTACTGGAGATTCATATCTTACCACATAGACAGAAAACATACTGTCAGGATCCTGCAGGGATGATAAAATGAGATCTATCTCTGAAATTAATGGAAAAAATAATTCATCCTGATGATTAATAGGATAAATGAATGATTCATAACAGGGCAGTCGAAATTGTCAGGAACATCTTTGAATCCGCATCATATGATGTCGAGGAAGGTGACGGACTCATAGATCTCAGCGCATATCTTGATGATGAATGTATAGTCGTACTTTGCTCCGATGAGCGGGGAAAGATAGATGAGTTCAATAAAAAGACCATCAAAGTGAGGCTTGGGGACAGAACGGCCGAATGCCAAAAACTTCTTTTTACAATGGACAATACGATCAGGGCAGAAAACTGCATAGTCTGGGGGCATTCTGAACTTTCAAAATATTCGGGGCAGGCTGCAGTTGCATATGTTCTAAATGAATATCTTGCACTTGATCTTAAGAGAGAGGAGCGAAAACCGGCAGTCCAGGAGTATACAACCTCCCGCCCCACACTTGATGATTACGGACCGGAAATCCCGCTGATAAACGCCAGCATAACGGAGGATAAAGCAAGAAAGATCGCCGGAATCAAAGGGGATATCAGGAGGCTCTATATACCACATTATCTCTTCAGGTGCACGGGAAGCGGCGAAAAGCAGTACAAAACACACCTCATTGATTTCAATGCAGAAGAATCGGGGCTGATAAACGCAATCTCAGGGACACCTGCATCCCTTGAAATCCCTGATTTCAGCAGAATAGAAGTCAGCACAAGAAGTGTCCCCACCGGTTCAAAGATCTTAAAGCCCGAAAAGGAAAAGAAAGATACCGAAGATATAATTTTCAAATCAATGAAGGAGAAGCTGACAAGAAATGTCCGTATCAGCAAGACTGAGGGCGACACGATATCCTATGAGGATATCGAAGTTTCTCCAGACAAAGAGAACCTTAAAATTGAGATCGATCTGGTCTACCTCCCTGTAATTCAGATCAGGGGCAGCAAGATAGTTGAGATCGAGACTTTTTCAGGAAGTATACTGAAAGAACCGATGGATGACGGTGTGGAACTACTCTAGATTATAAGACTATGATAATTGTAATTGGCGGCGGACCGGCAGGAAGACTCGCTTCAATTCACCTCGCCCTTGAAGAAAAAGACGTTCTCCTTGTAGATAAAAGGGGAGCGCTTGGAGGGCAGTGTCTTCATAAGGGGTGCATGGTAATATGTGCCCTCAACGATGTTGCAAGATCCCTTGATGAATGCAGAAATTTAAGAGAACTCGGGATATTCGACAAAGTCCCTTCCACAGACTATTCCATGATTATGGACGGGATGAAAAATGCGCAGAACAAAATTGCAAAGGTCCTTGATAAGGAGACGAAAGACTGCGGTGTTGAAGTTATTAATGCAGAGGCAAAAGTCAGCGGCAGGAAAGTAACAATTGGCGATGAGACCTTTAGCCCGGAAAATATAATCATTGCAACAGGTTCAACCCCTGCAATACCTCCTGTCAGGGGCAGTAATCTTCCCGGAGTTTATACTCCCCATACAATTACAGACATCAGAGAACTTCCAAATAGTATTGTAATTTTTGGCGGAGGGGTTATCGCTGCCGAATATGCATATATTTTTTCCTTGCTCGGAGTAGATACTGAAATCATTTCAAGAAGCTCATTTTTACGTGGCAAACCGGAGCAGATGATCAGGGCTGCAAAAAAGGATCTTGAAGGGGTCAAAATAAGAGAGAACGCTGTTGTTACCGGCATAGAAGGCGATGAAACCGTTAGTGGTGTTGAAATACTTGAAAAAGGTGTTAAATCCCGGACAGACACCAATGCAGTGCTAATAGCAACAGGACTTGTTCCAAACAGCAACATGGTCTCAGGCATAACAAAAGGAAATAACGGGGAAATCCTTGTAAATGACAGGATGGAGACAGATATCCCGGGTGTTTATGCTGCAGGAGATGTCACAGGTCAGCCATTCCTGACCCCGGTGGCAAGACTCCAGGGAATTATCGCAGCAGATTCGATCCTGGGCATTAAAAAAAGGACCATTCCAGACTGCATCCCACAGGCGATAAGGCTTCGCTACGAACATTCATTTTGCGAAACCGGTACAGAAAACGGTACAGAAGTCACTTTTCCGGCACCGGCAGGGCCCGGCTCATTCTGGCACGTACATAAAGGCAATACAGGAAGGTCGATGTTATCTGCAGATATTAACAGGGATCATATAACAGGCGCCTATCTTGGTTCTCCGGGCTCCGCACAGGTTATGGCATATATTGCGCATCTAATTTCAAAGGGTTCAGAAACATCTGATTTTGCAGAATTCATCGAAGTTCACCCTTCAACAGACGGGATTCCCTCACTGATAAAGTATCTTGCCCAGTTAAAATAAAAAGATAATTGAAGTAAAGATATTATTTAATAATATTACTGCACAATCTTCTTCAGTGAACTTTTTTTCCATGCGTACTCCCGAATACAGGAAGACATTCGGCCTTTATTTCTCTCTGATAACAGTAATTGTCCTTTTTATCATAATGGAGATAACCTACCAGATTCTGTTTGAAGAGACCATAATGGTAATATCCCATATATTCTATTTTCCAATAATTTTATGCTCTTTCTTCCTTCCAAAGCGTGGAGTGATAATATCTACATTCATTGCGATGATTTATCTAATATTCATAAATTATTTCATACCAGGTGTTTCTGAGATAATTCCCTCAACGATGCAGTTTTATGTATATATAAGCATATCAGTCACAACCTCCCTGATATCAGAAAGAATAAGGGAGGAGAAAAAGAAATTCACAAGTATCTTCAATTATTCGGAAGGTGGGATCGGTCTTTTCAACCTGAAAACAGGGGAATTGATCGATAAAAATAAAAAATTTGAAACCCTGATGGAAGAATGGACCATCCTTGGGAATCTGGAGAGTATCGAAGCAGCCTGTACCAGCAAGCCTGAGGAGAATTTCATTGAAACACTGAAAGAGAACTCCGGTGCCAGGGAATGCGAGATTGGATTTACTTCAGAGGATGGAAACGAGCATTCTGCAATCGTAACGGTTTCGGTTATTCCGGATGATTTTGCCGTTCTGACCATAAGTGAAATTACGGAAATTAAGACTTATCAAAAGAAGATCGCCAGCCTGAACAGGGATCTTTCAGATGCAAATCAAAAGGCAAATATGTACCTTGACATCCTAATTCACGATATTAACAATGCAAATACCGCATCTCTGGGCTATGCAGAGCTTATAAGGAGCATAATTCCTGAAAGTGATGAGGTATACTATGATAAAATGATGACAAGCATAAAGCACAGTAGCAATATCATAAGCAATGTTTCAAGGATAAGAGAGATCCATAGTCGTGATTTCAAACCTTCTCCAGTTCATCTTGACAAAATAGTAGAATCAGCCATAACAAAATTTCCGGATCTTGACGTTGAATCAAAAGTGAATGATTTAGAAGTCATCGGCGGTTCACTCCTCACTGATATATTCTCAATAATTCTGGAAAATTCTCAGATTTACGGAGGCAAAGGAGTCCGTGTAACTATCCGGACGAATGAAGATAATGAATACGCATATACAATAATTGAGGATGACGGCCCCGGCATACCCGAATCAAAGATGGATTCTCTCTTCACAAGATTTCAACCGGGCAAAGACGGAAGGAGGGGGAGAGGGCTTGGCCTTTCTGTCTGCTGGTATATAATTAATAAATTCGGAGGCGATATCAGTGCTTCAGAGAGAATTGTCGATGATTTCAAATCAGGACTGAAGATTACAATAAAACTGAAAAAATATATCCCAATCGATGATTAAATAGTCATCTGCGCTTCAATCCACTCATGCACTAATTTTTTAAGCTCAGCTGAAGAGAGAGAAGGATTACCGTAATATCTCAGGTACAGTTCAAGATCATCCAGGGTAGGATGAATAACTTTGTTCATTATCTCAGTTGCCGAAGCACCCCTCATATCTCTTGAACGGTGTTTTATTAGATCAGAAAGATGAGCCACCTCATCGATCGATTCAAGAATCTCATTAAGCGTTTTATTCTTATCTTCCATGGAGAACCTTCCGGATCGATAATAAACTAATTTTGCATGAATAAAGAAACCACTTCTCCTTATTCCTGAGGAGACCGAATTTTAGCAACAGGCAATATTTTTTCATACCGGTTAAAGGCAATTTATCTTCTCTGTAAGATCCTCCAGGCATAGAAGAGATTTTTCAAGTGCACCTGAAATCTGATATGATATCAGTTCAAGTTCATTCATCTCACGGCCTGTAAATTCCTCCTTTCCGGATGATGCCGTAGCAAGAAATCCCGCCACCTCACCATTTCTGAATAAAGGATTTGCAGACAGGGAACTTAATCCATAGGATTCAAGAACATTGACAATAGTCTCATCACTTCCTGACTTTGAATAAAAAGAGGACATTCCGCCGGCTATACGCTCGCAGATATCACACTTATTCCTAAAAATGGCTAAATTATCCCTGAACAAATGATCATCACCCGTGCATAAATTCAGAGAGAAATCATTTCTGGAATTTTTGATAAATACAGCTGCTGCACCTGCTTTTAAAGCGAACAATGCTGTTTCGGCACCTGCCATCAATACTCCATCTATTGAACCGGTCGATGAAATCTTCCTCATCATATCTGTATTTACCCGAATAAATTCATCAGCATTCATAATACCGGTGATATCTGTCATTATTATGGATACTGACGGTTCCCCGCTTTCAAACACGGATGGATATATTTTAACTTTTAGATGAATCCTGTCATCATTCCGGTCAATAGCAATCTCTTCAGCTGTTTCTTTCCCTCTTAAAGCCAAATCAATGGATTTGAAAAGATCACAGTCATTATCGCCGGGAATGAGAACTTCATATACAGAAAGTCCATAATAATCTTCATGCCGGCCTCCAAAAAGCTGAAGAAAAGCAATATTCAACTGGCGAATCTTCCCCCTCCTATCGATAATCAGGACAATATCGGACAGATAGTCGATCAATGAGAAGAAGGGAACTTTCCGGGATGGATAGAATACCTTCGCCTGGCCAAAAGGAATCATCTCAATCCTACCTGAGATTCTCAGAACATCAAGATATCTTGCTGCAGTAACACGATTCATATTAACTGCCTTTGCTATATCCCTGACGGACATCCCGTTTGGATTATTCTTTAAAACTTCAGTTATCTCATTTAATCCGTCCATATATTCCCCCATAAAAACCAATTTAAATATTATTTTTCATTTTAAAAATATTATGTGAACCCGATTATATTCAGATATGCCTATCAAAGTGGATAAGCACCATGGGAAATAAATATATAGAGATTTGTGGAAGCTAAATAATTTTATATAAAATACTGCTACATAAGTAAGTGTGCATGTGGATGGACGGTAAGGAGACACGGATAATTACCATATAGATGGTAACGGTCAAATTTTAGGTTAATTTATAACACCCCTATGATCAATCCCCCCCCAAAACCCCATCTTCATAAGGAACCTAAATCTCCCCAGATTGCCGTTTCGGACTTCCGAACCGTGATTTGAGGGAATATGCAGACCCCCGCTAACTCCGACATATCTGCATAAATTCCCCCCATCCCACATAGCACGTAAAAAAGGACTGTTTTTAATAATTTATCGCTGTTTCCCATTTTATTCCCCAATAATTCCAATCAGGCCCCGGGGAAGATTAACTTCATTTGAGATAGATAAATAACTGATAAATAAAACACCACCAATATTATGATAACCGGATGGTACAAATAATATTTAAGATACAAAGCAGCAGGAGTTCTTAAAAGATCATGGCATTCTTGGATAAATTAATAGGACAGGGAGATAATCCAAATCCATGGATTGACAAGGCAACGACCCATTTTGAACAGGGAAGATATAACGAGGCAATAAAAGAATTTGAAAAGGCAATTGAGATAGAACCTGAAAATGGTGCTATATGTTACCTGATGGGAAGAGCACTGATGTACGTTTCAAGATATCAGGATGCTGAAAGATACCTGAAACGTGCGGTTGCATCGGTACCCGAAAACATCCTCGCATGGCAGGCTCTTGGAAACTCACTTTATGAATCAGGAGATTACACAGGTGCACTCCAGTGTTTTGATGCGATACTTCGTGCAGAACCAAAAATAATAGATATTCTCAATAAAAAAGCCGACCTGCTGGAGATTCAGGGAGATTATGTACAGGGAGCGGAGACCTGCCTGAAACTCATAGAAATTGATCCGGATAACATCCGGCTCAAAGAAAGATATGCCATATTTTGCATGAGAAACTCCGACTGGGGCAAAGCAATTGAGGCATTTTCCGAAGTAATAAACGCAGATGAAAAAAACACACGGGCCATGGTTTATACCGGAGAGATTCTTGAGATAATCGGTAAAACTGAAGAAGCTCTTGGAATATACGATCTGGCACTGAAACAGGACCCGTCCTGTATTCCGGCATTATACAACAAGGCATATCTGCTGGAAAAACAGGGCAGGTATCCTGAAGCAGCAGAGGTCTTCAGGCAGATCAGTACAGAAAACACTGAAGACCTTGTCGCCTCCTACAGAAGGGCCACAAATCTTTTCTGGACTGGTGCATATGCAGAATGCGCCCACACCATTGAAATGATACTCAAAAGAACCCCGGATGACATAAAGGCCTGGCAGATGATGGGGACTGCCCTTGAACTAATGGGAGAATATGAGCGTGCAGTTGCATGTTATGATAATGTCCTCAAAGCCGCTCCGGCAAAGTCAGAGACATGGTACCACAGGGGAATGTGTCTTTCCGGACTCGGACGATATCACGAAGCACTCAACAGTTATGACCACGTCATAGAAAGAGAAGGAGGAGGAGGAGGAGTCAGCTGGATAAATAACAATATTGACCTTAGCCTGTTTGATAAGGATTCTCCCCAGGGAATAAAATCTTTAAAAACAAGTGTAAAGCTGGTTAACCTTCTCCAGATGAAAGGAGATGCATTGATACATCTGGGACGCTTCGCCGAGGCATATGAATGTTACTCCAAAATTACTGAAACACACCCTGAAAATATTGCAGTCTGGAGAAATATATCAGAATGCCTGATCCATACGGGGAACAACCACAAGGCAATAGATGCACTAAAAAAAGTTCTCGAGGCATTTCCTGGGGATGCAGGAGCTCTTGAAAAGAAAGGTATTGCCCATCTCAATACAGGCAACTACGAAAAGGCACTCGAGTGTTTCGATTCGATATTAAATGAAGATGAAACAAATATCATAGTCTGGGAGATGAGAGCAGACCTGCTGGCAGGTATAGGCATGGCCCGGGAGTCGGTCCAGAGCCTTGATCAGATACTCACCATAAACCCGGCCGACCAGAAATCCCTATTAAAGAAAGCAGAGATTCTTGCCGCGATGTCGGAATTTGATGATTCTCTTTCATGCCTTGAACCGATAATCAGTTCAGAAAAGATCAATCTTCTGGCGTGGAAATATTATATCTCGATTCTCGAGATAACAGGAAGGCTGGAAGAGGCTGTAAATGCTATTGAAAACCTCGAATCCGCAGGATATGAAGATCTGAACCTTAAGATACAGAAGGCAAGAATATATGCGAACACAGGCAAAATTACAGAATCTGCCTCAGAATATGAACAATTAATTGAAGCATATCCCGAACAGTCCGGCCTTGCATTAATACTTGGGCAGGAACTGAACATTCTGGGAAGGAATGAAGAGGCAGCTGCTGCTTTCGAGCACTTTGTCAGGGCAAACAGAGAAGAATCAGGCGGATGGAGAGAACTCGGCAGATCGCTTGGAAAGATTGGAGAATACGAAAAAGCAGCCAAATCATTTGAGAAGGCCGCAGCATTCAAACCTGAAGACAAGGGCATCCTCTTTGACCAGGCAACACTTTTGCTGGAGATAGGTGAATATGCTGCCGCTGCAGACATCTTTGAAGGAATTCATGAAAACGATCCAGACAATATTGCCGTAATTCGTGGCAGAGCATTTGCCCTTGCAGGAGCTAAAAGAAATATTGAAGCCAGAGAGGCATTTGAAAAATATTTCAATATAACTGGCGACAGTGAAGATCATGATGCACGTAAAAGTCTTGCAGGAGTATGCGAAAGAACCGGGGAACTGGAGCTTGCAGCAGGAAATTACGCCGCAGTACTTGAAGAAAATGAAAAAGATATAGATACATGGCTGAAACTTACGAATCTCCTCAGGTATATGGGAAGATACGACGACGTCATCGAGGCTGCCGACAGCATACTGGAAGTTCAACCAGAGAATCTCCCTGCGTGGAAGGCAAGGGGCGAGGTTCTTTTCAGGCTGGGAAGATATGATCAGGCTTCTGAAGCTTTTGAAAAGGTCCTCGAACTTGATGATTCCAACAGGCTGTGCCGGATGCTCCTCGCTGAATCGCTGGTTAAGGATGGAAGATATAAGGAAGGCCTGCAGCAGTTTGGGATCGCACTTGAAGGTGCAGAAGCCGATCCCGAAAGCTACTACCAGTGCGCAGTCGCCCAGATGCAAATGGGCGGATATGAAAAGGCAATCAAATTCTCAAACCGTGTTCTTGAAAAGGCTCCAGGACTTATTGGTGCCATGCTCATCAAGGCCAATGCCTACGAAAGACTTGGAGATTTCGAAGAGGCGCTTAATCTTTATGATGTGGCTCTCAGTGAGGACAGTAAAAATCAGGGTCTCTGGAGTGCAAGAGGAATGCTGCTCATAAACCTTGGAAGATACAATGATGCCGGCAAATCATTTGAAAAAGCCCTTGAATATGGTTCAGACAACCCTGCTTCATGGTATGGAAAGGCAATTGCACTTGAACAGCTCGGCAAACATGATGCAGCAATAGAAGCCCTGGACAAGGTCCTTGAAATAAAGCCGGGAGATTCTGCAGCATCTTACAAGAAAGGTATATGCCTGACAAACCTCGGCAGGTTTAGCGAGGCCTCTGAATCATTTGAGATTGCATTCAGGAAAGAGAGAAAGCAGAAATTCGAAGAATAACTTTTTTTTAAATCTCAACAAATTCGTCTGAGAAGCTCTTAAGCTGATTTAAAAGCATAGGATCCACACTGCCGTTTATTGATAAAAATATCCCCAGACAATTGAGAAGCCTTAGTTTATTCGATACAAAATGAATGAATTTTGTCATTGTACCTGAAGAAACATAGATCAACATTGTATTAACCGAGTCAATAATAACACAGACTTTCGCTCCATCAAATCTGACAAGCAATTTATTTAATTCAATCCCCATATCAGTAAGATTTGACGGCTGGCTTATGTAGGAGGTGTTGCCATCGTCATCTTTGGGAATGCTGCCAAGAGCATATCTTGTAATAGCATCGATAAAATACAAATTACTGATATCTATACCGGATTTTAAATATGTCTTCCTAAGAATCGGAGAAGGGTTGTTGATTGTAATTATTATCGTCTTATAGCCTTTTTCTGTAACCTTACCTACCAGTTCAGAGGTACAGCCCTGAAAGGCTTCTGCTGATGTCTCGGCAAGCACCACTAACCCGGAATCGTCACCGGCCAGAATATTATCAAGCGAAGACATTTTCATTTTACTAAAAAACTCTTATATTCTTCAGATATTGTTCCATGAGCTTCGGTTACTGCCATATTAAGCTCATTCAGATTATTTACAATCTGTCCGGCATTCTTTATAAGTACCAGAATTTTAAGTTTCATTATTTCAGGATCCGTTCCTGCATCAATATCCTCTGCAAGAACCTCAAGAGACTGCCCGATAAGTGAGACAGGTTTCCTTATTCTTCTCGATGCTTCCAGGATGAAATCCAGAAATTCCTCTTCTGATCTGACTACACTGGTAATATCAATAAATGAAATAAAGATCATTTTTCTTGTCACGAGTTCATCAGGAAGAAGCGTTGTAATCGAAACAGAGATGTGAAAATCTGAGCCGTCTTTCCTTTTGACACGGATTCGCCCGATAAAATAATTATCCTCATCAAGAGATTTCATAATGCTCGTCTTTAATTCATCATAATTCCCGTCAGCGAGAAATTCTGCTGTCGACAAAGTAGAGAGATCATCCAGTGTATATCCAAACATATCAAGTGCAGCCGCATTGGCATAAAATATCTGCCCGGTATCGTAATCTGCAATAGATAAGCCGTTTATCGAATGTTCAATAGCATACTCCTTGGTACGAAGTTCAATCTCAGCATTCCTCCTGGAAACGGCAATTTCAACCTGGTGGGAAAGTTCGCCAAAATTGGCCAGGGGATCTTTCCCTTTCTGAACATAGCCGTCAGCTCCGCTCCGGAAGGCTTCGATAATAATCTCCTCCCTTCCTTTTCCTGAAAAAAGGATGAAGGGAATTAATGACATCTCCTCCCGGATTAATTTAAGAAATTCAAGTCCATCCATCTCCGGCATTTCATAATCGGAGACAATAGCATCAAATTTTTCATTCCTCAAAAGATCCAGGGCCTCTTTTGCGGATAATGCCTTTTTAAATTCATAATCCCCGAATTTTTTCAGGTATATCTCTGCTATGGAAAGGATTTCAGGCTCCTCATCCACCAGTAAAACTTTCATCATTCATATTCCTCCCATGATACGGACGAATCTACAGGTAATATTATGTTATTTCTTAAGGTTTATAAAAAACGTTCATTAACGGGAGTTTTATGACCACCTGACAATATTGATTAAACTTCGTAAGAGACAACGGAGACAGTCACAAACATACCTAATATTATATTAATAGGATAATGTCCGGATTTTATCGAAGATTTAAATACTTCTTATCTTCCATAATGTATTAAATGCTCAATATATACAGGGGAGTTCTTCTTGGTGCCGCAGTCGGCGATGCCCTCGGAATGCCAAATGAAACATCCCCACCGT
This sequence comes from Methanomicrobiaceae archaeon, assembly GCA_016928355.1. Taxonomy (GTDB): domain Archaea; phylum Halobacteriota; class Methanomicrobia; order Methanomicrobiales; family Methanomicrobiaceae; genus Methanolacinia. The sequence continues at coordinate 20,189 of JAFGKW010000024.1, forward strand.
CTCTGAAGAATATTAGACGGAGTTATGCCAGACCCAACAAGATGCACCCCAATGCAGGATTAAAGGCGGGGAGTTATACAGACGATACCCAGATTGCCCTTCTGGCAGCTGAACTTCTTGTAAGCGGCAATTTCAGGCAGGAAAGTTATGCCCGTGCCCTGAAAAACATGTATATTGAAAAAAAAATGAGATTCCCCGACGGCTCAGTACTGTCTGCATGCAAACATATGATAAAAGGCAATGAAAAGGCTCCCGGATGTAATTCAACCACATCCGGCTGCATTCCGCTTGCAGTCCCGTTCACCCTTGCCTATCCGGACGAAAGGAAGAGAAACGAACTTCTCGCAGTGGCCTGTTCTGTCACACACACGAGCCAGGCTGCCATAGCAGGAGCAATCTGGCTTGCATCCCTTATCCGCTCAACAATTGAAGGAGAAAATGAACCTTTAAGGAAAGCCCAGAAAAATGCATATCTCCAGGACGAAACCCTTGGATTGAAGATCGGTGATGCCCTGAGGTATGCTGCCGATGGAATACCTGTCGAATCCGCGATAGTGATGAACGGAAATGATGTCTCGGTCTACCAGACAGTTCCGCTTGCCGCATATCTAATCTCCATGTACGGGGATGAAGATGAAATTCTTTATTATGCAGCTCAGGCCGGAGGAAACACCGACACTCTTGGATTTATCTGTGGATCATGGCTCGGTGCTGAGTTCGGGTTACCGGGGCTTCCGGAGGATCTTGTGGTTGCTCTTGAGAACAGGGAAGCCATAGAGACCATGGCAGACAGGCTCTACCAGAGATTTGGCAAGAAGGATTAATGCGGGGGCCGCAAATATCTTTTTATGGATATCGCAATAATCGGGGCATCAGGTTATACAGGAGGAGACCTGATCCGCCTCCTGCTGACCCACGGAGATGCTGATGTTGTAGCGGCCACATCCAGAAAGGAAGAGGGGAAACAGATCTGGAAGCTGCATCCTAATCTTAAAGGGCTTTGTGACCTTGAATTTTCCAATCCGAAAACGGAAGACATTGATTCGGATTTCGTATTCCTGGCTGTTCCTCATACTGTTGCTATGAATTATGCCGGTGAGCTGAAAGAGAAGGGTATCAAAACCGTTGACCTCAGTGCTGACTACAGGCTCCCTAAAGACATCTACGAAGATACATATGATGTTGAGCACAATGCCTATTTTGAGGCGCCCTATGGTCTTCCCGAACTTCATAGGGATGAGATAAGGAACGCGGATTTTGTTGCAAATCCCGGATGCTTCCCGACAGGTGCCACACTGGCAGCTGCACCACTTGCAGATAAAGCAAATACCATCATATTCGACTCCAAAACAGGAGTATCTGGTGCCGGGGTAAATCCCTCTGCCACAAACCAGTATTCAAACGTGGCAGACAGCCTCAAGGCATACAAGTGGACAGGGCACAGGCATCTCGCCGAGATGAAGCAGGAGATAAAGGGGCTTGGATCGAAGGCAAACTGCCATTTCACACCGCATCTTCTGCCTGTAAACCGGGGTATCCTTACAACCGCGCACATCCTGCTCGACGAGCCCCTGACTACAAAGGAAGTCAGCAGAATTTACGAGGACTACTTTAATAAAGAGTTCTTTGTAAGATTGCAGGACCCCACGCTGGCATCTGTAAGGGGCAGCAACTTCTGCGATGTCAGTGTTGAAGCCGAGGAAGGTAGTACAAGAGTCGTTGCTGTTTCAGCCATCGATAACCTTGTAAAGGGCGCAAGCGGCCAGGCAATACAGAATATGAATATTATGTGTGGATACATGGAGTCCGAAGGACTTCTTTGTGCCCCTTTATTCCCATAAACCTTAGAAACAGAAAAACGGAGATGAAAAATGCAGATAAAAGATGTAATGACACCCGATCCAATCACAATACGGTCGGATTCAAAAGTTAGAGAAGCAGCCTCCATCCTGAGGAAGAAAAGAATTGGGGGAATTCCGGTAATGGAAGGAGAACGCCTAGTAGGAATAGTTACTGAGACAGACATCCTGTCGCTGCTTGACGTAGGTGAACTCAGCGACGACTTGTGGCTTCCATCACCACTGGAAATAATCGAGATCCCGATCAGGGAATTTGTCAACTGGGAGAAGACAAAAAAAGCCTTAACAGACATAGGAGAAAGTCCTGTTTCCGACATCATGAGCTCTGACATAATATCCATTGATGAAGACGCTGAGATCGAGGAAGGAGCAAAACTCATGCTCGCAGAAGGTATTGCAAGGCTTCCGGTTATCAGGAGCGACAGGCTTGTCGGTATAGTCACCCGCCAGGACATCGTAAGAGGTATTGGGACTTCGTATGCGGAATCAAAAGAGGAATGATTGAAATTGAAGAGTATTTGTGAAGTTGAAGGTGTCGAAGCTGCAGGGATAAAAGAGGGTAAATACGGGCTTGCCCTGATAAAGGCATCCGGCAATGCAGCAGCGGTTTTTACAAGGAATCGGGTAATGGCCGAACCGGTACGCCTGATGCTGAACAGACAGGATTCAGGCCGTCTCGACGGAGTTATCGTCAATTCCGGAAATGCCAATGTCTTCACAGGAGAGCAGGGCTACAGGGATGCAGAGAGGATGGCAGAGATCGCGGCTGAAGCTCTTGGAACCTCACCTGAGCTGATAGGCGTCGCAAGTACGGGTGTAATCGGCCGTTATCTTCATATAGACATAATTGAAGACCAGTGCAACAGAATAAAAGACAGCCTGGCATCTGACGAAAAATCAGGCGACGATGCAGCTGCCGCAATAATGACTACCGATCTCTATCCCAAACAGGCCATCTCAAAAAGGAAGGGATTTACAGTTGCGGGAATTACAAAGGGAAGCGGAATGATTGCACCGAATATGGGAACCATGCTCGGGTTCATATACACAGATGCCGAGGTTTCCCCTGATGACCTGAAAAAGGCACTTTTACTGGCGACCGAGAGGAGTTTCAACAGGGTTGTCGTCGACGGTGATACGTCAACAAATGACTGTGTCTTCCTGACGGCAACAGGGCTAAAGGGAAAGCAGAACTTCGATGAATTCTATTCAGCACTTGAAGAAGTATGTATCTCGCTGGCAAAACAGATCGCAGAAGACGGAGAGGGTGCAACCAAATTCGTTGAGGTCTCGGTGACCGGTGCAAAGTCCGAAGATGATGCAGCGGTAATTGCAAAGACGATCGTCGGGTCATCGCTTGTGAAGACCGCAATATATGGCGAAGACCCAAACTGGGGAAGGATTATCGCCGCTGCAGGAAGGGCAGGGCCGGAGTTTGATCCCCTTAAGACATCCATTTCAATAAGCAGCGGGGAAAAGACTGTAATCCTTGAAGAAAAAGGTGTAATCAAGGCAGACGATAAGGTCAACCCCGGAGCACTTGCCGCGGCAAAGGAGCTCATGAAAGGCAAAAACCTGAAAATCCTGTTTGATCTTGGAGATGCGGATTTTAAGGCGACTGCCTGGGGATGCGATCTTACTGAAAAATATGTCGAAATAAACGGGAAGTATACAACATGAAACGCGCTGATGTTCTTATGGAGGCTCTCCCCTATATACAGCAGTTCCACGGAAAGACTGTTGTCGTGAAGCTGGGAGGCCATGCCATGATCGACTCCGATGTTCTTGACACTGTGATACAGGATCTTGTCCTACTCCATTATGTCGGGATGAAGGTAGTAATCGTCCACGGAGGGGGACCCGAGATCACGTCAAAGATGAAGGCGATGGGCAAGGAGCCCAAGTTTGTCGGAGGTCTCAGGATTACCGACTTAGAGACACTTGAGATCGCCCAGATGGTCCTTGTTGGAAAGATCAATGATGGAATCGTCTCGCTTATCGCCAAATTCGGGGCTCTGGGAGTGGGAGTGTCAGGCAATGACGGCAATATGATTATTGCAAAAAAGATCAGCCCAAAGAAGGTTTTCGTCGATGACATGGAGCAGGAGGTCGACCTTGGCCATGTGGGAGAAATTGATGAGATCAATCCCGAACTGCTCGAGGTTCTGCTCAATAAAGGATATATGCCGGTTGTAGCGCCTATAGGAATGGACAGGAAGGGCCAGAGCCTGAATGTTAACGCCGATACCGCCGCAGGCGATATCGCAATCGCGCTTAATGCCTACAAATTCATCAATATGTCGGATATCGACGGCGTGATGAATGCAGGAAGAACGAGAACCTATCACAGGCTTACAGTAGCCGAGGCCAAAGGCCTGATTGATGACGGAACCATAGTCGGCGGAATGATACCAAAACTTGATGCGTGTATAAAATGTATTGAGAACGGGGTTCATCATGCCCATATTATAAATGGAAACAGGGATCACAATCTCCTGCTCGAGCTTTTTACCCGCGAAGGTATAGGCACGATGATAAAACAGGAATAATCAGATATATTTTTTCTGGGCCTTTTCGTTAATCTCAATTAGAATTTCAAATATTCTTACGATTTCAGCCTCATCAAGAGCCGACTCCGCTGCCAGTCCGGCTGCCCTTGCAAGGACTTTTTCCCTCTGGGCCTCGTCCCTTACAGAAGAACCGGATTTTATCTTTTCTGCCGCAATCACAGAGGAGTAATCCTGTCTTTTTGCAATTAGCGATACTATCTCCCTGTCGATGTCCGCAATAGCCGATCTTGCCTCTTCAAGATTCATTGCATAGAATTTAATTTCAATAAAAGATAAGGATGCACCCATATGACAATACAGCAAGAATAAAACAGCAATAAAAACATAAATTTATCAATCACTATGAAATCAGGTTTACTATCAGCAATAACAAAACATGAAAGAAGGGACCTCCTTATTGGCTGGCTGGCAATCGCACTTGCCTTCACATTCATCTTCATCAGGAGCGGAGTTACACCTTTTACATTCGTTTTATTCTTTGTAATATCACTCTTCACCGTGGGCATTGGATTCCTGCTCCACGAACTTGCACACAAATTTACGGCAATGAAATACGGGTTCTGGGCCGAATTCAGGAAAGACACCCAGATGCTCCTTGTGGCAATAGCAGTCGCAGCACTCGTCGGAGTTGTCTTTGCGGCACCTGGTGCGACTATGATCTATTCAAGAGACGGACGGGTAATGACACGCGAAGAATCAGGGATTATATCTATCGCAGGTCCTGCCGTTAACCTGTTACTCTGCATACCATTCTTACTGATGATAATTGCCGGTGCGGCGATGGGTTATCCGTTTACAGGAGGCCTTACGGCATTTATTGTATTTACAATTGGAATGGTGGGCCTTTCGGTCAACTCGATGATTGCATTCTTCAACCTTCTCCCGATAAGCGTGCTGGACGGAAAGAAGATATTTGCATGGAATCCGGCGGTCTTTGCCGTTGCAATTATCTTATCCCTGGGCCTCCTCCTTCTCTCGTTTGACTACGGGGGATCGCTCAATGCCCTCCTGAATATGATTTTATAAAACCAGGTTTTCCTTTTTTTTGATTCACCTGAAAAGATCATTCGTTTTAATGCGACAGAATCTTCTCTGAACGAAATTTTCCTGAAAACCCGGGCATAAATTCTCAGATATAATTCCATCTTCCCCCTGACATGAAATAATTTTCAAACATATTTCCAGTATGGTAATATTTATTATGTTTATCCTGGACCTTTTCTCTTAAGGCAGGCACATTCCTCAAAAAAACATATACAGGAAACCGCCTGCGAAAATGAATTTATGGGGGCACATGAAAATCCATGATATTCAACATTAGTTATAACGATAAAGAACATTTCACACTGCCAAATGGCAGGATACTGAACAGATACCCGGATATTACTAAACTGAAAGGGGGGGGGAAATGATGAAAAAACTCGCCCTTTCCCTTCTTATTTTGATGATGATGGCAATTCCTGCAATGGCCGCGGATGATGCGGTTGGTTCAGATACAAACTCATCATATGCAAAAAACTTCACTTACCAGA
>JAFGKW010000025.1 GCA_016928355.1 Methanomicrobiaceae archaeon
AACCTCTTCTCAGACTCTAGCTGCCGGATTTCTTCCCTAATCTCCAGGTTTCGGGTCTCCAGGCCCGATATCCTGTCGAGAAGATACTTTGTAACATCCTGATCCTTCTCAGGATTATTCTCAATTGGTTTATCCGCCATCCGCTTCCTCAATTAGGTATTTAGGGGTTGCCCAATATATAGATGTTTGCGATTAACATGTCTGAATGTGAGGTTTGCGGAAAAATTATCCGCGGAAAGCCAATACTGGTTCAAATAGGGGGCGCAAAGATGTGGGTATGTAGCAATTGCGTCAAACTGGGAACAGAAGTTCAGCGCCCCGGAATGGATGCAGTCAAAACTGGTTCATCCAGAATATCATCAGTAAAACCGGGATTCCGATCGGTTTCCCCGCAAAAAAAGAAATCCAGGGATGTTTTCGATATGATAGACGGTGAAATCGATGAAGATTTCAGTGATATCATACGTGAGGCCAGGATGGAAAAAGGCCTGAGCCAGAAAGATCTTGCTATGCAGATAAAAGAGAAGGAAGGCCTGATAAAAAAGATCGAAAAAGGGATGATCCCCGAGGATTCTGTCCGTAAAAAGATCGAAGATGCTCTGTCAATCAAACTGACAGAATCATCGAATATCGATATAAAAACAGGCCCCAAAGCAGGAATAAAACCTACCCTTGGAGACGTAATGAAAATAAAAAAAGGAAAATAATCGGAGCTGATGAAGATGTCTGATAAAAAACCGGTGATAATGATAAACTTCAAGACCTATAAAGAAAGTTACGGTTACAAGGCCCACGATATTGCAGAAGCTGCCGGGACAGTTGCGGATGAAAGTGGTGTTGAAATTGTAATCTGCCCTGGTTTTATGGATATACATCCCATGTCCAACCACCATCAGATCCCGGTTTTCGCCCAGCACATAGACGGAATTACCCCGGGCGCACATACCGGCCATATTCTTGCCGAAGCTGTTAGGGCGGCAGGGGCTTCAGGCACTCTTATCAACCATTCGGAAAGAAGACTCACACTTGCGGACATCTCCGCAGCCGTTGATGCGGCAAAGAGAGCCGGACTAAAAACCGTAGTATGCACAAACGATACCCCGACAAGCGCAGCGGCGGCGACACTTTCCCCCGACTTTGTCGCTATTGAGCCGCCCGAGCTTATTGGAAGCGGAATATCGGTGACAACTGCCGATCCCGGGATAATCAGAAAATCCGTTGATGCAGTAAAATCAGTAAATAAAAATGTCAGGGTTCTTGCAGGTGCAGGTATCAACTCAGGATCCTGTGTCGAGAGGGCAATTGAACTTGGTTCAGACGGCGTTCTTCTTGCATCAGGGGTTGTAAAGGCTGAAGACCCCCTGGCTGTCCTCAGGGATCTCGTCTCAAAAATATAAACAGTTCTTATATAATCATCGACATTAGGTCATGTTTGGTTATCACACCACTGACCCTTCCTTTTTCAAGAACCAAAACCGCATGGTTGTTGTGAAGCATATGTACAATTGTCTCGATATCCGTTGATGGGGGAACTGTGGGAAAACCCTCCTCCATGAAATCAGATACAAGATGATCCCTTGTCTTATTGATCCTTCCCTCCTCCATTGCATTGATTATTGCAGACTCGGATATACACCCGACAGGGACACCCTCATCTATCACGGGAATCTGCGATATTCCGTGATTCTCCATAATCTCTATCGTTGAGGCAAGGGTCTTTTCAGAATTGATGCATATTACAGGCTGATGCATGAGATCGCCTGCGGTTATAAGAGACCTCTCTGCATCCATCAGGACTTTGACTATCTTTTGCAGGGTGCTTACCCTCGGGTCAACAGTCCCCGCCTCGATGCGTGCGACCATCGACTGGCTGAGTTTCGACCTGTTTGCTACATCAGTCTGGGTCAGCGCGAGTTTTACCCGCTTATCCCTAATCTCCCCGGGTGTGGGAATATGCATGAGATATTATTGCAGATTATTTTATTTAAAATAGTTAAATGAGTGGGAGTAATAAGCCCCATTTTGTTCTGACAACATTCAGCTTCGCGCCATACCCGGAACCGGCCCGAAAATACCGTTATGTTCCTGTTTGACTTGCTCCCCCAGGGATTCGCCGTTCCATCGCCTCCCCGGATTCAATAGCACCTCAGGAGAACTGCTCCATCACGGGTTAAATCCGGGGCCGTTTCGTTTCTGTGCCAGTGCCGCGACTCTCGCCGCCTGCATTTGCATACAGCTGGGTTTTCGGCCGGAGTGGGGACTTTCCTCAGCAGCAGTTAGGTGCCACCGTCAGCTGTCCTCTCCCTCTCACTTATAATTTTAGGGTGCGTATATATGTAGATAATGGAGCTGCTGTCGGATCGTGAGGGAAAGATAGCCCTTTGCCTTGCCAGAAAAACAATAGAGAAAAAGATTGGAGACAGGGATCTCGAATGCGAGGAACTTACCCCAATATTTGAAGAAGATAGAGGAGTTTTTGTAACAATTACAAAGAGCGGCGACCTCAGGGGATGCATTGGGCTGCCGTACCCCATGTGCCCCCTGGGAGAAGGACTCATCGAAGCTGCAGTATCGGCCTCTACATCGGACCCAAGGTTTCCGCCCGTAACTCCCGGAGAACTTGACATCATCCGTCTTGAGGTTACGGTTCTGTCAACACCGGAGATCCTTTCCTGCGCCCCGGAAGAGAGAGCAAAGAATATTGTAATCGGAAGAGACGGCCTGATTATAAAAGGGCATGGGAGAAGCGGCCTTCTTCTTCCACAGGTTGCAACAGAATACAATATGGAGCCTGAAGAGTTCCTCGACCATGTCTGCATGAAGGCAGGGCTCCCTCCCGGGACATGGAGATCAGAGAATGTTGAAATAATGACATTTCTGGGACAGATATTCACAGAACAGAAGGAGTGAAAAATGGCCATAAATTTTGAAATTATCCATAAAGACATCATGGGCAGACTCGGGAAACTGAAAGTGGGAGAAAAAACAGTTAAGACGCCGCTTCTGCTCCCGGTTATCAACCCGCATATACAGATCATCAAACCCTCCGAACTTGAAGATATGGGTGTGGAAGCCCTCATCACGAACGCCTACATATTCAGCAAGAGCAGTGAGTTCCGCGAGAGGGCATTAAAAGAGGGGCTCCACTCAGTTCTTGGTTTCAATGGGGTAATAATGACAGATTCCGGAGCCTTTCAGCAGTCGGTATATGGTGACGTAGCCTTTTCCAACTCCGAAACTGTTGCATTCCAGAGGGCAATCGGCAGCGAGATAATCGTCCCGATGGATATTGCATCACCCCCCGACAGGACACACGAAGAGGCCGATGAGGAACTTGATATTACTATGCAAAGAATAAGAGAAGCTCTCCAGATAATCGACGACGGCCATCTTGCAGCACCGGTCCAGGGAGGAATCCATACTGATCTCAGAAAAAGGGCAGGGCATGAGGTATCAGAGCTGAACAATGTCTTCTGCCCGATAGGAGCGGTTGTACCACTTATGGAGCCATACAGGTACAGCGACCTTGTAAAGGTTGTTATGGCCGCAAAATCCACCCTCCCACCATCCGCATGCATTCACCTTTTCGGGGCAGGGCACCCTTCGATGTTTGCACTTGCAGCAGCCATGGGATGTGATGTCTTCGATTCTGCGGCATATGCACTTTATGCACGCGAAGACAGGTACATGACCCCTCATGGAAGTTATAAACTGGCCGAACTAAACGAGCTTCCGTGTGCATGCGAGGTCTGCAGGACAAATACAGCAGATGAACTGAAAAAATCCGAAGAAAAAGAACGGCTGCTTGCGATGCATAACATGAATGTGTCACTTGCGGAGATCGCAAGAATCAGGCAGGCAATACTTGAGGGAACTCTTTGGGAGCTTGTGGATGAGAGGTGCAGGAACCATCCCAGGCTCTATGACGGCTACCTCGAACTCCTGAAATATACCGATCAGCTGGAAAAGTCCGACAGGATCACAAAGAGACGGTTCTTCTACAGGGGCAAGGAGAGCTGCAGGAGGACCGAAGTTGCGGCCTATCACAGGAATCTCAGTAGAATTGATGCAGGAGAAAAGGCACTTGTCTTAATCGACGGGAAAAAAACGGGCGATGCAGAGAATATATTCCTCTTCAAACCGCCCTTTGGCCCGTACCCTCCTGAACTCAAAGAGACATTTCCTGTAGGGCAGAGCGAGATGCCTGAAACAGACGCTGACATGTTCAGGGCAGGCTGCCAGGGCCTGAGAATTCTAATCGGATCCAATCCCGAGACTGAATTCACGATATCCGGCGGGGATGAATTCAGGCAGATCATTGATGAAGAACTGACAGAGCTTAAGGGGCGGTTCAGATATGTTTGAAGTAATAAAACGCGAGGGTCCTGCAAGGACAGGTGTTTTCTCAGAAGGGGAAATTACACTGAATACCCCATGTGCGACAGATACAGCAGAAATATTTCCCTCCCTCAGGACAATGGCTTATTCAAATGTCCCTCTTCAGGCAGGCAGTGACTTCTGTAAAAAATACCTCAAACAGTATGATAACATTTTCACATCGCACCCGTCCGATACTGCAAAGGCTGAAACAGGATCTGTTGTGATGGTTCCGGGATGGCATACGGCGCTGCCTGACCCGAGGAATTATGTAAAATGGATCATTGAGATGAAGAGCCGCCATCCTCCTGACACGATGTGGTACTCTCCCGCCTGCGCCCTCCCGTCAAATATAGCGACACTGATCGCATCGGGATTCGATCTCTTCGACTACACTGCAGTGGATCTTAAGACATCCCAGGGGGTTTTCTGTAATTCTGACGGAGAATATCCTGCAGAAGAATGCATGGGCACCGGAATATGCAGGTGTGAAGGCTGTCTTAAGGATGACCTGAAGCTCCATAACAGGATAGCACTGGATTCGGAGATTGCAAAGATCATCCTGAGAATCAATGAAGGAAATCTCAGGGAGTACCTCGAGAAGCAGTCCTTAAACTCTCCCCAACTTGTATCAATTCTCCGGCTCTTCGACAGGGAATATGACTTTATCGAAAAAAGCACACCCATAGCACGCCCAATCAGGCTCTATTCAAATTCAGGCGACTCGATAAACAGACCGGAGATTAAAAGATTCGGACAAAGAGTCCTAAAGAGGTACACCCCTTCAAGGACTGATGCAGCAGTAATATTACCATGTTCGGCAAGGAAGCCCTATTCATCATCCCAGAGCCACAGAAAATTCATGAGTACAGTCCGGGATCGTGCCCACGAGATCATCCTGACATCCCCCCTTGCCCTTGTTCCCCGTGAACTTGAAGGAGTTTATCCTGCAGGACACTATGATATTCCTGTAACCGGCTACTGGGATATGGAAGAGAGAAAGATCATCGGCGCCATTGTCGAGGAATACTTCACAAAGAACAGGTATGGTCATGTCTTTGTCCATCTTAACGGGGACGCAGCAGAGATTGTAAAGAATGCTCTTGAGAGAACGGGGACAGAGGCCACATTTACAGCAGCAGAAGGACCGACATCGCATGAATCCTTACGAAACCTTGACAGAGCGCTCTCGGGCCTTCCAAGAAAGAGCCATAATTACATCAGGGGCATGCTGTCATGGCAGTTTGGAGAGGACACAGATACATCGGGAATGATGATTAAAGGCCGGTTTGGCAACAGGAAGATACTGAAAAACAAAAAGCAGCTCTTCAGTATTGATAACGAGACCGGACTCTACAGGCCGACATTTGAAGGCTGGGAGACGATTGTTGACCGTTACATTGTCGAAATCGATGATTTCATCCCACAGGGGGACATCCTTGCACCCGGAGTTGTTTCATGCGATCCTGAGATAAGACCAGGAGATGAAGTATTCGTCCGGGGTCAAAAGGCTGTTGCAACCGGAAGAGCCGCGATGGGCGCAGACGAGATGGTTCGATCGCAGCGGGGAGTTGCGGTCAAAGTGCGTAAAGTAAAGAAGATCTAGTGACAATTTATAATCACAAATTTTTGTAACCGGAGTGACTCTATTGGCATATAAAATCGAAAAGGCAGAGGAAATAGCCGAAAATATTTTTGAATTGTGGATTAAAGCCCCGCATGTTGCAAGAAATGCAAAAGCAGGGCAGTTTCTTGTAATCCGTATTAATGACAAAGGGGAAAGGATTCCCTTAACAGTATCGGGTGTTGACGGGGATCTTGTGAGAATCGTCTTCATGAAAGTCGGGAAGACGACGATGTTCTTATCAACACTCGGTGTTGGGGATTTCATCGAGGATGTTGCCGGTCCGCTGGGTCATCCCAGCGAGATCAAAAAATGGGGCAGATGTGTTGTTATTGGAGGAGGTGTTGGAATTGCATGCCTGCCGATACTCGCAAAGGCACTCAGGGATTCAGGAAATGAAGTCACCGGTATTATTGGCGCCAGGAATGAAAGCCTGATTCTCCTCAAAGATGAGCTCTCGTCATTCTGCGACGAGTTTGTGGTCTGCACCGATGACGGAAGCTGCGGCTACCATGGATTTCCGGTCGATATCCTGAAGAAAAAACTCGAGGAGGGTTCCGTTGACTGTGTCTGGATCATCGGACCCGCAATAATGATGAAGATTACATCGCTTGCCACAATTCCATATAATGTCAAAACATTCGTAAGTCTCAATCCAATCATGGTCGACGGGACAGGGATGTGCGGATCATGCAGGGTCACAATCGACGGCGAGACGAAATTTGCATGCGTTGACGGACCTGAATTTGAGGCCTCCCTTGTTGACTGGGACGAACTCATGACAAGACAGAAAGTCTACACTGAAGAAGAGCTGAAGTCAAGAGAACTCTTTGAAGACCACACATGCGAATGCGGAGGTCATTGAAATGGGTAAAAGAAAACCTGAAGAGAGAATCGAAGACTTTAAGGAAGTCGATACAGGCTTCTCAGCGCAGGATGCAGTCCTTGAATCACTCAGGTGCATGGACTGTGTAAAGCCCCAGTGCATAAAGGGATGTCCGGTAAATATCGATATTCCCGGTTTTATTATGGCAATATCGAAAGAGGATTTCAGAAAGGCTGCTGATATTATCAAAGCGGACAACATGCTTCCTGCAATCTGTGGAAGAGTATGCCCACAGGAGGACCAGTGTGAAGGTACCTGCGTCCTTGGGATTAAAGGCAAACCCGTTAGAATCGGAGCCCTGGAAAGATTCGTTGCAGACTGGGAGAGAGAAAACGGACTTTTAAGACCCGAAGTTAAAGATAAAACCGGAAAGAGAGTTGCCGTCGTCGGATCAGGACCTGCAGGGATTACTGCAGCAGCAGAACTTGCAAAAGAGGGACACTCGGTTACAATATTTGAATCCCTGCACAAGGCAGGAGGGGTTCTTACATACGGAATTCCATCCTTCAGGCTTCCAAAGGATATTGTAAAGACAGAGATCGACCAGGTTCTCAAACTCGGCGCCGAATTGAAGCTCAATCACATTGTCGGAAGAAGTGTCCCTGTGGAAGAGCTTCTTAGTTATAATGCGGTTTTCCTTGGAACAGGAGCAGGATTGCCTTCATTTATGGGAATTGAAGGAGAAAACCTCAACGGAGTATACTCGGCCAATGAATTCCTTACAAGAGTAAACCTGATGCACGCTGATTCCTTCCCTGAATACGACACCCCGGTACTGAAAAAAGGTCGCGTGGTTGTTGTCGGCGGCGGAAATGTCGCAATGGATTCTGCAAGGGTTGCAAAAAGAATGGGCTCTGAGGTTACTCTCATATACAGGCGGAGAAAGGAAGACCTCCCTGCAAGAGAGGCAGAGATCGAAAACGCCATCGAAGAAGGCATAGAATTCATCTGCTGCGCAAATCCTGTAAGGATTCTTGGAGAAGGATCAGTTATAGGTGTTGAATGCGTCAGGATGGAGATGTGCGAAGCGGATGCTGACGGAAGACCCTGTCCTGTACCGATGAAGGGAGAGGATGCCCTTTTCACTATTGATGCTGACGTTGTAATCGAGGCAATCGGACAGAGCCCCAACCCTCTTCTCATATCCCTTATAGAAAACCTTGAAAGAGGTAAAAGAGGAAATGTCATCACTGACGATGAAACAGGACTTACATCAATAGAGAATGTCTATGCCGCCGGAGATGTTGCAACAGGGGCTGCGACAGTTATAGAGGCGATGGGTGCCGCCAAGAGAACTGCAAGGGCGATCAATGAAAAATTTAAAGATTAATCTTTTTTTAACAACATTAATAAAATTTCAAACGGCAGATCTGTCATAAGGTTCCGGATGATCAATAAAACCAGAGGACCGGAATCTCTCAATAATAACCTGCCGGAAAAAATAAAACACGAAATATTAAATAGATTATTTTTTTATCAAAAAATTTTAATGATATATGCCTGATCAGCCCAGTTCATCCCAGGCCGACCTTGAATAAATCACATAACCTACTACGGCTACTATCACAATTATCACACCAATTATAATGAAAGTGAATGAACCAAGGTCAGGAATCAGTCCCTTTGAAACCTCGGCATATACCTCTTCAGCGTATGTAAGAGCTTCTTCTGCTTTTGTCTTTGAAGTCTCTGCAAGTGTATATGCCTGAGGATAGTTTGCATCATTGAAAAGCGATTTTGCTGAATTCAATGAGGACTGTGCAGACTCAACTTTTGTTTCAATATTGATAACCCTCGCATCATTGGTCATACTCCGGTTAACCTTGAAATCGACAATGTAGAAATCTATACTGTCAAGAGTTTCCTGAGCTGAATCGATCGCCTTCTGTGCCCATGCCTGGTTAAGGAGAACCTCCCCTTCATCGATGAGAACCCTGGCTTCATTGAGGAGTTCGTTTGCATCGCCGTATGAAGCCGTTGCAGAGTCAACAATCTTCTCCTCGGCATCATCATACTTTTTCTGTGCAGCCGATACATCAACTCCGGCAGCTATTTTTGACTGAATCTGGTCATTGAAATTTGACAGTTCAGTTTCAACCACCTGACTAAGTTTTGTAATATCAGACGGATTTATTACCATTCTTTCAATAGGATTAGGAGCACCTGAAGTAACCTCATTCCCACTTCCATCTGTCTGAATCAGCTGGAAGAAGATCTTTTCACCCGTGTTTGGTACTGAAGGAACAGTTCCTGTAAGTGAAAAACTTACTACAATCTCGTTGCCTGAAGAGGGATAATCAAGCTCCCATCCCCCGATCACCAGTGGATTTTTACTTGATTCCAGATCCTCACCATGACCGTTTATCTTTATGGAGTAAACCCATTCAGGATTTTCAAGCCCGGTATATGCCTTGAGCGAATGGGAATTGGGAAAGGTTGAATCTCCGCTGCTTGTCAACAATACATCTGCAGTAATTGTAACTGTTTCACCCGGAGTATAGGATGTCTGGTCAGGAATTAATTTTACTACCGGATTGTTAAAATTGACCGCCCCTGCAGACTGTACTAATACAAGGGAGATCAACAGAACTAAGAAAAGAATGATTTTTGATTTCATTTCATACCTCACTAAATCACTCAAACAATGGATCGATTCCTTCGCCATTGTCAAACATTGTTACACGACGTTCTTTTGATTTAATTACATCTTCTTTGGTTTCTTTTGCAATCTCAAGAAGTTCACGGATTCTTGGAGCGTCTCCAATTGTTGCAAGCACAACTACAGCAGCAATCTTTGAACTTTCAAGCGGATAATCTCCACCACGAACCTCTACACCTGCAATATTCTCTTCAACCCAGGACTTGGACTTTTCAACCCCCTTTCTGTCCATCTCCCCGGGAGGTCCTGCAATCAGGACAAGTGCCCTCTCAGCAGTTGTATAATCACAGGGAAGCGTAAGCCTTCCAAGCATAGCCCTCCTTACAAGTCCGATAATCTTTGCAGACTTATCCTCTCCTGTCAGTACTTCTTCAGAGGTTTCCTTCTTCTTAACAGATATGCCCCCTAAAAGGCCTTTTTTCTGCTTGACACTCTGGGTGACCTTGTCGCTGATTGCATAACCGACTGTACTCACACCCCCGCCGCGAAGGGTGTTGATAACCTCACTGGAATCAACAACCATCTCACCGACACCGCTTTTACCTACTTCTCCGGCACGGAAAAGAACGCCAAAACGCCTGACGATTTCATCATTGAGGCGTTCATAGGCTGATTTTACACTCTCACCCTCATTCTTCCATGCACTGTTGTCGAAGATGAACGTATTATCAGCTTCATTAACAAGTGTTGACAGGCTCCTTGCCGCATTATAGGAATAGAGGCGCCCTTCCTCAGGAGCAGGAAGTATGCCAAGCGCATAAACAGGCTCACGATATATCCTCTTTAAATGACGGCAGAGAACAGGAGAACCTCCTGAACCCGTACCTCCTCCGAGACCGGCTATGACAATAAACGCATCGATATCATGCGTGCCCCTTGAATCGATTGTGTTTATTATACTGTCAATTTCATCGGCAGTGATCTTTGCACCTGTTACATTATCGGTACCTACACCATGACCCTTGACAACGGTCTGTCCAATAAGAATACGGTCCCTTAATTCGATATTTTTGAGACCCATCAGGTCAGTTCTTGCAGTATTGACTGCAATACCCCTGAAACTACGAACCGGCGCTCTTTTATCCTGTTCTATAAACATATCTACTATTTTGCCGCCGGCCTGTCCAAATCCAATGAAAAAGACTCTCATGTAATTATACACCATCCAGTGGAGTGAAGATCAATTGTCCCTTTTCTTCAGGATATAAGAATGTATTTCTTCTTTACTTCAAAAACTTTCTTATTAACCCAATTTTTACATCCACTAATTAATTACTAATTAAACCGCACACGGTAAATAATATTTGATTGATTTCCTGTATTCCATACTCAACAGGCAATCTCACATCAATATATAAGAAAAAAAACAACATTAATCATAATTGAATAATATGAATATCTGCATTATTGGTTCAGGTCTGACAGGTCTTTCTGCGGCGTTCTCCCTGAAGGATGAATTCAATATCGAAATTTTTGAGAAAAGGCAGAAATCTGGAGGCTGCCTCTCATCCTCAAAGACAAAAAAAGGATACATAGAGGATTTTTACCACCATTTTTTCGAAGGTGACGAAAAACTGATTTCTTTGATCGAAGAACTCGGGTTAAAGAAAGATATGGAATGGCTGAGGGGCAGTACCGGCTATCATGTAAACGGTAAAAATGAACCCCTAACCACAATAGCCGAGATCATAAAATATCCATATATGTCATTCTTAGATAAATTCAGACTCGGCATGTTAACTCTTAAATCAGACAGGTATGACATCAATAAACTTGACGGGATCACTGCAAGGGAATTCATCGAAAACGAATGCGGAAAGGGAGTCTACAGTTCATTCTTTGAACCCCTGCTTAAAAGCAAGTCCGGAGAATACAGTGATCTTGTATCAGCTGCCTGGCTTGTTTCAAGAATAGCAATCAGATCCAACAGGAAGAGCGGAGGGGAAAAACTCGGGTACCTTAAATCAGGTTTTCAGACTCTAATCAGTCTACTTGAGGATGAGATCTCCCGCTCGGGAGGAACTATCCATACAAATACACCTGTTGAACAGATCGCCAGAAGTGAAAACGGATGGATTGTCAACGGAAGAGAGTTTGACATCATTATCAATACAATAAACCCGGAAAAATTCCACCGGATCGGCGGTCCGGATCTGGGGAAATATACCTACCAGGGAGCCGCATGCATGACGCTCGGCCTTAAGAGGGATGTCCTTGACGGATTATACTGGGTCAATATGAAGGACAATGCCCCTTACGGTGCAGTAATCGGACACACAAATTTTGTACCCTATGAGAGATATGATGAACATATAGTATATCTCGCCTCATACTACTCAGGCAAAACCCCTGATGAACTGCAGGAAAAAATGCTTGATGATTTTAAAAACAGGTTCAACCTGAATGAAGATGAGATCCTTTGGAACAGAATCTTTATCGAAGATGATGCAGGACCCGTATATACCACAGGATACCGGTCAAAAATTCCCGGATACTGTATTGAAGGGGTCTATTATGCCGGCATGTTTTCAGAGACAAACTACCCGGAAAGAAGCATGGAGGGATCGATAGCTGCAGGGAAGGTTGTTGCAGACGAAATAAGGAGTACATATTCAAATGACTGAAACAGAGGTTTCTGCTGTAATACCTGTATATAATGACAGAGAATCTCTTGAAACAGCAATACCTGAATCTCTAAAGGTCCTGGAAGGAATTACCGGTTCCTTTGAACTGATTGTTGCTGAAGACGGCAGCACAGACGGCAGCAGAGAACTTGTGGAAGAATGGGAAAAAAATGACCCGAGGGTCAGGCTCTTCCACAGCGATGAAAGACTGGGAAGAGGACGGGCACTCAACAGGGCCTTTGAATATTCGAAAGGAAACATTTTGTGCTATTATGATGTGGACCTTGCTACAGATATGTCGCACCTGCCACAACTGATTGAGGAGATAAGGAAAGGTGCGGCAGTATCCACAGGATCAAGACTTCTTCCTGACAGCAGAATAAAAAGGACCACAGATCGTGAAATTGCAAGCAGGAGCTATAACTTTCTTGTGAGGCTTTTTCTCGGAAGCAGACTGCACGACCACCAGTGCGGTTTTAAAGGATTTGACAGGCAAAAACTGGCAGATTTAATTCCGGATGTATCCTCAACCCACTGGTTCTGGGATACAGAGATACTTGTCAGAGCCCAGAAAAAAGGATATCAGGTCGCCGAGTTTCCGGTTGTATGGAATACAGGAGATAAAACGACAGTAAAACTGGGAGATGTATTTTCAATGGGAACAAGCATCCTAAGGCTTTGGTGGGACATTCATGTTAAAAAAAGCTAGTGCAATAATTATCCCGTCACTGATTGCAGTCGCGATAATTGTCTATATGCTTTACAGTGTTCGCGACGATCTTTTTACAGCAATTCAGAATGCAGTCCCTTCATACCTTCTGGTTGCAACAGCAGTCTGTATAGGTGCATGGTTCATTCGCGGATGGAGATACAAATACATCCTGGAAAAGCTCAGCCTTTCCATCTCCTTACTGCCTTCAACTGCATGCATCTATGTATCGCAGACGGCGAATCTCATCATCCCGGCGAGGCTTGGAGATCTTGTCCGCATATTCATCCTGAAGCACGAGATCGATGCACCTTATTCAAAGGGCCTCTCTTCAATTGTCATCGAGAGATTCTTTGATATCGCAACAGTGGCACTCCTGGGCGTTGTCACTATCCCTTTCATACTCAATGTTCCCGAATGGTTCTCGACCGTCTTAATGATCACAATCCTTGCATGCGGAGGTTTCATAATATTCCTGTTCATATGCGGGAAGGTCAAATCAGAGAATAAGTACATCGGAATCGCCCTTAAACTCCTTGATGATGTAAAGAAGGCATCCCTCACAATATCCGCACTTCTTACATTAGGAATTATTTCAGTCATCATCTGGCTGACCGACAGTGCAATCTGCTGGATAATCGGGCTGATGTTCCAGCAGCAGATCCCGTTTTTGATAGTGGTTCTTGCAATAGTCATAGGAAATCTTGTGAAAGCGGTTCCAATCACCCCTGGAGGAATGGGAACATACGAGGTTGCTGTAGCAATAACACTGGAGCTTGCAGGAGTTGAGCCGGGAACGGCAGTGCTTATCGCGATTATCGATCATCTTGTAAAGAACCTTGTAACACTTGCCGGAGGAGTTGTTTCACTATACCTGTTCGGGGACTGGGCGATGGATCTCATGAAGAGAGCATTTTCAAGAGGTCTTGATAAGGGGGAGATAATCTGAATGCACCTGAACAGGCTGCAGCAGTAATTATCTGGATTCTGCTTCTAAAACTAATCCAGCTTTCAATATTTCCGGCATTAAAAAAAGGGATAGGGGATTACGGCTACGGGATCTCATATCCTGTATCGCTGCTCCTGCTTACAGTAATATCATGGTACCTTGGACTTGCAGGAATCCCGGTTTACCTCGCACTGGCCCCTTTCCTTGTACTCGCAGCAGTCAGTCTGTGGAAAGGAGAATACACTGCAGACAAAATGAATGGCTGGAGACAATGGGACTTCCTTTTCCTGGTACTCTTCATATTCATGCTTGAGGTCAGATTCCTCAATCCCTCCATATCATATGCCGAGAAATTTATGGACCATGCATTCCTGGCCTCGATCATAAATAATCCTGTTGTACCGCCAGCCGACCCCTGGTATTTCGGAGGCGACCTCAATATGTATTATTATATGGGTCACTGGATGATGGGAGTACTCGGAGTAATAACAGGAATAAAATCTACAATTGCGTTTAATCTTATATTACCCACAGTCTTTGCCAACACCGGAATCGCACTATATGCAACCGGAAAACTGCTCCTGAAAAGATGCCAGTGGCTTCCTGTAATAACCCTGTTCCTTGTCAACCCGGCATTCATCTGGTATGCACTGAACCTGAAGGGATTAAATGCTGTGATGTGGGACAGTACAAGGACGATTGAAAACGCTATTACTGAATACCCGCTGTTTTCGATGCTCTGGGGCGACCCCCATGCACATGTAATATCCTTCTTCAACCAGGCGCTTCTGATCTTCATCCTTGTATATGCCTATGTCAAATGGGATGTTACCAGCGAGTCCTGGCGTAGGATCCTTCTCCTTGCAGGAGCACTTAGTCTTGGCACTATGCCGCTGATCAATACATGGGACGTGCTGCTGTATGCTCCTGCAACACTTGTTTTTGCAGGGCTGCTCTGGTATAAATCCTGGAATAAAGATCATGACAGTTCAGGAGCATGGAGGGTATTCGTCCTTATTCCTCCAATCTCGGTCCTTATCTACCTGCCATATTATCTAATGCTCAATTCATCAGGAATAGATGGCATCGGATTTGTTCACACTCCAACAGAGCTTGTCGCATTTCTTCTGGTATACGGGATCTTTCTGTTCATTTTCTATGCAGAATGCCTGAAGGACCTGAAGAAAAGGCCATACCTCCTCCTAATATTAGTGCCGTTTATTCTTACCGGATATGCCGGTGCAGGACTGGTGCTGCTTCCGGTAGTCTGCCTGCTGCTAAGAAGAACCCTCCTCCCCGAAGAGATCCTCTCGATAACAGGCCTTCTGATAATAATGCTTACAGAGACGATCTACCTCATCGACAATATGGGGGACGTATACTACAGGATGAATACCGTCTTTAAATTCTCACTTGTGGCATGGTTCTTCATGGGAACGGGGGCAGCGGTTTTTGCAGGCAGGTGGCTTTCCAAAAGAGCCGGAGAAAAGCACCCGGATGAACCAAAAAGCCTGGAAATGAAGAGAAAAAGATCTGCCATTCTGTTAATTGCACTGGTGATCGCATTCTCCATTCCCCTGATGCTTCCTGACCTGAATTTAGGATATGGTGGAAAGACCCTTGACGGAATGGCATGGCTTGAGAAAATCCACCCCTATGATTATGATGCGATATCCTACCTGAGAGCAAATACAGCGGAACTTGATTCACCAGTCATCCTGGAGGCTGAAGGTGGAGATTACCAGTACTATTCAAGGGTTTCCTCAATGACCGGCATCCCTGCAGTGATAGGACAGCCGTTTCATGAACAGATGTGGAGAGGCTACGAATCGGATGTGGGATACAGGATGCAGGATGTCAGGTTAATCTATGAAAGCCCGGATGATTTCGACAGGCTGACAGACAAATACAATATCACTCACATCTATCTCGGAGAATTCGAATACAAAAGATATGATGTCAGCCTCCCTGCCGAAAAGCTGGAGGTTTATTATGAAAATGACGGAGTTACTATTTACAGTGTGTAAGGGAAATTAAAGAAATATACATGAAATTGTAGTGTTATAATTTTACCCGACATTACTGAAAAAAAGATTCTTTTCCGTTCTGTTTCTGCAGGAGATCAAAAAGACCTGAACTGTAATTCGAAAACATTTATCCTTTCACATGACTAAATAATATAGCTACATCGTTACAACTGATGAGTGATGAGGGAGTAACTCAACATACATTCCGGACAGGCATTGTGCCTGCTCCCGGTTCTTGCTCCTGAATGAGGTGAGTTATGTCAAAAGTATATGTAAAATTTGAAGTTCCTGATGAGATTCAGAACAAAGCGCTTGAAGTTCTTGAGATTGCAAGAGACACAGGCAAGATCAAGAAAGGATCAAACGAAGTGACAAAGGCTGTAGAAAGAGGAGTCGCACAGCTGGTTCTTATCGGTGGAGATATTGAGCCTGAGGAGATCGTAATGCACATTCCTGCACTTTGCGATGAGAAGCAGTGCACATACGTCATTATCAACCAGCAGAATGATATCGGCGCAGCAAGCGGTCTTGACGTCGGATCAGCGGCAGCAGCTATTGTCAAACCAGGAAAGGCTAAGGAACTCCTTGAAGAAGTTGTCGGACAGATCTCCGAACTCAGGCAGTGAGGTGACCACTAATGGCTGATGGAACGCCTGCGGAAGTTATTGAGGTAATCGGGTCAACAGGCATGCACGGGGAAGCCCAGCAGGTCAAGTGCCGGATACTTGATGGCTCCAACAAGGGAAGAATAATAACGAGGAACACCGTAGGACCAATCCGTGAAGGTGACGTGCTCATGCTCCTGGAAACAGAGCGTGAAGCCAAGAAACTCTCGAGGCGCTGAAAATGGTGGACACATATACCTGTACATTTTGTGGAGAGAAGATCGAGCCCGGAACAGGAAAGATGTTCGTCAGGAAAGACGGTTCAATCTTTTATTTCTGCAGCTCAAAATGCCAGAACAACTACCGTCTTGGCAGGGTTCCGCGCCGCGTAGAGTGGACGGAAGCAGGACGTAAGGCTCTCGGAAAGGAGTGATCTGATATGGATCGCACCTTTCTGATGATAAAACCAGACGGAGTACAGAGAGGTCTTATAGGTGAAATCATCTCACGTTTTGAGAAGAAAGGCCTGAAGATGACCGCAGCAAAATTCGAGAGAATCCCTGAATCACGTGTAATGGAACACTATACCGAGCATGTTGAGAAGCCTTTTTTCCCGGGACTTAAATCATACATCACAAGCGGACCGTGCTTTTTGATGGTATGGGAAGGAAAGGACATCGTTTCAATTACAAGGCAGATGATCGGCGCTACAAACCCGGCAGAGGCAGCACCCGGAACAATCCGCGGTGACTTCGCTCTTGAAATCGGTATGAACGTCATTCACGGTTCAGATTCAAACGAAACAGCAGAGAGAGAGATTTCAATTCACTTCAGTCCGGAAGAAATTTCGGAATATGAAAGAATTGACGAAAAATTCCTCTACGAATAATTTTTTTTGTTTTTTCTAATTAATTAATTTTAATCTCCGTTAATCAGGAATTTTCAATTTAGGATTTATTATAGAGGGAGGGGGACGTATTCCCTCCCTATTACCCTCCCCCAAATTGTGATTGTCGCAGAGGGGATGGACGAGCATCCCCTCTTGCTCCTTAAAGATCTTCTTCGCCCTTCTAAAATATTAGTAAATTTCTTGAAAATCAGAACATACCTTCCCGGCCGGGGCTACCCGGGCGGGTAGCGTCCAGGCCGGGCTATCTCCTTTGCAAATTCGCGTAGCGAATTTAGCATGGGGTTGCCTCGTCAGGGGCTTACACCCCCAACCCCACACCCACAAATAATAATCCAAAAAAAATCACTTCTCAAATCCCTTGATAAGACCCATGAAGAAGACTATTACAGGAAGTACCTCAAGCCTTCCAATCCACATTATGAATATGAATACAATCTTGCTGTAGGGTGTCATGTCAGAGGTTACAAATCCCGTACTGATACCGTTGTTGCAGATCGCAGTAACTATTTCAAATATTATATTGCTTGTATCAACCATCGGTGACTCGAAATGCATGATGATTATCGCAGAGAAAAAGATCACAAGAAGATACAGAATAATTATCAGCATGTTGCGTGATACTTCAGCTTCGGCTTCGGCTTTTGGAATGATTTTCCCGCTGTACCTGAAAGGCACAACAACTTTGCCACTGACAAATATTCTTCTGAACCACCACTTAATACCACGGTATGCAAGTGCGACCCTGGATAATTTGATACCTCCGGCAGTACTTCCGGAAGA
>JAFGKW010000026.1 GCA_016928355.1 Methanomicrobiaceae archaeon
AGAGAATGCAAGCTGGACAGGCAATCCACTCAGGATCAACATAGTGGAAGAAATCAGAAAAATAGAACCTCCGGGTCTCGATGTGGTCTTTGAGTGCTGCGGTCAGCAGGAAGCCGCCGATCAGGCCCTCGACCTCCTGAAACCCGGGGGCAAACTGATTATTGTCGGAATTCCTGAAATCGACAAGTGGGCTTTCAGTGTTGATGACACCCGTCGCAGGGAAATATCCATACACTTCGTCAGACGTCAGCTTGATTGTGTCGAAACTGCTCTATCCTTGATTAGTAAGGGAATAATTGATGTGTCTAACATGGTTACACACCGTTTCCCTTTTGCCGATACACATGCAGCATTCGATCTTGTAGAAGGCTATCGTGACGGGGTGATGAAGGCAATGATTGACTTCTGATGTTCTGAAATTACAAATCTGAGCCCCCAATCCCCATTATTTTTCTGAGCCTCAACAAGGCCTCTATGAAATAATAATCAGCATATGTGAGAGGTACATCAACCTCACTATCTGCCGGCAGAGATCCGACGCTGTGCATAAGGATAAAGTTACCGTTCTCACCCGGTTCCGCCATATATGAAGGTGAAGACAGGCTTCTTATCTGCTTTTCGGCAATATCGAGGTACTTATCCCTTTTTGCCGGCTCTGCAAAACCGCTAAGCTCAATCAGGGCTGAGGCCATAATTGCTCCTGCTGAAGCATCCCTCATGGCATCAGGAATACCCGGGGCATTATAATCCCAATAGGGAATCCTGTCTTCCGGCAGGTTTGGATGCGAGATAAGATAATCGGCAATTTTCTGTGCCTGATCGAGATAACGCTGCAACCCAGTTTCCCGGTACATCATCGTATAGCCATACAATCCCCAGCTCTGTCCGCGTGCCCATGAGGATTCATCGGTAGCTCCCTGTGCGGTCTGCTTGGCTTCAACATTTCCCGTGAGAGTGTCGTATGATACCACATGCCAGGTACTGAAATCCGGTCTGAAATGATTTTTTATTGTTGTATCGGCATGAATTACAGCAATTTTATAAAAACTTGAATCGCCTGACTTCTTAAAAGCCCACATCAGAAGTTCAAGGTTCATCATGTTGTCTATAATAACAGGGCATTGCCATCCCCTTCTGCTCCCCCACGACTGGATACATCCTACATTCGGACGGAAACGGGTTGAGAGTGAGCCGGCCCCTGTCAGCAATACTTCATTGTAACTCTCCTCTCCTGTCAACCTGAGTCCGTTCCCAAAACTGCAATAAAGCATAAAACCCAGGTCGTGCGTTCCCCTATTGTATTTCTCTTTCTCTACTCTGGAAGTCATCCGTATAGCAGCTTCCCTTATATTCTCATCTTTTGAATATTCATAAAGATACCACAGACTTCCCGGAAAGAAACCGCTTGTCCACCACCCTGAGTTTGAGGTTACCAGTGATCCGGATTCATCAATTGTACGCGGCAGCAGATCCGCTTTTCCCATCATTACATCAGCCATCACGGTATACTGGTCGATGGCAAAGGCAAGAGATTCATCTATTATCTTATCCAGTGGTTTATCCTTTTTGCAGGAAACAATTGATACCAATAAAAAAGTTGTAACAAGCAGTGCAAATTTTTTCATGAGAATAAGTTTTTAATTTTATAGTTACAATGAGATCCAATTTATGAATTTTCTGACATTTTACTTCTGTTCTGCACAGGAACTTAAATTTTGTTAAATTTAACTATCAAATTCTAATCTGACTATCTATGAATAAAAAGTGCTGCTTAATTACATTATTTATCCTGACCTGTATCATTTCAGGTGCACAGAATGTTGGTTCGTCGCCAGAATATGTAAAAGCTCTTACTTCCGAATGGAAGGGTGAAAGGTTCCCTGACGGAAGGCCAAAGGTTTCGGACGTGCTTCTCGAGAGATTAAAAAATATTTCAATCGAAGAGGCATGGGGTGTTCTTCGTAACAGAGGTTACCAGAACCAGTACGAAAGTGACTGGCACATTATAAATCCGGAAGTTCCGATGACCGGACGTGTTGTAACTGCTCAGTACATGCCATTAAGACCCGATCTTGAAAAATATGTAAAAGACCAGGGCAAGGCAGAGGGACGCGCTCAGCAGGGTGGAACCAATTCGTGGCCCATCGATGTTCTTGTAGAGGGCGATGTATATGTCGCTGACAGTTACGGGAAAATAGTTGATGGTACTCTTATTGGTGATAACCTTGGTAACTCAATATATGCCAAAACAAAAAGGGGCGTGATCTTCAACGGTTCTGTAAGGGATGAGGAAGGTCTGAGCGAAATAGAGGGTTTTAACGGCTGGATCAGGGGATCTGATCCATCTTATATAACGCAGATGAGTCTGACATCGATAAACGCTCCGATCCGGATTGGCAGGGCTGTTGTTTTACCAGGAGATGTGGTTCTTGCAAAGAAATTTGGTATAATATTCATACCAGCTCATCTTGTCGAAGATCTGGTAATTACTTCAGAAGTTACGGCATTACGGGATGAATTCGGTCATCAACGTCTTAGGGAAGGAAGGTACAAACCGGGAGAGATAGACAGCAGGTGGAGCGAGGAGATAAGAAAAGACTTTTTGAACTGGCTCAGTAACTACCCGGGGAAACTACCGATGACAAAAGAGGAGCTTGATAATTATTTTAAGGAACGTAACTGGTGATTCGTACGACACACGACGCACGACGCACGACGCAGGGCTCAGAGCTCAGGGAAAAAAATATCAGGATCAAGGAAAAAGTAACAAACACCTAGTACCCAGTACCCAGTACCCAGTAACCAGTACCCAGTAACCAGTAACCAATGTTACCAGCAACAAAAACATAAGAAATGAAACCAATAATTAACAAGATCAGGGAGCAGAATAAGCTGACAGAGAGATATAAAGAGTCAACTGATCAGCAGAATAAGGATAGCTTGCGATCTGACAACAGCAGAAGGAGCTTCCTTAAGAAAACAGCGCTTGG
>JAFGKW010000027.1 GCA_016928355.1 Methanomicrobiaceae archaeon
ATTCGGCAGCACCTTGATAAAATCTCTGCGCTGGAAGAGAATAATAAAAGACTCTCTGATAAAAACCTGGAACTCTCCGGGAAGGAAAAGACTGAGCATGAAGAGCTTCAAAAGGTAAAGGCGGAAAATGATCTCAGGAATAAATATTATAACGCCGCAATTCGTGAGAACCCGATGCCTGTTCTAATTGCAGACAATAATCTCAGGATTAAATTATGCAACAATGCATTCGAGATCATGAGCGGCATTCCTGAACAAAAGCTCAGATCAATGAGCATTAAGGATTTCAATATAATCGAAAAGAAAGGCGATGACTATTTGAAAGCAATTGAGACCGGCAGAAGATCCCGTTCTGAATTGAAGATTAAAATGCCCTCAGGAACATGCACCCTGGAACAATATGCAATACCTTTAAGAGGAAACGGGAACGTGGAACTTCTCCTGATATACAAAGATATAACAAAGGAAAGGGAAGAAGCAGAAGAGATTAAAAACAAATTAGACGAAATTGAAGCACTGAAGAAGAGATCCGAGATCATTGTCCAGGAAAATCCAATGCCAATCCTCCTTATGAACAAACGGCTTGGAATAATCGTTGCAAATCCTGCATTTGAAGAGATGAGTGGGATACCCCTGCACAATATCACAAAGATGAGTGCAAGGGATTTCAAGGTATTAAAACAGGAAGGAAAAGGCCTCAAACACACTTTGGAAAATAAGATCCGTGCTTCCGGTGAGGTAGAGATCGAGATGCCCACAGGAATCCATATCCTTGAACAGTATTCGATTCCGATTATAAATGATAAAAGAGAGGTCATCAATATTCTGGCAGTATACAATGATGTTACCGAGATCAGAAAGAAGAATGCTGAGATTGAAGAACTCAGGGAAAAAGAGAGAGAGGAAGCAAAAATCCTGACTGAAAGTATAGATCTCATTACCGAAAAGATGATTGGAATGACCTCGGGTGATCTTACCGTAAATGTCGAAATATTTGAAGACGATCCTCTTGCATTATTAAAGAAGCATTTCAACAGCTCGGTTAAAGAATTTGGGGATTTGATTTCTGTAATCAACGAAAAAGCAAATGTCATTGAGAGTACAGCAGAGGAACTCAGCTCAAACAGCGACGATATTGCAAGGGCAAATGAAAAACTTGCACTCAATTCCGAAGAATCTGCAGAATTTTTAAGAGACCTCATGGAGAGATTCGAAAGAATCAGCCTTGGGATCTCCGATCTTTCAGCTTCAATCGAAGAAATATCAAGTACATCGCAGGAGGTTACAAAACAGGCAAATCAGGCTGCAGTCGAAGGAAAAAATGCTGCTGAGATTGGAAAGGAAGCCTCCGAAAATATGGAGAATGTCGGCAGGATATCACAACAGAGCGTTAATGAAATCAACCTCCTGAACCAGGAAATGTATAAAATAAATGATATTGTGAAACTTATCGGAGGTATCGCCGAACAAACAAATATGCTTGCATTAAATGCCGCAATTGAAGCTGCAAGAGCCGGCGAGCATGGCAGAGGCTTTTCGGTGGTTGCCGGAGAGATCAGGAATCTTGCCGGAGAGTCAAAAGAGGCAACAAGAACGATTGAATTACTGATCTCAGAGATCCAGAAGAACAGCAATAATACTGCAAGTTCAATGAGACAGGCAGATGATGAGATCCAGACAGGGATTGAAAGCGTCAATCTGGCTGTAAATGCTCTAAATAATATTGCAAATGATATTGAGATCGCTTCAAGGGGAATTACGGAGATTTCACACGCAACCGAGACACAGGCATATGAAATAAATTCATTCATGAATAATATCGAGGAGGCAAATGCTCTCACACGCGGAAATCTGGAGAAACTCGAGGGCATGGCAGCCATGGCAGAAGAGATCAGTGCAACCACTGAGGAAGTAGGCAGCATCTCACACGAAATGCATAATCTGTCTTCAGGTCTTCAGGAGACAATGAAAAAATTCAGGATTAATTCAAACTGAATTTTAATTGCATAATTTATTATTTTTAAAATTAATATATATAATATGGATAAGATCTCCCATGCAGGATGAAAATTTCAATTTACTTAAAAAAAGTATAGAAAGAATTCTTGGAATACAGTGCGGCTCATATAAGGAAGAATATATTAAACGGCGTGTACTGTCCCGGATGAGGATTAGAGGAAAAGAGGAATATAAAGATTATAACTCTCTACTTGTACAGGATAAAGATGAACAGGAATCCCTCAGAAACGCACTTACAATCAATGTAACCAAATTCTGGAGGGATAAAGAAGTTTTCGAGATCATAAAAGCTGAGATCATTCCTGAAATTCTGAAAAAACGCGGAAAAGCAAGAATATGGAGTGCAGGATGCTCAACCGGGGAAGAACCATATACACTTGCATTAATTGCATATGATTTAATCAGACTGAAACCGGATTCGCAGGTTGTAATATATGCAACCGATATTGACAGAGAAGTTCTTAAAAAGGCCAAAGAAGGGATATATGACAAAAAATCTCTTGAAAACCTATCAGAAAGCCAGGTAAAAAGACATTTTATTCAGCTCGAAGACGGAAAATACCAGGTAAAACAACACCTGAAAGATATGGTCAGGTTCTCATGGCACGACCTTATGAGCGGGAAACCTGCAACCAATTATCTTGATATGGTAACATGCCGTAACGTGACAATATACTTTACTGAACAGCAGAAAAATGACCTCGCAAGAATGTTTTATCCGGCTCTCGTTTCAGAAGGATTCTACATCATGGGAAAAACGGAATTTATGGCAAGGGAACTTGAGGATAAGTATAAACCATACAATGCTCTTCAAAAAATTTACAGGAAATCATCATAAAAGAAATCCTGACTTTTCATCATTCTCACTTTCAGTTTCATCCTTTTTTGTAAATTTCTCAAGCATCTCCTTCCTTTCATTTATTCTTTTCATCTCTGCATAGACAATAAGAAAATTGATTACTATTACAACAATAACAAGAGTCAGACCAATTCCAAGCATTATTCCCTGTGTTGTAAAAAAGAGAGCCAGCAGAAGAACTACAAATGAGATAAGATAGAAAATAACCCATGTTCGCACTTCATTGAATGACATCTGAAAAATCCTTTCCTCTTATTATGTATTTCTTTCAATAAACTAATAGTTTTTTTAACTTTTCATTTTTTATATAACTTTCCCGGTTTTATTTATAGAATCTTTTTTAATTTTAAGGAACATCAGTTATTGTGGATAAAAAAGACCTTCTTACATTTGTAACCGCTATTCTTTTTGTCCTGGGGATTGCTCTGGTTACCCACCCGCCGGAATTTGGATCATCAGGAGCAGAAACGACCCAGGGTTTGGACCAAAAAGGAGCAATTTCAGGATATTGCACCGATTCTTCATGCTGCAGCGATAAAGTCCAATATACCTACATCACGGAAAGAATAGATCCCCCATTTATAATTCAATACAACAATGATCTCAGTACGATTTATGCACCCGGTGCACAGGGATATCCGCGGCTTCATCTTCCGGGCAATGTTTATGTCCCGGTTGGAAATTTTTATGTCCCTTCTACTTATGGTTCCGGTCAGGCAACTGATATGGACACATATGTCAGTTCAGACCTATTTTCACCGGACATCTGGGGAGATTCCGGAGACTTTCAGACTTTTGCATATATGAAAGGCAATAAAAGCGGTTATTCCAAAATTTTCGGAGTTCCCTACTCTCTATGGAGAATAAACTGTACAATGAAACCTGATGGAAATCCCGCATATTCCCGACTTATGTGGGTTCTCGTCGATTCTGCCACAGGAGACGTAATTACAGGAGGTAATATATTCCCGCAGGGTGAGATTTTAAAGGAGGTCACTGTTTACGATAAAAAGATGTACTTCATAATACAGGCTGAAAATGTTCTTTCATTCAGTATTGAACTCCAGACACCTATAGTTACATATAATAATATTTATCCAAAACCTGCTGAATCCAAACTTGTTGATTTCCTGAATACAATGGGAAACTAATATTATTTTCAGCTCATTGCAATTGCATATTCTTCAGCAAGATTTGACATAAGATTGTCCATCTGCTCAATTTTTACCTTTAATTCAATGATATCTGCCTGCATGAACAGAGGAACAAGATTCATATTTATTCCATTAATACGGGTTTTTGCAGAATGCAGTTTGTTTCTTGCAGAGGCGAGGGCTGCATCACTTGCATTCATTTCATTTCTCCAGTTTTCCTCTTCATAATATGCAGCATAATAGTCTGCATTGTCACTGTGTTCAATGACATTTGCGAGCTCTCTCATTGAAGATATAAGTTCAAGGTAAGTACAGGACAATGTCCTCAGAGCATATATTTTCCGTATATCATCTTCATTTTCAGGTTTTATACCGGATAACGTATCAAAAGCAATCGAAAACTGATATTCAGCCGCTGAAAGCTGGGCCCTGATATTGCCTGGATTTTCACTGTTCCAGTCTATTGAAAAAAGTCTTGATTCTGCATCCTTCATCAGCAACTCCATCTGATCGATATTTGCTTCTTCACTTTCACCTGAAACTGTACATCCGGCTATCAGAGAAAAAATAAGAGAAACTATCAGAAGTGCTATAGAAAGAATATCTTTTTGCATAATTACAGTGTCCCGTTCATCCTGTGAATTTGTTAAATAAGAATAAACCCTGATTCCTCAATATATTATTGGAATATTCATAAAAATATTTGTCTTTTTAATAACACTCATCCCAGGATAAAATAAACCGCTTCTTAATCCACTTTTTCAATTATGATTTTTATTCTGTCTCCATTCTTTAGACCATGTCCTTTGGGGATATCAATATTGAACCACAGGCCCATTGGATTTCCTTCATCTGTTTTCGCATTTTCCTGATGAGTCCCCTGGTTCATCAGGCAGTCCTTCTCTAAATTTATATTTGCAATAAATTCTATGTCGGATGTAAATTCCAAAATTTTTTCAGCCATCAAGAATTATTTGTAAAAAAAATATTTTAAACTAACGAAAAGGAGATGGATGATGTTTTTTTTCTCAGCATGCCTTTATAGTAACCCGCCAGGTGGTACTGTTTGAATAACTCCACCGTAAGATTTCAAGTTCATCACAAATCTCAGCGAGAATTGCAAGATTTGTTCCAACTTCCTTCGGTGACAAACCCAAATCTTTGGCTATATATTTGGATTTAAAGTAATGTTTACCCTTATCCAAACCGGATTTCAAATAATAGAGAATTTTATGCTGAGTGCCTGAATATTTTTCCAGCATATCGCTTTTAGAGCCCAAATTAACTACCTCCCTTAGAGATAAGACCATATTAGTTATATAAATATATAAACTTTCCTGTATAAATTCAAAAATTTCTACCCAATTCTAAATCCGATTATGAATACAGACTGTAATTATTGAGATCAGATAAAATTAGGATCTAAAAATAATCTTCAATCAATATTTATAGTTAGAATTATTGGAAAAAATAATAATAGATCATTCTATTGGGAATTTTCCTATTTTTTCTATCAGACCGGATATTACTGTATCTCTCATACCTTCAACAAATTTTATTGAGCCTACAACAAGGTGACCGCCACCGTTCACTCCGCCACCAATGATCTCCTCTCTTAGTTCTCTTACCATCAAAGGAATATTCATGAGTACTCCACGAGATCTGATTACCGCAAAATCAGGGCCGATTCCAAGAGTTACAACAGGTTTGCCTTCATTTTCCTTACAAAGTATGTCATGTATCTCCCCTGAAGTTTTTCCGGGAGGAGGGAAAGTAAACCTGTGGGCATAGATCTCTACATCTATCGTAAAGAGGAGTGAATCGTTCTCAAGAACCGATCTCTCAACATGCGGCATGGAGGTCTGAAGCTGTTCCTCAATCGCTGCATTTGCCTCAGTTACAAGAAGAGAAACAAGTTTTTTGTGCCTCACATGATCATTTTTGAGATTTAAAATATCCTTAACAATCTCTCTTCCGTCATTGAACCGAAGCCAGAACTGCTCATAGTCAAGAGCAAGCGCAATATCTTTACAATTCTCTTCCGAATATTCATCCTCGACAAGCCGGAGGTATTTTTCCCTCTCCGGGGCCTCACTTCTGTCTCCTACAGCTGCCACAGCCGGGAAATGCCGGATATATTTTTCAACAGGAGGGAAGATCATTCTTGCAAGTTCAGCACCGAGCATTCCTGCAGTAACCCCGAAATCTCCTCCTACATGATATGGATTAACATGTGCAGAGAGAAATTCATCGGTAGATTCGTCAGGGTGATGGTGATCCACAACAAGTATAGTGAGATCATATACCTTTGCCATCCTGTAGGACGGTTCATCCTCCTCGGTTGACCCGTTATCCATCATAAGAATAATAGGCATCTTCTGCCCGTATTTGACATTGTCCTTTAAGGCATAATCGAGATCCCTGGTGACATCCTCTATTTCATAAAATGGAGCTTTTGAAGGGGCGCGTTTGAAGAGGTGGCTTTCAGTGTCTGGATCCCCTCCTTCTTCACGAATTAAAGATGTGATTGCTTTTTCAACTGATACTGCAGCAACAATCCCGTCGGCATCCGCATGATGGCGAAGAATAATCGGCTGGTTCGTAAAGACCGCTTTCCGGATTATAAAAGCCACTTCCTTCATTGCAGGCTTTAATTTTTCCAGAACTTCGCTTTCTATCATAAAGGGAAGATCTTCAGGATATGCCCTGTCATCAAGAGCTTTCTCGATTCTTTTTAGAACCTGCTGTTTTTCTTCTTCAGGGAGAACCTCCATATAGCTGATTTCAACCTGGAGCTGGTCATTTCTCATCATGACCTCTCCACTGACATGCACTATATCCCCAAGTTCAACTTCGGGATAGGCTCTCTTGCCGGCCTCAATAAATGCAGCCCCGTTCTCCTTGCCTGTCTCATCAATCATCGTGAAGATAGTCGGACCGCTCGTCTGCTTGATCTGGGCGATCTCGACATCAAGACTGACATTGTAGCCGACCTTATTTTTAAGATCACCAAGTCTCGTCTGTGATTTCTTGCACATCACAGAATTAACTTCATAATCCCTGATAATAATCTCCTCAAGATCAATGTTGCCGTTATCCCGGATATTCCTTACAAGGACCAGAATTTTGTCCCCTTCCACATGCTCTGACTTAACATTGCTTATATGAATCAGGCCTTTTATATGGCTGTTTAGATAAACGAAAGTCCCGAATTTTGCAAAACCCTGCACTTTCGCCTCATATATTTCTCCGATTACAATATCGCTCAATTCACACCCGGAACCAAGACGATAGACCAAATTTTCTTTACTTTCCATTGAATTATTCACATCCGGTTAATTTTTCTGACCCATTGCCCTTACCTGCTCCCGAGAGAGCATAAAGCCTGCACTCACCATCTCTTCTTCCTTTTGCAATAATTACATCTCCGGCATTCAGCACCGTATTCTTTCCCGGCCGGTATTTCCACCGGTCACCACTTTCGATAGCCATAACAACCATTCCGGTGACTATCCCCAGAGATGCTTCTTTTAAGGTTTTACTCACAAGGGAAGAGGATTCGCTTATCTGGATCTTGGAGATTATTTCATCAGACTCCCTCACAATTTTTTTGAAAACCGGAGGTATTTCTATATCCCTTAAAATTACATCGACAATAAGGGAGGCAGCATTGCTTATACCTTCAGCAAAAGAAGACATATACAGCATACCACGCAGATATTCGACATTTGATATTCTTTTGGCAGCTTCAAGAATCCAGAGATCGAGTTTGTATCTCATATCATCCATCCTGGAATCCAGGGATACAACTTCATCGGCGACCTCCCGGTTATTGAACATAAGGGAAGAATATGCAAGACCTACTGCAAGTTCACTTAAGTCCTTCATCTCGATTATAAGTGAGACAGCCCTGTCAAGATCAGAGACCACTGCACCTGAAGACTCCTCTT
This sequence comes from Methanomicrobiaceae archaeon, assembly GCA_016928355.1. Lineage (GTDB taxonomy): Archaea > Halobacteriota > Methanomicrobia > Methanomicrobiales > Methanomicrobiaceae > Methanolacinia. The sequence continues at coordinate 7,983 of JAFGKW010000027.1, forward strand.
CGGAAATCCTTGGATCATTGCCTGTAATCTCATATAAAGGCAGAATTCCTACTTCAAGTCCTTTTGCCAGTAGAATGTCACCATCAAGAATTCTTGTGTCTCTGTCGGGATCATATATCCACGAGACACCTCTCCTTATTGCAATAATCCTCATACCGGTTGTACTCTGGAGCTTCTGTTCACCGAGTGTCTTGCCGTCAATATTGCTGTTGTCCCTGACTTTGACATGAAAAGTCACTTCTTCCGCTTCAGGCAGGGCCTGTTTAAGCCTGGAAGGAAACTTTACGTCCTTAAGAATGATTTTAGCAATCTCAGATGCCGAGTTGGATATCTTTTCGGCGGCCTCTGCAACCTGAAGCATTCCGCTCATAGACTCGGCCTCCTCGACTCTTCTCGCGCCGAGAATGCTCTGGATTCTTGCCTGGTAAACCAGCTGGTTCATACTCTCTTCAAGGTTTAATACCTCTCTGGCAATTTCTTTATTTTCAAAAAGAATTGCAGAATATGCAAGGTCGACCATAAGTTCGGCGATATCCTTCATTTCTATAAGAACATCCTTGAAACTTACAGGCTGATATTCGAGTTCAGTCATAACTTAATTGATCCTTAAATCCTGTTTCCAAAATATTTATCAGTTTATGTTTATTTTACAAGAGTAAATTTATGACGGTTACCAGAAGGGCCGCACCTGCAAGATCGATAAAACTCGTGATTACAGGAATACCGAAATTATCCGGATCAAGACCGTATCGAAATGACATGCTCGCCGCAAAATATCCGACTATATTTACAAACGTAATGACAACCAGTCCGGCAGAAAGGCATGTTATCAGGAGAATCATAAAAGCAGGAGTTTCAAGACCGATTATAAGTGCAGAAGAATATGCAATTACTGCCAGAAGAGGCAGAAGTACAAGAGAGAAGATATAGCTCTCTGCGAAATGGCCGATAACATCCCGATGGGGAATTGCCGAAGGAATGATCTCTCCCATATGCATACCTGTTGCAAGCCTTGAACACAATATTCCACCAATGGACCCGCATCCACCCATAAATGGAGGAATAAGTATCAAAAACACCGCATAAGAGATCAGCCTCTCAAGATCAGCAGCATAGGTCATTCCTGCCAGTACACCAAGGAATGAGAGAGGGATCAATAAAGGGACGATCTCTTTAAGTATTTCACGTGAGGATTCACCAGAATTATGAATATATAACAAAAATCCTGCTACTGATACCAGGCTGACCGTGACAAAAAGAATTAATCTCAATTCTTCAGAGACGGACATAATTAAAACCGCTGTCAGTATAAGGATTGGTATCGTCACAATATCCCCGGAAGTGGTAACTGTCGGAGAGGCGATCATATCGAGATCAATCTCCTTTTTATGGCTGATTACTGTTATCAGAAGTGTTATCACAATAACTATAATCCCGGAAACCACCCCTGATACTACTGAAATCAGGATAAAATCAAATATTGAGAGGCCTTTGAGGCCGAAAATATATGATATTACCCATGCAAAAAAACCCAGGACGAATGACAGCAGAACCGTGGCATAAAATGAAGCCCTGGTATTGGCTCCCAGAACACTGTCTCTTCCAAAATCGACCTCAAATTCACCAAGGTGCATAGCAGAAGATAGCCTTGAAGCCATAACTCCGGAGATACTCCCCCGCATATTAATTGAAGGCGGGACCAGGACCATTAATCCGGGGATAAGAGCTATTATTTCACTTGAATTGCCCAGGTATATACCGGCCGCACTGGCTGCAAAGGCACTGACCAGAAGAGCTGCAAGACCCAGTAAAAACAATCTTCTCTGATGGCCAACAACTGCCGGTAGCAACTTCATCACCTTCTCCCATAATATCACTCATCCCTGAAAGGCAGCTCCATCATCGTAAGATCATCAGGAGCGAAAATATCTCCATGGAAGTATTTCCCTGCATCCTCTATATGACTTGCCATATTAACGTATCTTGAACTGATATGAATAAGGGCAAGCCGCCATGCGGATATTTCCGATGCAATTCTTCCTGCATCTCCTGCTGTCGAATGGCAGACCTCGCGGGCTCTCTCCTTTTCTGAGTCGTCAAATGTTGCATCATGTATAAGTAGATCAGAGTCCCGTGCCCATTCCATCCATTCCCCGAATTTTGGCCGTGTATCTCCCGTATATACAACCTTTCGGCCGGGACGTGATTCGCCCATGACTTCCGAAGGCAGAATCTCGACCTCCTTTCCGTTCCTTTCGACTTTGACGGAATTTCCTCTCTGGAGTCTTCCGAATAGAGGCCCTGGACTGATTCCAAGGGAGATTGCCTTCTCACGGTCAAACCTGCCCGGACGCTCATCCTCACAAAGGATATATCCAAGTGACGGCATTCCGTGATCAGTAGAGAATGCACGGACAGTGTAACCATTGAACGGAACTACCGAACCATGTCCGAGTTCAACAGGTATAATCTCAAAATCAAGATTATTTCTCGAAATTGCAATTACCGATTTGACAAACTCGGAGACCCATCTTGGACCATATACATAAAGAGATTCCTTTCTTCCCATAAATGACATTGTCTGGACAAGGCCGGGAAGACCGAGATAATGATCGGCATGCCAGTGGGTAATGAATACAGCATCAACAGTGAACCCGGTCTTTGCCCTCATCATCTGCTGCTGGCTGCCTTCCCCGCAGTCAAAAAGAAGGGTATCCGAACCTCTCCTTATCATTACACAGGCGGGATTTTTGTTGGGTGTTGGAAGAGCACCCGATGTTCCGAGAAAATAAACCTGCAATGTTTCTCCTGCTATAAGTCAAACCTCCTGATAAATTCAAGGCTGATTGCGGCTTCTTCAATGCTTCTTCCTTCCACGACGAAGATACCCCTGTAATCTTTGGAGACTCTGTCAAAAACCATTTCCCAATCTATATTTCCCTGTCCGAGCGGCAGATGGTCGTCATGTTCACCATTGTTGTCATGAAGATGAAGATGAGCGGCTTCCCCAATCCTTGCCAGGAAGGATTTCAGTTCTCCGGCAGTATTGGCATGGCCAACATCCACTGTCGCACCGACATTGTCAATACCATGGATCATACCAAAAAGCTCATCGGGATATATACAAAGGAAACCCGGAATTGCAGGCATATTCTCAAGGCCCACCCTGACCCCGTATTCCTCTGCCAATTTGCCGATCTCCGCAAGAGCCTCCTTATGCAGTGACCACACTTTGTCCGGTACAAGTTTTGCTTCGGGGGACATATAACCGGGGTGCACAGTTACATACTCAGTGATCTCTGAAGAAAACCGGATGCACTCGCACAGCTGTCTTATAGATTCCTTATAGATCGGATAATTGAATGAAGCAAGGTTAAGGTCTGAAAAGGGAGCATGTACAGTTGCCTTCAGGCCGGTGGTCTCAAGAACTTCTTTAATAGAGTTTAAGGATTCCCTGTTGTCAAGCCTGAAGTTCCCTTCGGCAGAGATCTCCCAGCCGTCATAACCGGTTTCCTCTATCCCGTAAACCCATTCTATGGATGACCAGACCTTCGCAGACGAGGCAAAATAAATATCAGCAGACATCTTCTTCTCTTTCCATTTTCTTTAGCAGTTCGCGGGCTTTTTCTTCAAACTCTTCAATAGTGCCTTCATTGGTGATAAAATAATCAGCCATATCCATGGCATCTCCAAGACCCCAGCCTTCTTCACGCTGATCACGGGCCAGGAGTCCTTCAGCATCACCGGAATCATCTGATCTTCCCCTGTCCTTTAACCTGGAGAGACGTGTATCAAAGAGTGATTCAACCCCGATTAGCCTGAAGCCTTTGAACTTTTTTGAAAATGTAGTTACCTCGGCATCTCCCCTGATACCATCGACAAGGACAATCGCGGACCTCTGATCTTCGATTAACGGAATTGTAAGCTGTGCAAGTGCATCCATTCCCATGCCCTGCCTCAGGTACTTTGACATCTCCCCCATATTTCGATCTGTCTGCTTCAGGCCGGCATTATCAAGCTCTTTCCTGACAACATCTCCCATAACTACAACAGGAATCCCCAGTTTCTTTGCAATTCTCGAAAATTCTCCCTTTCCGCTGGCAGGATAACCGACCACACCTATAACAAGCTTCTTTTTCATTTATTTTCTCCTTGCCTGTGTTATATCGTTAAGAACCATCGATCCGGCGATTAATATCCGGTTCTGGTCATAGATAACTTCCCCGTCTTCGCGTGTTCTTATACTGACCCTTCTTTTTATTTTATCCGCAATTTTCTTAAGATCTTCAAACCTGAGAGGCGGTATCGAACCCCACACTCCCTGCTGGAGTACAAGTTCTACACCCCCGGTCTCACGGGATATATATTCGACATCCTCCTCTCTTCCCGGAAAGAGAGTTATTACGGCCTGAAATTCAGGAAGAGTTCCTTCTTTGTATGCCTCTTTGCAGATCTCAAGTGATCTTTTGATCTTCAAAACCGTTTCCGGCCCGACTTTAAGCATTCTTGGATAATGCTCCCATCTTGTCTTTATATCAAGATGAACCAGATCAACAAGGCTCTCTTTTATCATCTCTTCAAGAGTTTCAGGAAAAACTCCGTTTGTCTGGACACCGACAGCCAGATTCATTCTTTTACATCTTCTGGCCAGTTCAATGATGGCATCCTTCTGCATCGTCGCCTCCCCGCCGGAAAAAATCACCCCGGATATAACAAGTCGTGACTGCCGGATCATATCCTCAATTTCATCAACCTCATGGAGGTCTTCTCCCGTCTGAATATCACGATTATGGCAATAATAGCATCTTACGGGACAACCTCTGAAAAAAACGGTACATACAGCTTTACCACGCCAGTCAACCGTACTAAGCGGAACAAAACCTCCAAAATTGATCTTCAAAAAAAACCTCCCTGTCTACATAATTAATTTCTTTTTAAGCAACTTCAAGGTTTCAATTGATACCAGTAGATACACACCATTCTACAGTGCGGCAAAGATAATAGAGTCAGGGATATAATCTATATAACAGGACAGGCAGAATGAAGCCCAAATTTATAATATCTGTATCTTCTGTAGAAGATTTCAGGGTTGCAACGGAATACAACCCTGATTTGATTGAGATCAGAATCGATCTTTCAGGGGAGGGAGAGGAAGCTCTATTTGACAGCTGCAGCAATTATAACTCCATTCCAATGATAGGTACCATAAGATCAAATTGTGAAGGCGGCCGGTTTGATGGTTCTCCGGAGGAATGGTACGAAATGATCAAACCATGGATTCCACTTTGTAATTATATCGATATGGAAAGGCCTTTTTCCGGTTTTTCATCAGACATCAGGAGTCTGGGAAAAAAGGTAATCTCATCAGTTCACCTTGATTATATGCCGGGGGAGACTGAACTGCAGTCAATTGAAGAAGAGCTAAGAAAGACAGGAGACATCCCTAAAATAATTGTTACACCGGATAATCATGAAGATGTTCTTTTACTCTCCCGCTTTACATTAAACAGTCCAAAGCCGTTAATAACAGGAGTGATGGGTAACAATTACAGATGGGCAAGAGCACTTTGCTGTCTTTTCGGCTCTTATGCTGTCTTCTGCCATACGGGCAGCCCTTCCTCTGAGGGCCAGTATCATATAGATGAAATGAGACAGCTTATCTCACTTCTGAATAATAATCACGATAATTTATTGCAATAATCATTCCCGGATTCATGAATATCATATTGCAGCAAAGGGCGAAAAAATGAAACTTTCGACAGAGGAAATCTCAATAAAAGCGCCTTAGTATCCGCAATAAAGTTATGATTAAATGATGAACTTCATCATCACTGAAGATGAGATTATCACGATAAAATAAACCTGCCCTATCCGGCAAATATAAATACTTGAGACACTCACTAATGGTTAGCATAACTTTAGGAGGCTTACCATTATGTCAGATACTCAATCTTATGAAGTTACAATAAAAGAAGCGGCACATGAAGACGCAGGCAGAGGAATTGCCAGGCTCAGTATCGACCTTATGCAGCAGCTCGGCCTTCGAAGCGGGGATGTAATCCAGATCTCCGGAAAGTCAAAGGCTGCGGCTATAGTCTGGCCTGGTTACAGCCAGGATACCGGAAAAGCAGTCATACGCATAGACGGCAATACCAGATCCAACCTGCGGTCGGGAATCGACGAGAGGGTGAAGATCTGCAGGGTTGACGCAAAATATGCAGATAAAATTACAATACAGCCTACCCAGCCTGTAACTCTCAGAGGCGGAGAACAATATATGGCAAGACTTCTTAGCGGGCGCCCTGTAATACAGGGTCAGCTATTCAGGGTCAATATCATGGGCAATGCCCTCAGTTTTGTCATATCAAAGGTCAAACCCTCAGGTGTTGCAATAGTCGGTCCAAATACATCAATTGAGATAAAAGAGACACCTTATGAACCTGAAGAGGGAAAAAAGGAGGTCCCTAATGTCCATTACGAAGACATCGGAGGACTTGGGAGAGAACTCGACCAGGTCCGTGAGATGATAGAACTCCCGCTCAGGCACCCGGAAATATTCGAAAAGATAGGCATTGAACCGCCAAAAGGCGTCCTGTTATACGGCCCTCCGGGAACCGGGAAGACACTGATTGCAAAGGCTGTTGCAAACGAAGTGGATGCAAACTTCATCACTCTCTCAGGTCCCGAGATAATGAGCAAGTACTACGGTGAGAGTGAAGGAAAACTAAGGGAAGTCTTTGAACAGGCCGAAGAGAACGCTCCAACCATAATATTTATCGATGAGATCGATTCAATCGCCCCAAAGAGAGAAGAAACAAAGGGAGAGGTTGAACAGAGAATAGTAGCCCAGCTTTTAGCCCTAATGGACGGCCTGAAGGGACGGGGTGAAGTAATTGTCATTGCAGCGACCAATCTTCCGGACAGTATCGACCCCGCTCTTAGAAGAGGAGGAAGATTTGACAGGGAGATCGAGATCGGAATTCCGGACAGGAAGGGAAGACTCGAGATCTTCCAGGTGCACACTAGAGGAGTTCCCCTTGATCTCGATGAGATCACAATAACAAAAGAAGAGAGCGAAGAACTGGGAAAGACATTCGCCGAACTCGGGGAAGAGGAAGGCAAGAAGTATGAAAACGAACTGAAACGCAAAAAATTCTTAGAACCCTTCGCTGCCACAACACACGGATTTGTCGGAGCAGACATCTCGCTGCTTGTAAAAGAGGCGGCGATGCATGCCCTTCGGGAAATCCTCAAGGATGTCAAAACGGGCGAGGACATCCCCCTGGAGATCATCGAAAAGATCAAAGTGACGCGTAACGACTTTGACGAGGCTTTAAAGCATGTCGAACCGTCCGCTATGCGCGAAGTTCTTGTCGAAATTCCAAATATTTCATGGGACGACATCGGCGGACTCGAGGAGGTCAAAGAAGAGCTTGTTGAAGCAGTAGAATGGCCACTCAAATATCCGGACATCTTTACCAGGCTTAAGACATCCCCTCCAACCGGAATTCTGCTCTTCGGACCCCCCGGAACAGGAAAAACGCTGCTTGCAAAGGCTGTTGCAAATAAGACCGAAGTCAATTTCATATCTGTCAAAGGACCCGAACTCCTCTCCAAATGGGTTGGGGAATCCGAAAAGGGAATCAGGAACATATTCCGCCGTGCAAGGCAGGCCGCACCGTCGATCATCTTCTTCGACGAGATAGACTCTCTCCTCCCGAGGAGAGGTTCATATGAAGGATCGTCTCATGTCACGGAGAGTGTTGTCAGCCAGATCCTGACCGAACTTGATGGTCTTGAAGAACTTAAGAATGTAATCGTTCTCGGTGCGACCAACAGGCCCGATCTTCTCGACGAGGCCCTGATGAGACCCGGGAGACTGGACAGGACTATATATGTACCCGCACCAGATCCGGAAGCAAGAAAAAAGATCTTTGATGTCTACCTGAAGAATTCCGAATCGGTCATCTCAAAGGATATCGACATAGATGAACTCGTAGAAAAGACGGACGGATATGTCGGTGCTGATATCGAGATGCTTGTCCGTGAGGCCAAACTGATCTCCATGAGGGAATTTATAGAAAAGACATCAGGAATGAAAGAAGAAGAGCGCAACAAAGCACTCTCGAATGTAATGGTGACAAAGGATCATATGAACCAGGCAATGAGAAAGGTAAGAGGCACTCTTGACAGGGAGACTGTTGAGGAATATGATAAAAAATCATGGCCCCTCCTCTATCATTCGGACGAGAGAGAGATCCTTGAAAGGGCGGCATCTGCTGTAAAGAGGGCATCATATGGAGCTGTTAGTGAAGAGATAAGGCTCAAGTCGGATGAACTCAGGAAAGAAATCTATAAATCAAAAAAGAATCTGACAGAGATTAAAAAATTATCAGAAGAGTTTGAAAAACTGATTGAAAAGTAAAAAATTAACAGAGCTGGTCAAAATGAACGAAGACGGAAAAGATGATGAGGAGCGGTTTTACAAGGTTATCAGGGATATGCTCACTGAAGCAATGAAAAACGGCAGATTTCCTTCTGAAGGTAACTTTTCCATAACCATTGCTGGAGGAAATCTCCCGATCGACATAATCCCCCCGGAATTCACCGGAATACAGGAAGAAAGTAAAAACCCGGCAGTTAAAGAGATCAAACCTCACACTGAAGTTCATAAAATGAATAATGAGATAATCATATCTGCCGACCTCCCGGGCGCAAAGGAAGAGGATACTGCAATAGCAGTTGAAGATGATTTCCTGATCATCACCTCCCTTTCAGATAATGTAAGATTCTCAGCCAGGGTGAAAATCCCTCCCATCAAAAAAGAGACCATGAAGCATGTTTTGAAAAACGGGCTTCTTGAAATCTCAGCGATTGAATCATGACCAACCCCTTTTTTTGAAATCCGCGAAAGGAATTATCTGAACAATATTTTTACCCTCATTCAACCGGAATTCCTGAAAAAAATCTATAATTATTAATAAAACAATTATAAGCAATAATAAAAAGGAGATTGTTATATGACAACACTGAAGGAATACCTTGATTCGGCCGGATGTGAACCGATGCTTTCTGATCTTATCATACTGATTGCTGCACAGGCCGCACCAATTCGTGAAGCCTTTATTGATAATCAGTCATATGCCGGAACAGAGAATACATCAGGAGAGAGACAGGCAGCACTTGATGTCTGGTCAGACGAGCATCTCACAAAGGTAATTGAAGAATCAGGACTCGTAAAAGAGCTCGCATCTGAAGAAAAATCCGATGTTGTGACTTTCCCCGGCGCAAAAGGGAATTACGCAGTGGTCATGGATCCACTTGACGGCTCGTCACTCATTCAGGTCAATCTTTGCGTAGGCACAATAATCGGAATATATGACAACGGAAAGGCGCTAAGCAGGGGTGATGAACTACGAGCTGCCATGTACATGCTCTACGGGCCGATGACAGTCCTTACAATCTCGGTCGGGAAGGGAGTATATACATTTGCCATGGACAAATCGGGAGAATACAGGATGCTCGAAGGGCCTGTAAAGATGCCGGAGGGGAAAATTTACGGCAGCGGCGGGCTGAATAAAGACTGGACTGCCACCCACAGAGAGTTTATAGAATCAATTGAAGCTGAAGGCGGAAAGCTCAGGTATTCCGGTTCTTTCGTTGCAGACTTCCACCAGATTCTCAAATACGGTGGCATATACTGCTACCCTGCAACTATCGACAATGAGATAGGAAAGCTTAGACTTGTATTTGAGGCAAATCCTATTGGATTCCTTGCAAAACAGGCTGGAGGAGCAATATCAGACGGTAAAAACAATCTGCTCGAGATCAGTCCGGAAAAATCAAACCATAAAACTCCAATATATGTCGGCAGCGAAGGGCTGATAAAACGGCTTGAGAGTATCTGCGGGAGATAACAGGATCTAACCCCTTTATGGAAATTATTAATTACAATCCGGCCCCATATAAAGGCAGATGGTTAACAGTATCGTATTGCCTATAAAAAAAGTCTATGCGCTCATAGATTCCAAAATAATTGTCGAAATAAAAGACGAACCAAAAACACTCCGCGGCAGGCTTGTTGCAGTGGATGAGCATCTTAACATCCATATGGAACAGGCAAGTGAATACAATGGTGAAGAAAGAGGGCGGAATCTCGGGACACTTGTGATCAGGGGAAGCAATATCCTTACAATTGCACCTGAACTGTAATTCAAATCCAAAAGGAACCTATGATAGATACTGAAGAAGAGGCATTGAAACTCATCCAGTCAAAACCTGAAGGAGTTCTTCAAAGCGAACTCTGGAAGCTTCTTGATATTGACAGCCGTAAATGCTCAAGAATCGTTAAAAAACTGGTAGATTCCGAAAGAATTGACAGAATTGAATTCAAATCCAATGGTGTAAAGACATATCTCCTGAAAGCAAAGAGAAGTGCGGTAAATCCTTCTCTTCTTCTTGCCGGAGGAGAACTTATACCCTGTATCGGTTGTGAAGAGGAATGCACCGTTCAGGACTGCAATTCTCTTATGGACTGGATTTATCAGCTTGCAATCGAAGAATTCACAGAGAAAGAATAATTTTCTTTTTTATACCATCCATTAATCGCAGCTGACAAATGTCTTCTCATATTTTCCTAAAAATAGCCCGTAATCAGTCCTGAAATATGATCATTAATTAATCAAAATGATTAAATTTCAGAATAAGAAAAAGACATTATTGAAGTCAGGGATAAATTTCAGGGACGCATCATCCAATACAATAGGTCACGTATTCCTCGTTGCCGTAACAATAATACTCGCAGCACTAGCCGCCCTGATGTTTATGAACTTCCATATGCCGGAGTTCGAACTGCCCGGGGAGATCCCTGTGATTTTTGAAATACAGGTGATTTTAAGTGAAATTCCGGATTATGACAGCAGGATTGTCCTGAAAAATATCGGCGAAGCATCCTTTGATAATGATCTTCTCTCAGCCAGGATCTATATAAATGGCAACCCGTCGGGATGTGTGATAGAGACAATGAACGGTCACAATTTCATATCCACCCACCATTTCGGGGTACAGACAATGGGTGGGATGGGATGCAGCGATATCGCATGGAAGCCATCTGAAAAACTCGCACTTGATCTTACAGATTCAACGATTAAAAAGGGAGATCTTGTAAAGGTCGAAGTAATATGGACGCCTTCAGGCAGGATAATCTCTGCAGATGAATATCATCATAATTGACAGCTTGGATATTTTAATCTTTAACAGGATCAATTAAATAATCACCAAACATGAAAGTAAATCTGAAAAGATATGGTCTTTACCTTATAAGATGGCAGCTATCCACTCCGATTCTGGCAGGAGTTGGAATTATTCTTGCATCGATGGGCCAGATAGTCTCAGCAATAATTGCCAACCTAATCGGCGGCCTGATATTTTTCTGGGTTGACAGGTTTATCTTTACATCACGCACGCTTGCTGCACAGTGGGAAGTAAAAGAAAATATCCGGTGTGTTGACTGTGGTAAAATCGCGCGTGGTTACAGGCTTGTCCAGACAAAGAAATATGACAGAACAGAAGATAAGGAACCTGAATTCAGGTGTGAAGACTGTTCGATAAAGAAATCCGAAGAGCTGAAAACAAAAGGATTTGATCACTGAACAAAGGATCTCATAGCAGCTCTTGCAAGGATTCTTGCCGTTTTCAGGGGTTCAGGAATCCTTCCGCTTTTTGTAAAAATATTGCAGACATTAAATGCATCATCCATATCCATCCCCCATGAACGAAGATAAACATCATATCCGGTTTTAAGAAAATACCGGGATCTTGTTCCAAGTATTTCATAGGCGGCGAGTCTTTCATCATCATTAGGAAAATGATGACAGATATCGTCAGCCAGTCCCTCCGAGTCTTCATATGTCACCACGATAACAGGAATATCCGTCTCATTGTATAATTTACCGGGATCGATAATATTGAACCAGGATATCACGCATCCGGAGAGCATAATAAAATTTATATCCTGTCTTTCAAGGTAATTTACAATATCCAGTACGGCCCCGGTTGCATCCATACCGCCGATTGTTGAATATCCGAATGCAGCGCCGTCGATGATCAGATCCCTCCTCATAACAACACCTGCAAGAACCGAATTTTTTGCGCCCTGAACAAAGCTTTCCGCTATACCAAGAACACGGACACCGGATTTCAGAGTTTTCATGAAAGGTCTTATGAATGTGAATTTTTATATAATGTATCGATGGTTATAAACAAGGATGAAGTGTGTATATTCATCCCTACTCTTAATGAAGCCCCGACTATAGGTAGTCTTGTCCGTTCTTTTAAGGATGCAGGCTATCAGAATATTCTTGTTCTCGACGGAAACAGTAGTGATAAAACCGCAGAGATTGCAGAAGGGGAGGGTGCATCGGCAATACTTCAGAAAAGAGGAAAAGGAAAAGGAAATGCAATAATTGAAGCCTTTGAATACCTAAAACAGCCTTATGTGCTTATGCTCGACGGTGACGGGACCTATGTACCCGAAGACGCTGAGAAGATGCTCGAACCGCTCTTTGAAGGATATGATCACGTAATAGGAAACCGACTGGACACCTATGAACCCGGCGCCCTGAGCAGAATGAATCATTTTGGAAACCAGGTGATAAATTATCTCTTCAAGGTTGCACATGGTACATATCTCTACGATATCCTCTCAGGTTACAGGGCTTTTACTCTTGAATCACTGAAAAATCTTCACCTTAAAGAAGGCGGTTTTGAAATAGAGACTGAAATATCCGCAGAAATTGTCAGAAATGATCAAAAAATAAAGATTGTTGATGTCCAGTATAAGGAAAGACCCGGGACAAAAACAAAACTCAGGCCGCTAAGAGATGGCGGAAAGATTATTGCGGCTGTCTGGAGACTTGCGAAGATCAGTAACCCGATATTCTATTTTGGAGTCATCGGAATAGTAATATCAATAATAGGAGTAATTCTCGGTGCCTATGTCGCAATCGACTGGCTTAAAGGGATAACACATACTGAACTGGCTATACTTACAGTCCTGATGGTACTGATCGGATTTCAGATTTTCATGTTCGGGGTCATTGCAGATATGCTGGTTTCTTTCAACAGGGAACTTAGAATGGAGATTCAGAGGCTCCGCCCGCCGAATCCACCAAGATAATATAGAATCCTGCAGCAATGCTCAACAATTGAAGTGAGGAGATACGCCTCCTTTAAGTCTTTTCCTTTTGCAAAAGTACCATGTCCTTTTGCGATTACAACCTTATTTGAGATTAGGAATTTCGAGATATTTTCTGCAAGTTCCACTGTCCCGGGCTCTCCTGAAACAACAGGAATTAGCGGACAGAACATTTTTCCTTCACTATCCTCAGGGATTATTTCATTATATAAGAGTGATGCGGCGATTGAAAATGGAGGATGGGCATGAACTATGGCTTCTGCATCTCCTGAAAGATATGAAAGATAATGAACTCTCCATTCACTTGATGCACCGGTCTCTGGAACACCGTCCATTGAAACGAACCTCAGGCTCTCCTCCTCATCCAGAAACGAGCCGTTCGAAGTTATCAGAAAACCACCTCTAATACGGACACTCATATTCCCAAAATTTCCTGCTACAAGACCTTCGTTGAAAAGACGCTGTCCAATCAGTTTAAACTCCTTATTTTGCATTCATCACACCTTTTTTTTACACAATATTCCTTTGCATACTCAACAAACCACCCATGACAGGTCCGGTAAATTTCAGCCGATTCAGGAAGCACGCTTTCAAACAGGGCTTTCAGCCTCCCGTTTTTATAAGATATTCCCGCACATCCTGTGATCCTGACTGTATATGAATCAATAACAAAGCTTGCCATATCCAGCCCGTAACATAATATGCTATCGGCAGTCTCAGCCCCTACACCCCGGACACCCAGAAGGCACTCTCTTAGTTCGTCCTTTGGCATAATTCCCAATGATTCAACCCCGCCTTTTTCTACGACAAATGAAGATAACTCCTTCAGGCGTTCGGTCTTGAGCCTGAAATAACCTGTACAGCGGATTGCATCCTTAATAATTGCCTCATCTGCGTACTCAATGTCTTCGAGCGTTTTTATTCCCGCGGCATCAAGTCTGGCAAGTGCCATTTCAACATTCCCCCACCGGGTCTGCTGTGTAAGAATGGCTCCAATCATTACCTGGTCAGCATTCCCCGGCCACCATTCAACAGGTCCGTAAAGATCCTCAAGAAAAAAAATTGTTTTTTTTAAATGTTTTTTTTGAGATTGATCAGAGTCCATATTCAGTCAATCAATAAGAGGTTTTAAAAGACTTTCAAGAGTTTCAGCAGCAGTTACACCCTCAAGGCGGTGTTCGATCTTCCCCGATTTTTCAATTACAAGAGTAGGTACTACCTGAATACCATACTTCATTGCAAGATCCATGTTCTGATCAACATCAATCTTTTTAATTTCAATGGAATCTCCCATCTTTTCATTCAGCTGCTCAAGAATGGGAGTCTGCATCTTGCACGGGCCGCACCAGTCAGCATAAAAATCTATAATTACAGGTTTCGACATTATACATCAATCCTCAGATAGAGAAAAGGTCGAATATAATTATAAATTTTGTCCTTTGTCCGGAAGTCCGAATTATAGCAATTAAAGAATAAAAAATTATTTTGATGGCTTCTTTGAGAGAATTGCCATGATTATCTTTCCATATGCCGGTCTTGTAATGAGAACTCCGATTAGTACTCCCAGGATTGTGATTAATGCAAATCCTTTCAGTGTTGAAAGGTCCATCAGAGCCAGAGGGAGCATCGCAAATATCGTTGTCGAAGCCGCAACAGTGATAATACCAAGGGCACGCTTGAACCGCTTGAGATAGAGGTTCGGAGACGGTACCCTGCCATCATGAAGGACTTCATCCGTTATTACGACCAGCTGATCAATTCCGGTTCCAAGAACAGCAATAAGTCCTGCAATACTTGCAAGATCAAGCTGCTGGATGTATCTTGCAATTCCAAGAAGAATTACAATCTCTGAAAGGTTGATCAATATCATCGGAACAACAATTGAAGGTTCACGATACCTGTAATATACCGCAGCCGCAACTGCAATCAGTGCAATTATTCCGGCGATAATACAGACCATCTTAAAGTAGTCCCCAAGAACTGCAGGGACAGAACCTGAACCTGCTATCTCAACATCAACCGGAAGAGCTCCGGCGCGAAGATGAATCTCAAGTACTTCAGCCTCTTCATACCCTTCCTGACCATAGCCTGTCGAAGCCTTGAGATCATTCACAGGACCCTTCGTAATCTTTGCTGCCAGATCCGGAGATAACGGTGCGCTATATACCTCAACACCGTCCAGGAGCATGACAAGGTAGTGAGCTTCCGGATTGTTTACCGCACCGTATTTGATACAGGCGTCCCTGAGCGCCGTTGCGCCTTCGGGACTGAGAGTGAATCCAACACCCCAGTAATCATTATTTTGTGAGGGATTGTCGACGCTCGTTACGGCGTCACCGAACAGGACATGTTCAGATTCATTCCCGGTTGTAATGATCCTGATCTCGAACTTACCCTGTGAACTTACTATGTCCTGGGCGGTATTGATGTCAGTTCCGGCAAGCTCGACACGGATGTATTTCGTAACATCATTAAGACCTGTCAGGGTATTGATGCGGGCATCCCGTGTCCCAAGACTGTTTATCTTATCCTCAAGAATATCCTTGACATTATCAGCTGTATCCTTTGAAATTCCCTGTTCATAGGTCACCAGTTTTACACCAAGCTCCCCGAAGATCTCTTCAAGTTCGCTCTTTTCGTAATATTTCCTGATTTCAACAACATTGTCTGAAACAGGCACGACTTCGGCGTCGATCTTTCCAGAAAGCTTTACGGCGAATTCTTCTGAAGACATATCAGAGTCAAAACTGACAACCTCGGACTGGAATGATAGCTGAATCCATGAGCCGCCTTCGAGATCCAGACCCAGCTGGAGATTCCCCTCAGCTCCCTTGTTAAAGGCAGGGGGCAGAACGTATATGCTCAATACAGAGAATATCACCAGTGCCAGCACCACAATAACCTGCCAGTCGGTGAAAACCCTTGCTAATGTTCCCTTCTCTTCTGCCATTATTTACCACCCCTCTGGAGATACCATTTCAGGAGACCTGCGTTTAGCATCCATGTATTCATCATATCAATAAGAAGGCCGATAAGAAGAACAGCAGAAATATCCCTGATTATTACAACCTGACCTAGAGCCGATACGATAAACATCGCAGCAATGGCTGTAAGTGTCGTTGTGGTCATAATGAAACCGGTCCTGAATGCACCTGAAAACTTTTCATCCATCTTGCCCTGCCTCTTCAGCAGCCTTGTTGTAAGAAGGATATCACTGTCTACAGAATAACCGATGAGCATCAGAAGTGCTGCAGTAGTCCCAAGTGAAAGAGAAATTCCCAATACATCCATGAACGCCGCAGTTATCACAATGTCCGAGAATGCCGAAACCACAACCGCAACCGACGGGATAAATGTCCTGAAAGAAATGAAGACAACTATCGCCATTAGGATAAATGCAAAGAGCAGGGCCCAGAGAGCCTGCGCCTGAAGTGTTTTGCCAAAAGTCTCTCCAATCTGATCAATCATCGAGTCGGGATATTTTGCCGTAACGTGCTCTGTCAGTTCCCTGAAACTGTCCCCGTCAAGATAATCAAAAACCAGATAATAACCTTCATTGATGCTTTCACCCATGGATTTTAGCGGATAACCCGCAAAGTATTCCCTTACCTCTTCCGGTGAATCAGAGGTAAATAGGGTAACTGCAACCCCGCCTGCAAAATCAATTCCCGGTTCAACAGGCATCCCGGTTGAGATGGTGTTGAAAGCGAGAAAGATTACAGACAGAATCAGCAAACCCAATGGAAGTGCAACCATCTGCTTTGGTTCGTATTTATTAATATCATAGGTAAATTTACCCATACCTAAAATTTGTCGACGAAATTGATTAAAGGATCTGGTCGTTCCCCCGGATATCCGCGCAGGAAAAAAATAATAATACTCATATAAAATAAACATGTACTACAGAAAATCCCTGAATCAAAATTTAATTATCGCATAAAAAAATTACAAACCAGAAGTAATTTTAAAATTTTGGCGTGAATCTGATTAATTATTATAAGGATGAATTTTTTGTCTCATAAGGAGATTTAAGAAAATTATAAATAGAATTCAAATTAATGAATTCCTCATGAGATCTGCGGCTGATCTAAAAAAAGAGATTGAAATGCGTCTCAGGAATTACCTTTCAAGAGACAAAAGCGGCATTCGCCGTGAGCTGCTGAAGATCTTCGTCAAGGCAAAATCCCTGACAGTGGCCGAGACGCACGAGAAATTAAAGGAAAAGTTCTCTGTTACATACCAGTCTATTGCTTCCATGGTGGGAACCATTGCATCAAGGATTGGCATATTTCATATAATCAAAGAAAAAGACAACGACCAGACAAGGTATGAATTAAAGGAGCAGTATGCGGATTTGGTCGCGCGGCTTGTTATACCTGCATAGGATCCGGCCAAAACCTATTTTTATTATTTTTTACTAAATATCTGGAGAATGGAATATCAGCAATATCCAAAAAAAAATATAAGTATCTCTGATGAAGTAAAAGACTACGTTCTTGAGAAAAAACGAAATTTCAGGGTATGCACTTCATGTGGCGGACCAATTCTTCTTTCGACAACAGCAAAACCCCCAAAATCAACAGATATCGAGATTTATGTTGAGGATTACATTATATACGTCTCAATGTACCAGGCGCGCTTTATGGATACAATCAATATGGATATGATCCCTCAATACTGCGACCTTTTTTAATACCATATCAAACATTTATATCAAAATGCCATTTGAAGAACTGAACCATACGGCAGACTACCTTTACAGGTGCTCGGGAAGTACAATTGAAGAGTTATTCACATCGGCTGCAATGGCAATGTTCTCCCTGATGTTTGATGAAAGAGACAAGGGTCCGGTAAAGATCGACATTGAACTTGAATCCGAAGATTTTGAAACACTGCTTTATGATCTTCTTTCAGAACTCATTTTTATATCAGAAGTTGAAAGGGTCGTTTTTTCAGGAATAAAAATTATAATAGAAAACCATTCACTCCGGGCAGTGGCTACAGGAGAGAGATTCAGTATGGACAAACACGGCGGCGGGACAGAGATCAAGGGCATTTCAAGATATGGAATGGATATAGAACAAAAAGACGGGAAATATCAGGTTGATGTGATCTTCGACGTATGAGGCGATGAATAATGTTTGGGGAATTAAAAAAGATATCTGAAGTAGAATGGGAGGTTCAGAGAGGTTATGTTGAAGACATGGCCGTTCCGGGAAGAATTTTTTTATCCGAACATCTTGGTGAAAACCTGGAATTGGGAGCAGTAAAACAGCTTGCAAATGTTGCAACACTTCCCGGCATTGTAAGTTATTCTCTTGGAATGCCCGACATCCACTGGGGTTACGGATTTCCCATAGGCGGTGTCGGGGCTTTTGATATTGAAAACGGTATCATCTCACCCGGAGGTGTTGGTTTTGATATAAACTGCGGGGTCAGGCTGATATCAACCCCTCTTAAAAGGGATGATTTTTCAGCGATAAAAAGACTGATTAACACCCTGTTTGCCACAGTCCCCACCGGTGTTGGAAACGTTGCTCCCAAAAAGTTCACTGACAATGAGCTTGAGGATATTATGAATGAAGGGGCATCGTGGGCGGTGAAGGAAGGATACGGAATTCCTGATGATGTACATTCCTGTGAAGAGAACGGAATGATGAAAGATGCGGATACCGCATTTGTCAGCACAAAGGCAAGACAGCGCGGCAGACCCCAGTGCGGAACTCTCGGATCAGGAAATCATTTCCTTGAGATACAATATGCAGCAGAGATAATGGATGAAGAGGCTGCAAAAAAATTCGGAATCGAAAAGGACCAGATCTGTTTTATGATTCATTGCGGTTCAAGAGGGCTTGGACACCAGGTATGCACTGATCATATAAAGGATATCGAGAATGCAACTAAAAAATACGGGATCAAAATTCCCGACAGACAGCTGGCATGCGCCCCGGTAAAAAGTCCTGAGGGAGAAGCCTACTTTGGAGCAATGGCTGCTTCGGCAAATTATGCGTGGGCCAACAGGCAGATGATAACACACATGGTAAGAGAGATCTTTGAAAGGGATTTTGGTGTGGATTACAATGAGATGAAGCTAATCTACGACGTCACGCATAATGTTGCCAAATTTGAAACCCATGAAGTTGATGGGAGAAAAATGGATCTTTGTGTGCACCGTAAAGGAGCCACGCGTGCATTCGGCCCGGGTTCACCTGAAATACCCCATAACCTGACTGATGTAGGACAGCCTGTAATTATTCCGGGAAGTATGGGAACATCTTCGTATCTTCTTAAAGGAACACAGACCGCGATGGAGAAGACATTCGGCAGCACATGCCACGGTGCAGGAAGAATCGCTTCACGATCAAGTGCAAAAAAGAGTCACAGCGGGGCAGATATCAGACAGGACCTTTTGAATAAAGGAATCTATGTCAGGGCGACAAGCAACAAGGTGATTGCAGAAGAGGCACCTGATGTCTATAAACCCAGCAGTGAGGTTGTCGATATCGTTCACCTTGCAGGTTTGTCCATGAAGGTTGCAAGACTCGAACCCCTGGGAGTGATTAAGGGATGATAAAAAAGGCAGGGGTTGTCTGGGACTGTGACTGTTATGTCAACAAGTACATCTGTGACAATAATATTTCCTGCGAACTTGTAACTCCCCAGCTGCTTGCGGCACCATTTTTCAGGGGAAGGTTTGTAACCCTGATAATACCCACGGGATTTGGGAATCCTGCATATTCAGGACTTATGCCGGCACTTAAAGGCACAGCGTCAAGAATCAGGAAATTTGTCGAGAAGGGCGGGAAGGTAATGGTATTTGGTGCAATGTCAGGAGATGACGACAGTTATGACTGGCTTCCATTTAAAGTAAAATACACCAACGAGTACTTCAATGCACCAATCCTCACTGAAAAAAAGTCAAATTATTGTAACATTGTAATGGATTTCAATGAATCAGGGATAGAGTGTGACGGTTATTTCCCGGTATTTGAAGGAGATTGTATTGCACAGACCCCTGAAGGCCGTTGTATCATGATTGAAAAGCCATTCGGAGACGGCTGCTTTATCATTACTTCAATTCATGAATTTCCTTCAAGGGCCTTTCTGACAAAAATTTGTTCGGGAGATTCGGAAATTATATTTTAACAATAACTTAAATACACAATAGATAGGTGATCCAGATGGGAGCATACATAATCTCGGCCGACTCAAAAGCCGCTGATCTCAAACCAGTTGCAATGGCAATAAATGCAATAATAAAGATGCCTGTCACTGCAAGATCAAAGAATCATAAAGGCATATACATTGAAAACGGAAAGGTTATCGATGAGGATTACAGCGGTCCGGTACTTGAAGAAGTTCTTAGAATTAATGAAACAATAAATAAAATTCCAAAAGAAGGCGGGTTTAAGGGAGTTCCGGTGATTGTCGCACCAATACGAAATGAAGAAGGGGAGGCTGTTGGTGCACTGGGAATCGTTGATTTCACAGGGGTATTTGACCTTGCCACTCTCATGGAACACCAGTCAGAGATAATCAAACAGGTATGCGGAAAGGATCCATGTCCGCTTCCGGGTGAATCAATCGGAGCAAAAAGGTAATCTGTATGAATGAAACATCTGAAAAGATACTGAATATTCTGGAAGAGAATGAAGGCCCGATATCAGGTGAAAAGATCAGTGAAATGGTAGGGGTAACAAGATCCGCGGTCTGGAAACATATCAATGAACTAAAAGATCTCGGCTATTCAATCGAATCCTCCAGGTCAAAGGGTTATGAATTAACGACTCCTACCTCAAGGCTTCTTCCGCATGAGATTAAAAAGCACATAAATACGGAATTCATCGGAAAGGATATCAGATATTTTAAAAATACCCCGTCAACAACCTGGGTCGCAAAGGATATCTGCTCAAAGGAGGATGCGGAAAATTTCAACGGAACCATTCTTATCGCAGAAGAGCAGACGGGAGGTGTCGGAAGACTTGGCCGGGCATGGTTTTCGCCATCGGGCGGGATCTGGCTGACAATTATTCTCAAACCGACAATCCCCATAGATAAACTCTTTTTTGTTACAATGGCCGCATCGATTGCAGTTGCAAGGACTATCCGACGGATGTATGATATCGGTGCACTGATAAAATGGCCGAACGACATCTACATCGGCGACAAGAAAGTATCCGGGATCCTCCTCGAACTTGCGGCAGAGTCCGACCAGATTCACTACTGTCTCCTTGGCATAGGAATTGATGCAAATATCAAACCCGAAGACCTCCAGTCTTCCCTGCAGACGCCGATCACCTCACTCAACATCGAAATCGGTCATGATATCAACAGGGCGGAGTTTCTTGCAAAAATGCTCAAAGAATTTGAAAGAAGATATCAGCTTATTGAGGACGGAGAATACAAGGCCATTTCAAGAGAATGGAAAAGTCTCTCCCTAACTCTTGAAAAGAGAGTAAGAATCACCACCCCCCGCCGAACATTCGAAGGTGAAGCCATCGATCTTGATGAAGATGGCGCACTTATCGTAAAAAAGGACAACGGAAAGATCGAGCGCATCCTGTCCGGGGACTGCACTCCGATTTGATCTTTTTTTCTTTTCCCCCTGCATCCTGCCATAAATTACCGGGTAAGAACCCTCAGGAGGCAACCCTTGCGCAAGTTCGCTTGTGATAACCGGCCTGCGGCCGGAAGAAGCAACGGGAGCAGTCAAAATGGACAAGCATCCCTCCGGCTCCGGATATCTTCAAAAACAACTAAGCAAATAGTTATCCAGATCTATTTAATTTCCCGGCGGAACAATCGAAGAGCTGTCTGCCCCAATCGATTTCTTCAGGCGACTTGCAACTTCCAGTTCAATGTCTTTGTTTTCTCTTTACGGCCCAGACTACCCAAAAGGGTAGTACGCAGGCCAGGCTATCACTATTGCGTGAGTTTGTTATGCAAACTTACGCCCGGGCTGCCCCGGAGGGGCTTATGTCCATTATATCGAAAATAGATTGAAACGCCGGTTCCCACAATAAAATTAAATTATCAAAAAACTCAATCTTTTGTCAACTTAAAAAAAATTACTGGTTGACAAACATGTACGGCAACGAGGAACGAACACGGATTATAACTTATACAGGGATATTTATTGCATTATTCGCGGTAGGGAGCTACATTACCATACCCATGATACCTGTACCTTTCACACTTCAGACGCTCTTCGTTCTCCTTTCAGGTGCGGTTATGAAAAAAAGGGCATTCATCCCCGTCTTACTCTATATTTTTTTCGGTGCCATCGGTCTTCCCGTATTTCACCAGTTTACCGCCGGTCCGGGTGTTCTTCTCGGCCCCACAGGAGGATATATTGCGGGCTTTGTCATCGCAGCCATCATTGTTGGAAATCTCTATGAATGCCGGAACAAATATGTCAGGTCCGCATCTTTTTTCGCAGGTTCATTCGCCATTCTCGGAGCAGGTGTGATATGGCTTGCAGTCTCGACATCCATGAACCTGACAGAATCGTTTTTAATTGGAGCATTGCCTTTTATCCCTGGAGACTGTGTTAAATCCGCCGCCGCATATTTCATCGCAGAGAGGATCAATGATAAAATTTGATCATATGATTTACAGGGAGATCCAGGTCCCTGAATTGAATATTCCTGAAGGGCTTTGTTCGGTATTCGGCCCCAATGGATCAGGGAAGAGCACCCTTCTCAGGCTTATTGCCGGTATTGATCAGCCGGATGAAGGAACGATTCTCATCAATGGAAATTCTCCGCGAAATACGGAATGCGGGTATTTATCAGAGTTCCCCGACAGAAACATAGTCTTTGAGAGGGTCGCTGATGAGATCTCCTCCCCCCTGAAATTCAGGCATCTTGATTGTAATGAAACTGAAGAAAAAGTTAGAGGAATAATCCAGGAGATCGGAATAACCGGCCTCTATGATAAAAATGTTACAAGACTCTCTGGAGGAGAGAAGATCCTGGTTGCACTTGCCACTGCAATCTCAATAAAACCCGGACTCCTGGTAATCGATGAGGCGGATTCGCATCTTGACTCCCAAACCGCTTCAGGAGTTTTTGAGATCATAAGGAGACTGGAAATCCCCCATGTTGTTTTCTGTACACAGGATATGAACAGGGTGGAAGAGATAGCTGATTTTGCTGTTTATATGGAAAACGGAAGAGTTGCGGAATCGGGAGAGCCTTCATCCGTCTTTGAAACACTTGGGGAAACATGTTTCAGCCCTGGTAATACGGAGTCCTGAATGAAGATCGAATGCAGTGAGATCAGGTTTTCCAGGGACGGTTTCAATCTCCGGGCTGATGCCGAATTTTGCGAGGGACTGCATGTAATCACCGGGAGGATCGGAAGCGGCAAATCCACCCTTGCCTCAATCCTTGCAGGTACTGAAAAACCGGACACTGGTATTGTGATAAAAGAAGGTATCAGTTCTGAAATTCTGTCGATGCAGTTTCCCGAGTACCACCTCACCCATATGAATCTCGATCCTGAGATTAGGTCATGGGGTGTTGATGCTGAAACCGTACTGGGAATAGCCGGACTCATCTGCCCTGAGGAGAAAGACCCGATGACACTCTCCCGGGGAGAGCTGAAAAGACTCCATCTTGCATGCCTCCTGCAAAAAAAATACGATCTGATGATACTCGACGAACCCTTCAGCTCCCTCGATTGTATATGGAAGAGGAAATTTAAGGATATGATGAACGAAATCGACGAGGGAGTCAGGATAATTTTTACGCATGAAAAGAGAGTCCTGCCTGAATATACGAATCTCTGGACGATCTCGGATGGCCTTCTTTTAAGAGTGGAGTGAAGGGGCTCTTATGGAGGACTATACATGAAAGACCCGAGAACGAGGATGGCATCAATGATACTCCTCTCATGTGCATCCTTTGCAGGGCCCAAAGCCGCAATTGCATCTATGGCATGGATTATTGTATTCTCGGAACGCAGATTAAAAATTCCATCACCATGGGCGTTTCTTGGTCTGTTTATTATGGTCTCCATCATTTCAATTATTTCACTAGGTATAGGAGGTATCTCTTATTTCATCAGGATGACCTCTTTGATTCTAATCGCTGTCTGGGCATACTCTGAAATCAGGCCCGGCGAGATTTTGGATACGCTGGTATGGTTTCCCGGGGGAAAGACAGGGTTTGAGCTTGGTCTTATCGCTGAAACGGCTATGAGCGAGATCCGGAGGATCCCCCGGGATTTCAGGATGACGAGGACTGCAATATCATTTAAAGGAAAAAAACTGAGTTTAAAAGAATATATTCCGGTTCTTGGCAATATACTGATAATAACATTAAGGCGGGCTGACGAGCAGGGAAAAATGCTTGCAGTGAGGGGGTACATTCACGGCGGAACACACGCCTCTAAATTTGATACCGATAAAAAAGATATAATCGGCCTTTTTTTTGCGTTTGCAACTATATTATTTGCTTTAGCAAACTTAGTGACATATTTATAGTAACATGATAAATTTATTAGAGACTGAATAAAAATCAATCAATCCTGGCTCCTTGGAGGAAATTTATGAGTGTTGCCAATCCTGTAAAAATAACAGATACTACCCTCAGGGACGCGCATCAATCCTTAATCGCTACCCGGCTCAGAACCGAGGATATGCTCCCTGTTGCAAGAGAATTAGATAAAATAGGTTTTTTTTCGGTTGAAGCATGGGGCGGGGCCACCTTTGACAGCTGTATCAGATTCTTAAATGATGATCCCTGGCAGAGACTCCGTGATATAAAATCGGAGATGAAGAATACAAAGGTCCAGATGCTTCTCAGGGGACAAAACCTGGTAGGATACAAGCATTACCCCGATGATGTGGTCGAAAAATTTATAGAAGCCGCAGGAAGGAACGGAATCGATGTTTTCAGGGTCTTCGATGCACTGAACGATATAAGGAACATGGAAAAATCCATGGAGGTTGTAAAGGATATCGGCGCCCATCTCCAGGGAACCATAAGCTATACGACAAGCCCTGTTCATTCAACCTCCGGATTTATTGACTTTGCAGAGGATCTGTATTCAAAGGGGAGTGATTCGGTCTGCATCAAGGATATGGCAGGACTTATTATGCCAAAAGATGCCGCAGACCTTGTATCAGGAATCAAGGACAGAATAGATATCCCCGTAAACCTTCACTCACATTCGACAAGCGGAATATCCCCCATGAGTTACCAGGCAGCCATCGAAGCCGGAGTGGATATACTTGATACAGCCATGTCACCCTTTGCGATGGGCACCTCGCAGCCTGCAACGGAGAGTGTTGTTGCAAGTCTTCAGGGAACGGTCAGGGATACGGGAATCAACCTGATGCGTCTTCGTGATGCAAAGATAAAGACACTTGCCATCAGGGAAAAATATGCAGCACTGATTGACCCGATATCCGAAAGAATAGACAGCGACGTCCTGATCTATCAGCTTCCGGGCGGAATGATCTCGAACCTCGTCTCACAGCTTAAGGAACAGGATGCTCTTGACAAACTTGAAGCAGTGCATAGCGAGATTCCAAGAGTAAGAGAGGATCTCGGCTATCCACCGCTGGTAACACCCACAAGCCAGATTGTCGGGACGCAGGCGGTTTTGAACGTACTCATGGGAGGAGAAAGATATTCCCATGTTACCCAGGAAGTAAAGGACTACGTCAGGGGACTTTATGGCAGACCTCCCGGAACAATCCCGGATGAGATCCGTAAAACAATAATCGACGGAGAGAAACCCTTCGAAGGAAGACCAGCAGATCTTTTAGAACCGGTATACGCCAGAATGGCTGATGAGGCAAAGGAAGAAGGTTTTGTTAAGAAAGATGAAGACATTCTGACATACATCCTCTACCCTGCAATAGCACCCTCTTTCCTCAAGGGTGAAAGAAAACCGGAAGTAATACCATCCATATCCCAGTCGAAAAAGCAGGATGCTGGAGCTATCCCCAGTTTTATGGAGGTCGAGGTCGACGGAGAGGTTTTTGCCGTCAGAATCCTGTCTGTAGAAGGAAGCGAAGTTACATCGGCCGCATCTGTTGGAGAGAAAAAGATTCCGCGGAGCATTAAAGGTGGAGTCAAGAGCAATATGCAGGGCATGGTTCTCAAACTTGAGACCTGCATGGGTGCACAGGTAAAAGCCGGTGACACACTCGTCGTTCTTGAGGCCATGAAGATGGAGAACCCGATTAAGTCGACAAAGGACGGGAAGGTGACACAGGTCTTTGTCGATGTAGGCGACACGGTGCAGAGCGGCGACGTTTTGCTGGTGGTTGAATGAGTTATTTCAATAAAGTTCTGATTGCCAACAGGGGCGAAATCGCCATAAGGGTGATGCGCGGGTGCAGGGAGCTTGGGATAGAGACTGTTGCAGTCTATTCCGAACCTGATAAGAATTCACTCCATGTCAAGTATGCAGATGAGGCCTATCTCCTCGGCGGAGCATCCCCGAAAGAGAGTTACCTAAATATGGATCGAATCCTGAAAATTGCAAAAAGTTCCGGAGCTGAAGCCATCCACCCGGGTTACGGTTTTCTTGCAGAAAATTCAGTCTTTGCAAAGTACTGCGAAGAGGAGGACCTTAACTTCATTGGACCTTCATGGAGATCAATTGAAGCGATGGGATCCAAACTCGGCTCGAAGCATATGATGGAGAAGGCAGGAGTCCCTGTCCTTCCATATACTCCAGATGGTGTTAAGGACATTACCGAGGCAAAAAGAATCGCTAAGGATATCGGGTACCCGGTAATCGTCAAGGCAAGCGCCGGCGGCGGAGGAATAGGAATGCAGATCGTCGAGGATGAAGAAAGCCTCGAAAATGCAATAGAAGCCGGAATGAGGATAGCAGAATCGGCATTCGGGGATTCGACGATCTTTATCGAAAAATACCTCGTTAAACCGCGGCATATCGAATTTCAGGTATTGTGCGATAAAAACGGAAACCGCGTTCATCTTTATGACAGGGAATGTTCGATCCAGAGAAGACACCAGAAACTCGTTGAAGAGGCTCCCTGCCCGATAATGACCGATGAACTGCGTGAAAAGATGTCCACCTCAGCACTGAAAGTGGCAGAAGCCTCGGGATATTACAACGCCGGAACAGTGGAATTCCTCTATAGTAACGGCGAGTATTATTTCATGGAGATGAACACCCGTCTTCAGGTGGAGCACACAGTTACAGAGATGATTACTGGGATCGACCTCGTAAAACAGCAGATAAAGATCGCCGCAGGGGAAGAACTCCAGCATTCACAAGAGGATGTCAGGCTCAACGGGCATGCAATTGAATGCCGTATAAACGCCGAAGACCCTCTCAACAATTTTGCCGCCGACCCTGGAAAGATTGTCCGCTACAGGTCGCCGGGAGGTCCGGGGATTAGAGTCGATTCGGGAATACATATGGGATATTCAATTCCCCCGATGTATGACTCGATGATTTCAAAACTTTGTTCGTGGGGAAGTGACAGGCAGGAGTCGATCGAGAGAATGAAGAGAGCGATCTACGAATACGTCATTCTCGGAGTAAGGACAACGCTTCCTCTCCATCATGCAATAATGAACAACAGCCACTTCATCAGCGGTAATACGCACACGCATTTCCTCCAGGAGGAGCATATTAAGAGGAGTCTTGCCAGGTACCTCCGCGAGGAGGAGACGAGGATGCAGAATCTTGCCGAATCACTGAGAGGTGGGAAAGAAGCAGCAGCGATATCGGCGGCTGTTAATGTATACATCCAGCAGATGAACAAAAACCAGTAAACCATAATCTTTTTTTCCATTACGGCGGATCTAGTCTCTATGAAGAAGATACTCCTCCACGCGAGGCATGAGGATTATGAAAAATTAAAACCCTTGCTGGAGGGTCTTTACCATATAGACATGGACGAGAAGGACTTTGTCCAGGTAAAGATATTTGCGCCGGACTCCGAGCTCGACGAGATCATTACAAAGATAAGAGAGCCAATCGATCTTCGGTTCAAAGAGACTCTTATCGAGGTTTCATCCCCGGATTTTATCATATCCTCAACCCTTTCAAGGGCTGAAAACAGTGCCAGAAAATCCGAGAAAACCCCTGTCGAAGAGCTTCTTAGTTCGGCGAGAAACTATAGTTCAATCGACTACTGGATACTTCTTTTGACGACTATCGCAGGTCTTATCGCCCTTACAGGCCTCTTTTTGAACAATGTCGCCATCATCATCGGGGCAATGCTCCTTGCACCTATTCTCGGGCCGATACACTCCTTTGCAATCTATGCCACAACAGGAAGATCAAAAGATGCAGTAAAGAGCATACTTGTTCTCTTTGCATATCTCGGTGCCGTCTACCTGGTCTCGATAATTGCCACATATATCCTGCATATGCTGAAGATATCAATGCCCGGAATCCTCTCCTCGCTTATACTTACCCAGGAGATTTTGATCAGGACGACGACGAGCCCCATATACATATTTATGGCGATAATGCTCGGGGTCGCCACCATAATCGCACTAACAAAGGGTTTTTCGGAGTCGATCGCAGGGGTTGCTGTGGCGGCAGCCCTTCTCCCGCCGACAGTTGTTGCAGGCATCTCGCTTGTGATGATCCCGGAGGCGACTATCGCATCGATACTGCTGGCGCTGGACAACGTAATAGGGCTTATTGCAGGGGCAATGATTGGAACGCTGATTGTGGGGGTTGCCCCGAGGAACGGGTCGGAAGTTCGTGTCGCAAAAAAATTCATCAGGAGGACGATCGCCCTCATCGTATTCTTTATCGCTGTTCTTACCGTTACTTCACTTGCCTTCTGATTTCAATAATACAACTCTTTTATGACCTCTGAAAGGACGCTGATACCGGTCCTGATCTCGTCTTCATCTGCATTGGAAAAATTAAGCCTCGCAGTCCTGGCCCCGTCTCCATTGACATAGAAGGGAGTTCCCGGCAGGATAACGACATCCCTTTCAGAGACTTTTTCAAATATATCCATCGAGGACATACTATCGGGGAAACGGAGCCATACAAACATTCCGCCTTCGGGCCGGGTGAAGCTTATTTCAGGGGGCAGTCCGGCCTCAATCGCTTTTATCATTGTATCGGCCCTGCGTTTATACTCCGAGTTTATCTTTTTGATATGGGCGTCGATATCGTTGTCTTCGAGATATTTGTACAGGATTCTTTGGCTGAGATAATTCGAGTGCAGGTCGGATGCCTGTTTGGCAGTTATCACCTTTTCGAGGATCTCTTCATCTGCGCATATCCACCCGAGCCTCATCCCGGGGGAGAAGATCTTTGAAAACGATCCTGTAATGACGCCAGACTCGGGCATGTAATATTTGACCGGTTTTTTCACTTTTCCGTCGAACTGGAGCTCGCCGTAGGCATCGTCCTCGATGAAGGGGACTTCGGCTTCGGAGAGTATCTCAGCCACATCCTTCCTCTTTTCATCCGAGTAGGTGATTCCGGTCGGGTTCTGCGAGTTGGGTATTCCATAGAAGAATACAGGCGATTCTTCGGAGATTATTTCGGAGAGGGATTCTGTATCCGGCCCGTCGTCTTCCAGCGGGACGGAGAAAAATTCCGGCTCGAACATCGAGAAGGCCTGGATTGCACCGAGGTACCCGGGTTTTTCCATCAGAATGGAGTCTCCTTTGTTGATGAATATCTTTCCTGCGAGATCGAGGCACTGCTGCGAGCCGTTGGTGATAAGGATCTCATCAGCGCTTACATTGAGCCCGTATCTTTTATTGTATCTTTCAGCGATGTATTCGCGCAGGGGAGGGTAGCCTTCGGTCGTCGAGTACTGGAGAGCGCATCTTCCGTCGCTTTTTATGACTTTGGATGCGGCCTTTTCGATCCCTTCCGTATCGATGAGCGAAGGATTGGGAAGGCCCCCGGCGAAGGATATGACGTCAGGGTTCTCGGTAACCTTCAGGATCTCGCGGATAAAGGATTTGGGAGTGTTCTGGATCCTCCTGGAGAATGAAAATTTCATTGATAATATATTGATTTTTTAAGAGAAAAACCAGCATGATGATCGGGAAACGACAGTCACATCATAAGGTTTAATAGCGTATCCGTCCTTTTTATTATGCACTTTGTGTGCGAATAACCGACGAAAAAACAATTTACATGCTGTCGTGGCCTAGTCGGTTAGGGCGCCAGACTCATAGGGTTTTAAGTCAACACATTTCGGGGCGCTTGGTATCTGAGATATCTGGAGGTCGCGGGTTCGGATCCCGTCGACAGCATTGATTTTTTTTACTGTTATAAAATACTTAATTTATTTATCGTAAATTCTACATACAAATTCTACCATAGCTTTGTCATTAGGATTATACTGAGGATGAGTGTTAAAAGAAGTCTCTAAAACTTGAACATTTCTAATTTCATCAAGTAAATATAATTTCCACGCCGGTAGATTTCCTGAATCACTATATCCTCCAACTTGAAAAGCTCTCAGAGCTTTATTCCCCTTTTCATTTATTCCTATAAGATGTGGATTTATCTTTCTATTCTGCCCATCATACAGGATATTTACTTGTTTTTTACTTTTAATTGCATTACATAATTTAGGTTCACTCATTCAAATCAGACCCGAACTATTTCAATTCATTGAAAAATTGAAAAAAACTTACTTAAAATTATCCTAAGAAAAAATAGCTGTAAAATTCTAAATTATAATCTACATCTAAATTTTAATCATTAGCGTAATTGTGATACATCCTTGTATAATTTGCATAAATGCTCTCCAGACATATCAATTAAAGGTTCATACATAAATGAATTTAAATGGATATTTTCAGGAGTCATGAGATTTACTCTATCTAAAATATCTATCACTTTATTCTCTAAAGGATAAAATTCTTTATATTTTCCAACTAGACTACCAGTCTGGCACTTTTGAATCTTTTTGTCAATATCAGGAATTTTATTCCTCAATTTCTCAACAATGAAATCTTCAGCTTGGAGTCTTATTCCTATTGACAGAACAATTTTTTCATCTAAAGTTGGACTATTTGAACTTAAACAATCTGTTGAACATGATTTAATTGTGTCATATATTTTATTACTTGTATTGTTTAAATTTATCACGTCATTTGGCAATTCAGCTTTAAGAATAGTTTCTAGATTAAAAATTGTTAAGGTATGAGTGTCAGATTTTAAATGAAGCATTGAAGTTAACAATTTGTAATTCAGATCGTTATTTCCTTTAGTATATTCAATAACATTTCTTACGAAAGGAATTAATGCAATTGCATACTTTTCATCAGTTGAAATATTTTTGATCCAATTTTTAATTGGTAAAGTAATATTTGACGCTTCTTTAAGTGATATTTCAGAATCACCCTTTTCTGCAACATAGCATTTTTTATTATCAATAAATCGGGAATTCAATGTTCTAAAAAAATCAAAATTATGCGTTAAAATTACTTGATAAAAAAAAACTCTCTTTTGAGATATCCATCATATATTCAACAATTGCATATTTATTCATATAATCAAATGAATCGGCAATATCATCGATTACAAAAATTGTTTCTTGACCTTTTTTTCTCCTTGCTTCGATCTCATAAATTATATCCAATAAATATAATGCCTTTTTTTCTCCTTGACTGAGAACATTCATTGCATCTGTTCTATCAGCGACATATTCCTCAGAAGAATCCTTAAAAATAAATTTTACTGTAGGTTCATTAATTCCTTTTAAAATAATATCTTCTCTATTTACAATTTCAACTGTAAAGGGTACATTAAATCTAGAATTAAATTTGTCCTTCACTTCTTCCCATTGAGTAATTTCCTTCTTAGCTTCATCAATTATTTTCTCAATTTCACTTTTTCCAGAGATATACAGGGATAGCAATTCATTATAAGAAGATTCTTCTTTTTTTATGTAACTTAACCATAGTTCCTCCCTTAATGAATCCAAATTTATTAAAAATGGAATTATAAACTTATTTTTTTCAAGGAATATTCTGAAATTTCTTAAACTTTCTTTTTTTGTAATAGCAGTATCAATTTTCTCAAATTTTTCAATTAACTCCTCATCATCAAATATACGCTTTTTTTCAGATTCAATTAAATTATTAAATTCTTCCTCTGATTGAATAGAACATTTCAGATTCTCTGATTTTAATATCACTTCATGTTTTGCTTCATAAAAACCATTCTTTGCCAAATATTTAGAGATATCATAAGCATTATTATGAGTGAAAATGTCTTTAACAAAAAAATCTGCTTCTTCAATTAATTCATTAAATCTTTCAATATATTCAGTTAATAATTTCTTATTATCCAAATTTTTTAGAAATGATTCAACATCAGAATTAAAAATTTCCTTGTATTTAATATCAGAAAGTATTGTACTTTTTAATTTTTTTACCCTTGGTTCAATTTTTTCTAAACAAGAATAGATATCTCCTTCATTAAAATCCCTGAGTATAAAACTCTCATTAACATTATATTCTCTAATTTTAGAGAATTTCTTAATAATAGAGATGAAATTCTTCTTTTTTTCATAAATATCAGTATAGATTTTTTCATAACGAGCTTTTAATTCCTTAGTTGCAAGTAATAAAGAAATTTTATCCGATTCAAAAGACTCTACAAAAGGATGTATAACATAAATTTGATCAGGTTTTAAAGGATCACCATTTTCATTGTTTATTTCTCGAATTGTTTTTCTATGAGGAAATCTTTGATCACTAGATTCAAAGTTATTTTGAAAATCAAATAATGTTCTAGCAAAAGAGGATTTCATAGATCCATTTGAAGCATAAATTGCAATAGCAGATTTTGTTTTATGAGATTTGTTTTTTTCAAAAGAAAATTCAAAATCTAATTTTTTTATCCCATAACAATTCTCTAAATTAACCAAAACCCTTTTTTCCATCAATGATTTTATAAAAAGTAAGCTGGGATAAATCTTTTGATTTTTATTAGAATATCAATAAAGAAGGAAATGAGATTAAATTAATCTTATTAAAAAAACATTCTCCCTCAAAATTATAAAATTTACCGAAATAATCGGCCATAACAGAAGACCATCATTCCATAATCTCAAGTCGATCCAATACAAACATCCACAGAAAAAAAGTGTCAATAGCGAGCCGTTATATATCTGTATTCTATGCCCTGATTCCTTAAAAAAACGCTATATAAAGAGAATTTTCTGACGTTCAGATACAATGGACAGAACGCAAAAATAAGCTCAAATTGGCGTTATTTAGATAGTATTTAGTTCAAAAATATCAGTCTTATACATAACTTAAGAAAAAGATCAGTCCATAATCCCACCCGGACAACTCCAATGCTCAATTCGCTACGCGAACTTTCGCAATCGCGATAGCCAAGTCCAAACACCACTCGTCCGGGTAGTCCTAACCCAAAAAAAGATCCCATCCGAACCTAAAAAACCCAAAACCCCCCCCTCAACCCAAAAAAGGGAGTCGGATAGAAACTCCCTTTCCCGGTATTCGAAAAACTGTTCAGGCAAGAGCGGGAACTGAATCGGCCCAGGTCTCAATAGTGTTCCTGATTGAGTCGTCCTGGTAAGAGCTGATTCTCACCCTGTCACGGCTGAAGGTGAC
>JAFGKW010000028.1 GCA_016928355.1 Methanomicrobiaceae archaeon
TGCCCCCATAAATTCATTTTCGCAGGGATGACCCGGTTTTGATCTTCTGATTCTGGTTTGCCTTCAGCCGGGTAATATGTCTGCTTTTATTGAAATGTGTTATTATTAATATAATAAATCTTACGATATAATAACTGTGATTCAAAATAATTTCCTGATATGATAAATTATGAATGATACCTGGAGATTAATTGTTTCTTTATCGTGTTCATTTCGACACAAAAACATTTGACTCTGTCTTTATAATGTCCGGATAATTGGATTGGAGATCTGTTAAACTAATAATAGAGGGAATTTTATGAAAATCTCTCAACCACGGCCGGCGGAGTGTAACCCTTAAGCATCAGCGAGAGCGAGATCACGGTGACAGAACTCAGGATCATCGCCGCACCTGCATACTCCGGCCTGAAGACTATCCCGTAGAGCGGGTAGAGAACACCTGCCGCCACCGGTATAAGTGCGGTATTGTATGCAAAAGCCCAGAAGAGATTCAGCTTTATCCTTCCCATGACCTTCCTTGATAGCTGTATCGCCGCAGCCGCATCACGGAGATCGCTCTTCATCAGGACGATATCAGCACTTTCAAGTGCAACATCCGTTCCGCTGCCGACGGCAATACCTACGTCAGCTTCGGCAAGTGCGGGGGCGTCGTTAATCCCGTCTCCTACAAAGGCGGTCATCCCGGACTTCTCCCTGATTCCTTTTACCTTTTCGGCTTTCTCACCGGGAAGGACATTTGCATGGACATCATCGATCCCGGCATCCCGTGCCACCGAGAGTGCAGTGATTGCATTATCTCCGGTTATCATCGCGACCGAAAGCCCCATATCCTTGATCTCCGATATTGCCTTTATCGCTGAGTCCTTCAGCATGTCGGATATTGCCAAAACACCGATGATCTTACCGTCTGAGGCTACGGTGACCGTTGTCTTTCCGGCACTCTCGTATCCGGAAAGGACCTTCTCCGCATCTTCACCGATTACAGCCCCGCTGTTCGAGATGAAGTCCCTGTTTCCTGCTGAAACCTTCCTGCCGTCTACCACGATCCCTACACCGCCGCCGGTCTTCGAACTGAAGTCTTCACCTTCAGGGATCTCAATACCGTTCTCCTTTGCATAATCCAGTATCGCCTTTGCAACAGGATGCTCCGAGAAGCTCTCGGCCGCAGCTGTAAGGGCAATCATCTCTTTTTCGTCAATACCAAAAGATGCCGTTCCGGTAACCTCCGGCTTCCCTCTTGTAAGTGTACCCGTTTTGTCGAAGACAACAGTCTTCAGTCTCTCGGATATCTCAAGCGCCTCTCCGTTTCTGATAAGGATTCCAAGCTCTGCACCTCTTCCGATTCCGACTGTTACTGCAGTAGGTGTGGCAAGGCCGAGTGCACACGGGCATGCGACCACGATGATCGATATGAATACGGTAAGCGCGAAGAGGGTGGTTGAGCCGAGAAGGAAGTACCATATCGAGGCTGCGATTATCGCTATTGCGAGAATTACCGGTATGAACCAGGATACTGCTACATCCGCGATTCTCTGCACAGGTGGTTTTGTCCTCTGCGTCTCCTCGACAAGGCTTATGATCTGGGACAGGGCAGTGTCCCTGCCTACTCTTGTCGCACTGAACACAAGCGATCCTCCGGTAAGCAGCGTGCCTCCGGTTATTTCATCCCCCTGCACTTTCAGGACGGGAACCGGTTCTCCGGTGATCATCGACTCGTCGACATATGCCTCGCCTGATAGCACCATTCCGTCCACAGGGACCCTTCCTCCCGGTTTAACCAGTATCTCCGCTCCTTCTGAAAGTTCTTCGGCCGGGACCTCTACATACTCCCCGTCCTTTTTTACAAGCGCCCTTGTGGGCCTGAGATTTAAGAGCTTTTTTACTGCATCGTTAGTCCTTCCTTTTGCATTTGCTTCGAGATACCTGCCCAGCGTCAGGAAGGCTGAAAGCATTACGGCGGTCTCGTAGAACATGTAATCAGTTGTGAGGAAAATCCCGAACGTGCCCATGATCGATGCAATATATGCAGTTCCGATTCCGAGAGCATACATAACGTCCATATTAAGACTGAGATTTCTGAGCGAGAGGTATGCGGCCCTGAATATCGGGTACCCGAGGAATGCTACGGCAGGTGTTGCAATCACGAACATGATGAGGTGAACAGGGACAGACGCCGGAAGGCCGGCGTACATTATCGCCATGAGGACTGCTGCCGCCCCCAGTCCGGTTAAAACCCTGGCAAGGCGGATCTTCTGTTCACGTGCAAACTCCTCTGCCTCCTTTTCAGCGGAAAAATCCTCTTCACTGCCGAGATATTCATATCCTGCGGATTGGACTGCGGCCCTCAATTTTTTTGGATCAACACCGTCCCCGGAATATGATATGACCGCCGAGTTGTCGATAAGGTTGACATCGGCCGAGAAGACGCCTTCAATATCCTCTAATGCATTCTTCACTGTGCTGACGCATGCTACACAGTGCATCCCGCCGATTTTAATTGTTTTTTTGCCGAGCGAAACTCCGTAACCGTTTTTTCTTATTGCCGATTCAATCTCTCCTATGCTCAGTGTTTCAGGGTCGTAGCTGATTTGTGCATCCTCCGATGCAATGCTGACTGATGCAGAGTCCACTCCTTTGAGTTTCTTTAATGTCGATTCCACACTGGCTGCACATGCTGCACAATGCATTCCCGTAACTTTCAGGGAGGTCTTCTTTACCGGTTTTTCAGACATGGCACTATCTCATTCAACAGCAGTTTGTTTTCACAGGGCAAGTGCTTCTTAAGACTAATTATAAATTTTGTACCTGGAACATCATTCGAGTCAGGCCTGATTATGATATTGCCGCTGCAGTTTTTGATTATATTCCTGATAAGGGTGAGCCCGAGTCCTCTTTTGCCTGATTTCTCACAGTCTATATAATCACCTCCGTTAAATTCGTCGATTAGATCTCCCGTTATTCCATCTCCTGAATCCTCAAAAAATATCGAGACCTGCCTGTAGGTTTCAATAACAGATATTCTCACATTTGTCCCTTCGCCACAGTGTTTTCTGACGTTGCTGAAGAGATTATAGAATACAGGGCTCAGGAGGTCGTTTGCCATAATTTTGCAATTGAATTCCTCAATGGATATTTTAAGATCAGTGAAACTCCCGGCTTCCCTACAAATAAGTGGCCTGAGATCTATGGCCTTTAAATCACAGCATATCTCTTTTGAATGCCTCATAGACTCAATATTGCTGATGAGATGTATGATATTTCCTGTAAGGTTTTCCATTCTTTTCTTCCAGAAATCCTGGGTTTCATCTTCTTCTCTTACAATTTCTAGGTAACCAAGTTCTGCGGCTACCATATTCCTGCTGTCATGCATGAGAATGTCGAGAAAAAATTCATCATTGCTGGTCGCTTCCTGGAATAATTCTTTATTCTTTTGTTTATACTCGTGAAATTCTGTGAAAAATCCAAGGAACTCATTATCTTCATTCAGATAGGGCGTTGCATGAA
Source organism: Methanomicrobiaceae archaeon (assembly GCA_016928355.1). Lineage (GTDB taxonomy): Archaea > Halobacteriota > Methanomicrobia > Methanomicrobiales > Methanomicrobiaceae > Methanolacinia. The sequence continues at coordinate 3,505 of JAFGKW010000028.1, forward strand.
ATAATATTGGTATTATCACTCCTTGCCTGTTGACAATTTCTAGAGGAAAGTCCCTCAGGTTGCTGTTCTGGTTAGCAGTTTCGAGAGCGTATTGAACTTCTTTCCTGTCATGAAAAAGTTCTGCAATGTCTTTTCCTTCGATCTCATGCTTTTTGTAACCGGAAAGGATCTCCATTGCAGAATTGAGGTCCATTATCCTGTAATGGCTGTCAATTGTCAGAAGAGGGTCAATATGCGCCTCTATGAGCCGGTTTTTATATTCATTTGCCTCGGATAATGCCTTTTCTGATCTTTTCTTATCAACTGCAAGGAGTATTTTATGCGTAAGTTCTGCAAACTGCGCTTTTGGATCACCCCCTTTCTGGATATAATAATCCGCCCCGCAGTTTAGGGCCTCGATAACGACATCTTCGCGGCTGCGGCCGGTAAAAATCACGAATGGTATTGTGTTTCCTGCCATCCTGATCTTTTTCAGGAAATCCAGGCCGTTCATCCCGGACATCTCATAATCAGAGATCACTGCATCAAAGTCGCAGTTTTCAAGCATCATAAGTCCGGCGGTTGCCGAATCCCCTGTGTATACATCAAAATTACCTGTCCGTTCAAGAAATATCTTTGTAATCTCGAGAATCTGGGGTTCATCGTCGATAATAAGGATCTTTATCATGTTCAGAAATTTTTAAGATTAGGTTATGATATACAGTGTCCAAAATTTATTTGATTTAAAAAAAGGTTTGATTTTTTATCTCTTTCTTTGCTTTACCTGGTTATAAAACCAGTATGTCGGGGTTTTCAGAGGGTCGTCATCTTCCTGTTTCAATTTACAATCACCTTATTTCGCCTGTTTCTGCCTCGTTCATCAGATGATGCATATGCTCGTCGAGATTTTTAAGGTGACCAAAAAGTTCCTGGATATCCCTTTCGACATGTTCAATATCATCATGGACATGTTTCAGTTCTCCACTGATATGATCCAATAATTCTTTATTCACATTTTCACTTCCATTTGCGTGATTTTCATCAACGCAGAAATTCTATTTAATATACGGTTGCCTTGAATATCTCCCTGAAATTTTCAGGATAAAATGGGGAATCCAACTTTTTTCTGGATCCCTGGCTGTAAGCAGGTATTGGAAATACATTTAAAAAAGTCCTGCAATATTGTTTGTCAGGAATCTGAGGTGATTTTTTGGAACAGATATCATTGTTTGTAGCATTTTTCGGGGCTCTTTTCGCACTTGCAAATCCTTTCGGTAACCTTCCCTTCTTCATTACGTATACCGCATCCCTAACCCCGCGGGTGCAGAAAGCAACTGCAATTTTGCTTTCTGTATTTTTACTGGTTTTTTACGGGCTGTTCTTCTTCGCCGGGAATGCAATACTGAATTTTTTCGGTATAAGCATGCCCGCATTCCAGATTGCCGGTGGTATAATCGTGCTGATAATCGCTCTTTCAATGGTAAGCGGTGAGCATACCAATAAACAGAAGGAGATTATGCATGTCAGCGATGACGGAGGCGGGAAAGAATCATTTGAAAAGGACTTCGAGGAGGCCGAGGCCTTTTTACCGAAGGTCCTTGTTCCGCTGGGAATCCCGATATATGCAGGGCCCGGTGCATTGAGTGTCGTCGTCATGTACGGGGACAAGGCGTTTACCACCGGTGGAGAGGCAGTTATCGGTGCACTGGTTGTGATTGCTGCAATATGCCTAATTGTTTGTATCGTAAATTTCCTTGCAACTCCAATCAGGCATGGGCTTGGTGATCAGGGTCTTGAGATTCTTGTAAGGATTATGGGCCTGATCCTTGCGGCTATCGCTGTTACGCTCTTTATCGAGGGGCTTGCTGCCATAAACAGTACCTTCACGGTACCTGTTGTCTGAAACCCATCTTTTTTTGGAAACCTAAATTTATTTGGAAGTCCTAATCTATTCAATGACGTCCTACAGGGGAAAAAAAATGACCCGCAAGACCGAGGACTATCTTGAGGCGATACTGGTCATAAGCATGGAGAAGGGTTATGCAAAAACAAGGGATGTCGCATCTCTTCTTGGTGTTACTCCTTCATCGACGGTCGAGATGTTCATAAAACTGGACAAGATCGGCCTGATCGAGTACAGAAAATATGAAGGCGTCAGGCTGAAGCCCGATGGCCTGGATATTGCCAGGACAATTAAATTCCGCCATGACACCCTGTATAATTTTCTCAGGCTCATCGGTATAAATGACGAGACAGCAGATCGGGATGCATGCAGGATGGAGCATGAGCTTGATCCGGAGACCATAGGGGCAATTGACAGCCTTGTCGATTTCCTTGGAAAAAAGGAGAATGATGGAATTATAAAGGATTTGAAGAAATTTCGTGAAGAAAAGTCATCAGGTTCGTGAAAACTGACTGATTGTCTGTTCTAATGGTATTATCTCAAAAAATCCTGCATTATTCGGAAAAGATCTTTTTTTAAATGATTTTAGGGTCAGCTTATTCCATACCTAAACCTCTACTTTAGATTAGAAGATGAATAGGAGATGAAATTTGTGAAAAATGAAAATGGATCTGAAAATGATGGAAATAGGAGAGGATTATAGATGTCCCTGTCAGGCGGACGCTCTTCTGTTAGAGGTATCACAGATCTCTCCGGGCTCTCGCCCGTTCTTATTGAACTGGCAGGATTAAAGCAGAAGAATGCCGGGAAGGGAGAGGGTGTGAAAACTCCCGTCACTTCCGGAGGTGTAAGTATGTAGTACAGGAATTTACATCGTAATGAAATCTCTACAGATTAAAGGCAATAGTCACCTGGGAAAAAGCGAATAATGACTATACATTCATGAGCGCATTAAAAACAACACACCGCTATCGACTCTAAAAACCTCTGGATATTGAATTATCCACACAATCCATAATTAGGGTTTTAGTCTAAAAACCCAAAATTTGTTCAATTATATGTAAAATTCTAATCTTTTTTGCTACCCTTTAATATTTGTAAAAAATTAAAGATGATATTCTAAAAAAATGAGGAATAAAAATGGCTCAAAAAATACATCTCAGCAGAAAATCGGAGGACTATCTTGAGGCAATCTATGTGGTAAGCCGCGAGAAAGGATATGCCAAGACCAAAGATGTTGCTGCAGAACTTGGAATCAGCCCTTCAAGCGTTGTAGAGATGTTCCGGAAACTGGACAAACTGGGACTTGTAAGGTACCGGAAGTACGAGGGGGTCGTGCCGAATCCCGAAGGACTTAGGATAGGTAAGATGATCAAGAGCAGGCATGACACACTTAAGGCTTTTTTTATGAAAATTGGCGTTCCTGAAGATATCGCCGATGAGGATGCATGTATGATGGAGCACGAGCTCAACCCTGTCTCCATCGAACAGATCCAGCTTCTTCTGAGGTTTGTCGATGAAAAAGCTGATAGATCCCATACCTTCGCAGACTTTGAGGCTTTCTGCCGTGTGAAAAAGGCTGAAGGCGGAAGAAACGATTTTTAAATAACCTTTTTCCCAAATTTCCTGTAACAAACTCCTGCAATATTGCTCATTCTCCGGTGCATGGGTTTTGGCATTTTCAAAATATCCTAATTTATTCCGGTTTAGATGAAAATACCGGGAATTTTTCGAACGCCCTTCATTACAACCGAATTTACAATTTCTTATGGTAAACTCATGTTTCTGACCGAAATGTCCCAATCTGATAGAGGAAGAATAACTGCGATCACAGGATGCAGGCATGCAAGGCAGCATCTTGCACTCCGTGGGCTTTCCGAGGGATGTATTATCAAAGTAATATCCTCCGGGTGTGGCCCTGTCGTGGTCGAGGTCAAGGGCATAACTCTTGCTATAGGAAGGGGAATGGCTGGCAGAATCAGGGTTTTAAGAATAGAAAACTGATTATTGAGGAATCCTATGAAGAAAAAGTTGTCAGAGCTGGATTATGGTGATTTTGGGACTGTCTGTGAGATCAGTTTCAATAAATCCGGTCTCCGCTCGCTTGGAGTCAGGGAGGGAAAAACCCTGACAATGGTTACAAAGCAGCCAATAAAAGGACCTGTTGTTGTAATGCTCGGCGAAGTTGAGGTTGCAATAGGCCTGAAGATGGCAGATTCCGTCTTTGTTGAATGTGCCTGAATAAAGGAGGCTCTTTTTTATGGCAGAAAAAAGTAAACAAACGAAAAAAATTCTGATGGTTGGCAATCCTAATGTGGGCAAGAGTGCCCTCTTCAACCGCCTGACAGGCGGAGAGGCGATTGTTTCCAACTATCCGGGCACCACTGTGGACTTTACAAGGGGCGAGTTCGCGGTAGGCGGAATATTTTATGAAGTCACCGATGTGCCCGGCACATATTCTCTCGAACCACGCGACGGGGCGGAGGAGGTTGCGGTCAGCATCCTTCACAAGGAGAAGGACGCGATTGTGCTGATCGTGCTGGACGCGACGAGGGTTGAAAGAGGTCTTTATCTTGCACTTGAGGTTGTCGAACGCGGGTACTCCGCAATAATTGCACTCAATATGATTGACGAGGCGCATGACAAGGAGATATCCGTAAGTGCATCCGAATTGCAGCGGTTGCTGGGCGTTCCGGTCGTTGCGACATCAGCGATATCCGGTGAAGGAATAAAGGACCTTGCAAGGATGACTGCCAAAGCCTGTAAAACCGATATCGCCCGGATAAATGCCGCTCTTGAAGAAAAACCAGATGAGTCTGTCTCAACAGGCGGATGCGGCGGCTGTATGGGCTGTGGTGGATGTGGGGGGTGCTGAAATGGCCGGGAATTTCATCTCAGAGGATGAACGCTGGGACCTGGTCGACAGAGTCTCCGGATGTATTGTCACATACGGGATATACAGGCAGAGTCTCCGCGATGTCATCGGTGAACTCACGGTCGTTCCTCTGACCGGTGTTCCGGTCGCAATGGCTGTTCTTTATGCATTCTGGAGCATATTCGGATCATTTGCAGGAGCACTGATGACGGATGGTTTCATGGTGAAGCTCTTTGACAACTACTGGCTCCCGTGGCTTCAGTCTGTATGGCCCGATCCGGATGGATGGCTATATTTCCTGTTTGTGGGTGATCCTACGGCAGACAACTGCTTTGAAGCCTTCGGAATGCTGACGTCCGGCCTGTTCGTATCGCTTGGAGTCGTCTTATGGGCGGTTTTGATATTCTATCTTATGATGACTCTGCTCGAGGATTCGGGCTATCTGCCGCGACTTGCGGTCCTTGTTGACACGCTGCTTCACAAGATCGGCCTTCACGGGTATGCAATTGTTCCCGCAATTCTCGGTCTTGGGTGCAATGTGCCTGCAGTAACTGCAACACGCATTCTCGAGACAAGAAAGCAACGGTTCATGATGATGACGCTCCTTGCGATCTTCATCCCCTGCGGGGCGCAGCTTGGTGTGATGCTCGAGGTGATACCGGATTCGGTAGGCTGGGTCATGCTCTATCTTATCGCGGGTTTTGCAATATTTGGAATAGTTCTCGATAAGATCATACCAGGAAAGAACCCCGAGATCCTGATAGATGTACCTGCATATCACATACCCGACTGGAATAACGTGGGTAAGAAACTCTGGATGAGGACGAGGGGATTTTTGAAGGAGGCGGTCCCGTTTGTAATGCTGGGTGTCCTGCTTGTAAACCTGCTCTACCTTGGCGGTGTAATCCAGGCGATATCAAACTTCTTCGAACCGCTGTTCGTCTACTGGTTCGGTGTGCCGAAAGAGACCGCAGGCCCTCTGGTTGCAGCATTCCTGAGAAAAGACCTTGCAATTGCACAGCTATCAGCAATCCCGATGACAGCGTACCAGATGATAACCTCAGTGGTGCTCATCTCGATCTACTTCCCATGTGTTGCGACATTCGTGGTCATGCTCAAGGAAGGGTGGAAACAGCTCCTGGCATCGGTTGCCGTGCTTATCTGTGTAGTGCTGGTCTACGGCGGACTTATACATGCAATAGGCATCCTCCTGGGGGTGGCGTAAATGGATATTAAAAAAAGTAGCAGTAATGAAAAAATCGGTGGCCTGAGCATTTATGTGATGGTTCTCGGTGCAGTAGCCGTTGCCTTTGGCTGCGCCGATATACTTGTATGGGCTGGATTCAGTTCCGGACTAAATCTGGGAATAATTGAAATCGCCGGCGATGACTTCTTTCGCTGGGCATGGGGAGGTCTTGTTGTCCTTATGGGCGGGCTTATCATGCTTTCCGGTGCAGTCGATGCCGGTGAGATCAGGCAGTTTGCAAAAGTCACCCTTGGGGCGCTCATGTTGCTTATGATCGCCGGAACAGATATATTTGCAAGGCTCTGCGAGAATATCCCTGCGGGCGAAGAGGCACCTGAGTTCTTTAATTCGCTCGGGGGCTTCATTGGCGGATTCGCACCGCCGTACTCGCCTGCCATCCTTCTCCTGCCTTTCGTGCTTGTAATCGTATACCTTGCGGTGAAGTACGATGGGGAGAACTAACCCTCTTAATCTTTGAATAAAATTTCTTTCTTTTTTGACTGATAATTGCAGTCAATCTCTATGCAGGGGCCATAAGCCCCTTTGCGACCTATCGCGATCAGGGAGAGGGCAATAGGGAGGGGGAATCTTCCCCCTCCCATTAATTATAATTTTGATTTGAATTAAAAAGAGGCAGTAATTAGTTCTAATTTAATTATTAAATCAAAATTGAAGGAGAAAAGGAGGTTTATATGGGGTTAAAGGAGGTTTAATGCATCTTTTCCGGACATTCCCCCCTTTATTCCGAGTTTTTCCGCAGACGGATTTACTGCTGAGATCTCTCCTGTCATAAGGTCGTCAAGATTACTGACTGATTCTCCATTAGGCCTTACCTTTGCTGCTGCATACCCGAACTTCTCAAGTGCCAATACATCGAATGCACCGCACCCGACGAGTCCGCGGTTATTTCTGGCAAAAACGAGGTTGACCTTTCCTATAGGTATTACGAATCCCTCAATCTCTTTTTTACCAATCCTGATGATTTCGCCTTTCATTGATAAGAGATTAGGATGGGTGCATATATATGATTCAGATTGCAGCGGTTATATGGAATAACTTACGGGAAGCTACAATCCAAAAATTTATGCAGGATCATGAACATTTCCGATATTAATGAAAAAGGGAATGGGGCATCTGTTTTTATTTACCATCCTTTTGCTTTTCATTGGATCACCCCTGGGTATGCTCGGAGAATTACCTGTAACAGACTGTGTACCTGAATCATGTCGTCTAAATGATATCAATATCTCTGTATCTGAATCCCCGGGAAACGATATATATTATCCTGATAAGGATATACTCCACCTGAAGAACTTTTTTATTGATAATAATATCTCGCATTTAAACCCTTACACTCCCAGGTATTCTCCGGGGATGATTATCACAAAAGATGACGGCGATCTCCTTCTTGTAACAAGATATATTCCGGATTACAATCGTTACTGTACAAGAGTTATTCTTGTGGGAAATGGTGAGTATCTCTATCTTATGAAGGATACGAGTTTTATGCAGATGGGCAGTAGCTGCGATCGCGTGGACTCAGTCGAATTTGTCTATCCTTACCTGTATGATGATCTCAATGAAAACAGCAATGAGAATAGCGACGACTACCGCAATATGACAAGAGATGACTTAAGAATATATATCAAATATGAGGATTGTGGGGAGATTGAAGTTGAAGGTTATCTTACTCCCGGGGATTCTGAATCTATGAGGCATGTCACCACCTGATCCCGAAAACATATGATTTATTCTGTCTATGCCAAATAGTTATTAGAATACAATTTCGGTTACAGGACTGTCTGGAAAATATGCCCACAATAAAAAAAATATCAGAGTTTCAGGATTATATTTCAGGATTCATATCTCCTTTCACTGCGGAAAAGCCTAAAAATACTCTGGCGGAACTCAGGAATTTGAATGGTGGAGAATACAATTCATATATTAATGAATTCTGGACATCAAGACAGAGGCAGGCATACTCAATCCATGAGGTCTCATATCGTGCCTGCTTTAAACCCCAGCTCCCCCGCTTTTTTATCGACCTGATGACCGATGCCGGTGAAGTTGTATATGACCCCTTTACAGGAAGGGGAACGACCATCCTCGAGGCAGCCCTGCTTAAGAGGTCCGTAATATCAAACGATGCAAATCCCCTGAGCAGAATACTGTGTGAACCGAGGCTCAGCCCTCCTTCTGTTTTGGAAGTTGGGAAAAGACTTGATGAGATCGAATACGACAGCTCAAAGAGGGCTGATCTGGATCTCTCCATGTTCTTTCATGAATCAACCGAATCGGAGATTGTATCACTCCGTGATTATCTTGAAGAAAGGAACAGGAAAGGTTCAGAGGATTCTGTCGACCGTTGGATAAGGATGGTGGCTACGAACCGGCTTACAGGTCACTCAGGCGGTTTTTTCTCAGTCTACACTCTCCCTCCCAACCAGGCGGTATCCCCAGATAGCCAGGAGAAGATCAACAGGAAGAGGAGTCAGGTGCCCGGGTACAGGGATACGAAAAAACTGATTCTGAAGAAGACAAGAAGCCTTCTGAGAAATATTGGTCCGCCTGAATTTGAGAATCTCTCTTCTGCTGCCGGGAGTGCTGTTTATCTCTCGGGTGATGCCGGATGTGTCCCCGAGATCGCTGATGGATCTGTAAGTCTTACTGTTACATCACCTCCTTTTCTGGATATAGTTCAATATTCAAAGGACAACTGGCTCCGGTGCTGGTTTAACTCGCTGGATGCAGGTGAAATAGAGAGGGGCATCACAATGTCAAAAACCACAAAGGACTGGTCTAAGGTCATGGGTTCTGTCTTTGAAGAGCTCTTCAGGATAACAAAGCCCGGAGGGTGGGTTGCCTTTGAGGTGGGAGAGGTCCGAAACGGGAAGGTATGTCTTGATGAACACGTGGTTCCTCTCGGTATCGGGGCCGGGTTTGAGTGTGCAGGGGTGCTGATAAACGAGCAGCACTTTACAAAGACATCCAATATCTGGGGGATAGACAACCGGAAGAAAGGGACGAATACGAACAGGATTGCCGTATTTCAGAAGTCATCCTGATACCGGTACAGAATCGAATCAAAAATCTTTTTTTAGACAAGGATATTTATAATTCTATGAATTTAAAGGGAAAATGTCCTGCAGTGGCGGTTCTTGGTATACTGCTGGTCTTCTGTTTTGTTTTTATCTCCGGGTGCACGGGTGAGGAGACTTCTCCGGTGCATCCGGAGGAAGAAAAGGCTTCAGAAGCGCTGGCTTCTCTTAAGAACGAAGTGTCGGTATCGCTTGCCGAAACGCTTGCTCTTGCAGAAAGAACCTCGGATAATCTGGCAGATACAGATCGAAACCAGACACAGGTTAATGCCATACTTGATAATTCGCAGAAAAGCCTGCCATGGGTTGAATCGGCGGCTTTCATCAATCCTGCGGGAATTGTTGTTGCAATTATGCCTGATTCATACAGCGGCCTCATCGGAAAAGATCTATCTTACCAGGATATTGTTAAGGAAGGGCTTGAAAAGCGTTCTCCGGTCATTTCAGATTATATACTGCTTGAAGTGGCAGAGAAAGGAGTTGTTCTGGAGTGTCCCGTATTTTCCGAAGACGGCGAATTTGCAGGAGTTGTCTCACTTGTAATTGATCCTGCCAAAATGATCAGACTCCCTGCTGAAGGGATAAAATCGGGATACGGCTTTTCCGTAATGGCAATTGAGCCTGACGGAACAATTCTCTATGACGAAGATGTTGCAGAGATTGGGAATGCGACGTTCGGAAACCCTGTTTATGAGGCTTATCCCGGGGTGATAGCCGCTGCAGAAGCAATCTCTTTGCAGCCATCCGGAACATATGCCTATACGTTCAGGGCGACAGGCTCTGATGAGGAAGTCCAAAAGGAGGCATACTGGGATACAGCTGGAATTCTTGATAAGGAATGGCGCCTGATGGTGATAAAGGAATTTTGAGTCTCTATATTATAATGAATGGGTCTCCTATAGAGGATATCTTTATTTTTTTTCAGGGTTATTGAGGTACAAAAGGAGGACTGATTTATGTCTGCAGAAGAATTATTTGAAAAATCACTGAGTGAGGTTGACAGGTTAATACACGAGGGAAGCATCCTCGGTGAACCTGTGGAAGTAAACGGATGCACAATCGTACCCGTATTCGGGTATGGATTCGGTTTTGGTGCGGGTTTTAAAGGCAGCGACAAGACCTGCCAGGGCGGAGGAGCCGGTGCCGGTGGAGGCCTGTCTCCTGTTGCACTTGTTCTTATCGATAAGGATGTAAAGGGAATCGAGGGCATAAGAGTTGTACCTGTAAGAAAACCCGGACCTGTGACTGAAGCAATCAATGCAATTGGCGAGGAGATACTTCCCAAAGTTGTCGGTATGGTCAAGAAGATAGAGGAAAGCGAAGAAGAAAAAGAAGAAAAATAATTTTTTTCGGTTTCTGAATGGTTTCCCTTTTCTTTGCAACCGGACTGGTTATTGCAGCGGTTATCATTATTTTAGCTGTGCATTTTTTTCTCCCCGTAAGAATCTCCGGGAGACTCAGGTCCTGCAGAAGCGATCTTTTTCTTTTGAGGATCAGGTGGGGGATTCTCAGGGTATCAGTAAATATATCCGCCGGTGCCATCGTGACCCTTTATCTCTATTCCTTCAGGATAAAGGAATTTCCGGTAACCGGGACAGAGAGTTCTTCCGGTTATGAAGATGAAGAAAAAGAAAAAGAGGAAGAGAAAGAGGGATTTAACACTAAGATGATCTCTCCTGTAACTGACCTGCTGGCAACCGTTTTCAGGCAGACCGGCTTTGAGTACCTGAGACTGGATGCAAAGGTCGGTCTTGGAGACCCTTTTGATACTGGAATGATCTTCGGATTTGCATTCGCACTCCGGGGTATTATGCACTGTGATGACAGGTTTGAATTAAATATTCTTCCTGTATTTGAAACCGAAGCCCTTGAGTTTGATATTGAGGGAGGCATCAGGGTTAAGGATCCGTTCAGAATTTTTTTCTCAGCCTTCAGAATATTCCGAATCAGCAGAAAAAAGCCGGAAAAAACCAAAGGCAGGGGAGCGGCTGCTATATGAAAGCCATAAAAAATACTCTGTCTTCCGGACCTGTGACTATAAAAGGAATCAGAATATCTGCACAGGTAGACCGGTCGGCACTGCTGCATAATTCCGGCTTTTTTATTTCGGTTGTTCCGTCATCTCTCTCTATTGAGACTGGGTCGGGAAAATATAGCTATAATATCTCAGTTAAGGAAAAGAGTGATTAATTTTTCTCTTTCTATTCATACCTTAATGCCTCTATTGGGTTGAGGTTTGCAGCCTTCCAGGCAGGATAAAATCCTGAAACCAGACTTGTAACAACACCAAAGATCATACCGTACGGAATATATACCAGTGTTGAGGGTTCGAAGAGAAACTCGGTGCTGTTGAGCATCACCATCAGGACCGCATATCCGGCAAGGAAACTGAACAATGCACCGACTATCGCACCGAAAAGACCGAGGATTATAGCTTCGTAGAGGAACATCTTTAGAACCTCGTTCTTCTTCGTCCCGATGCTCCTGATAATTCCGATCTCCTTTATTCTCTCTGTAACCGACATCATCTGGATATTGAATATCGATACTCCGGCAACAACGAGGGAGATCCCACCGATTGCTGTTGTGAATGTTGAGATCTGTCCGAATGTATCCAGTATCGTCTCAAGGATTGCCTTTGTATCAAAGACGTCCACCACATCGTCTTTTCTGTTCATCTTTGTATTAATGGCGTCTTTTACATATTCTATATCGTTGATGTCCCTTACCTTCACGATGACGAAGTTGTAATCTTCCTGGTCATATGTGGATGAGAAGAATTTATCGGTTACAATAAGAGCCGAATCGGGGTTAATATCAAAACCCATTCCTCTTTCCTCGAGTATTCCTACAATTCTCAGATTTTCGTCCCCGAGTTTTACCCGGCTTCCGACCTTTAGGTCGTACTCCTCTGCAATCCTGCTGCCTGCAAGGGCTCCTGCTGAGCTCTTCAGGAATTGGCCTTCCTCAAGGTCAAGTAGCAGTGAAAGATCCTGCGTTTCCAGTCCGTAGACTGTTGCAATTCCGTCATCACTCCCCACTTCAATTTGATCTGCTGTATTGTAGATTGGGATTACATCATTTGAACCTGATGCCCTGATGATATCCTTCAGCATTCTTTGTGTTATCTTGTCATTGACCGTTGTAGATGAGGGTCCCTGTGATATCCCCCCGTGTGAATATATGACGATGGCATCGCCAACGTCAGATAGTGATTCGGAGATTGAAAGGACCAGGCTGTTGCCCAGCATTCCCATTGAAGCGATGGCGGCGACTCCTATTACTATCCCTATCACAGCAAGCAGCGATCTCAGCCAGTGAAGCCTGACGCTTCTTTTTGCAAATTCAAAGAATATTCCGGGATTCACTGGATCTCACCATCCGCTATAGTTATTGTCCTTTTTGCATATTCTGCGATTTGGGTGTCATGGGTGACCATGATGATGGTCTTGCCCTTACCGTTAAGGTTCTTTAGAAGCTCCATAACCTGTGTGCCTGTCTTTGAGTCCAGGTTTCCTGTCGGTTCGTCACATAAAAGGATCTTGGGGTCGTTTACAAGTGCACGGGCGATTGCAACTCTCTGCTGCTGGCCACCCGAGAGTTCATTTGGCTTGTGGTGGCTCAGATTCTCGGTGAGGCCCATGCATTTTAAGAGTTCATCGCATCTTCCTGCGGTGTCTCTTTTGCGATATTTGAGTATATAGGGGTACTCTACATTCTCCCTGACTGTAAGCAGGGGTATCAGGTTGAATTGCTGAAATATGAACCCTATTGTATCTCTCCTGAGATCCGTCAGTTCATCGTCGGAGAGAGTTCCGACATCTACTCCGTTGATGTATAGCTTTCCTTCTGTAGGGACGTCAAGAGATCCGACCATATTGAGGAGTGTGGATTTTCCTGAACCGGATGGTCCCATGATGGCTATGAAGTCACCTTCTTCTATTGTGAGTGAGACATTGTTGAGCGCTACAACTTCCCCGAATGGCATGGGGTAGATCTTTGAGACCCCTTCAAGGCTTATTATCTGCATGGCTTAATCCAAAAAAATACAAAGGGAGCTTAAATTTTCCCCTGTTTTTTACATGAATAGATTATCGCCCCGCCGACACCTGCGGCAGCTATGATTACAAGTGCTATAAGTTCGACAGGGAAACCGTCGCTACCTTCAGGGGACGTCTGGCTACCGGATTGAGTAAACCCTCCTTCAAGAGTCACAGTGACCTTCTCCTCATAGCTGTTCCCGTCATCGTCCTTGTATAATATTAACAGCGGGACCTCGGTTGCACCTTCTGTGGTAAATGTAACTTCAAAGCTTGAAAAGTCGTCGGGTTCAAGCTCACCGACCACGTAAAGGCGGTTCGGGTCTGTCGGAACTGCCGGATCGGCCGAGGTTACGATTACTGATTTTGCATTCTTAAGGCCTGCATTAGTTACATCTCCTGTAACAGTGTAGGTACCGCTACCTGCGACTTCAACATTGTTGATGACCATCTCGGCGTTCTTCTTTCCCTCACCTATGGTGTATATCAGCACCTGTTCTGTTGTATGGAGATTGAGGCCGTTTCTGTATTCAACCATAAATACAATATCTCCCGATTCTGTGGGGATTACGTCAAATGTTACCTCCTGGCTTCCATCCGGCAGGAGTTCCCCGATAAAATAGCTGTTCTGTATAAATGATGCCGAATCACTCTCCGGTTTTACAACTACGCCGTTTGCCGCATTCTCCCTTGGATTTCCAACAAGCACCGTAATCGATTCTTTAACTCCCTCCTGGAATTCGTCGGGAATGTCAATAATCGATATCTCAAGAGGAGTGCTTTCCACCTTTACCGGTACGAGGTGGCTCAGGCTGCCTCCTCCTGCAAAGTTCAGGTAGAACCTCGGGTAGTAGATCCCGTCAGAAGTATCAGCTCTTATTGTGAATGTGAAGTCCCTGCTCGTACCGGGTCCGACCGTTCCGACAGTAGAGTAGGACTGCTCATTTATAAGTGTAAAATCTTTGGTGAACAGTGATGCACTTTTAATCTCAACACTTGAGGTCCCTGTATTTTTTATCGTTACCTTGATAGTCCCCGTGTCCCATTTCATAAAGACTGACGGGCTTACCTCATAGGAAGTGATCTCAATATATGATGCGGCTGTATTGGTCGAAGTCGATGCCGCTGATACTGCAGGGGCAAGGAGCATCGCCAATATCAAAAGAATAATAATTTCTGGTTTCATTCTTCCCGCACCTTTACATAAATAATGAACTCGTGGTGAGCAGTATATAGATTACAAGAGGCACGGCAACGCAGATAGCAGCTTTTTTTAATTCAAGTTTTGAAGACTCTTTCACCCCGAATGTCCAGATGTATGCCGACCATAATGTGAATATGACTCCAATAAACATTGCAGCCATCATAGCTGGCGAATTTGTGAAAGCCTTCATTGCAGCCTCGATCTCCTGCATATTTGAGGTTGCAGGGAGAACGAGATCAGGAAGTGATGTAATCATTATGCCCATACTGATTATACTGCCAAATATCTGCGGGATAAATCCGTATCCCACGATCTCCAGAAGTCTTGTGAATGATGGCTTCCCTTTGAGAATGTAGACCATTATCATTATTGCGACAGCCCAGATTATCCATATGATGAAGGTCATTATCAGGGCGGCCGAGAAGCCAATTAAGGATACAATGAAAGCCGCACCCTCCATTCCGGAGGGCATCATAGTCATCGTCTTTCCGGTAACCACATATGCGGAGATGCCGCCAATGAATGCGATTATAAGAATAATCAGTACCGGGATCTTCAAATCTGTCTCCTTTTTGCACAACTCACCGAAGAAGTGCCTGGGAGTAACCAGTATATCTGTGACCGAAATCATACTGCTATTATATTGTTTTAGAGATAATATATTCTGTTGGTCTTAAAGGTTCAAAATAATTAAATAGGTGTTATATTGGTATTGAGATCGGGAATTCACAGGTACTTGCCGGCGACTTTTGAGAGTGCAAGCCTGAGGACCGATTCGGGGATCTGCTCATACATTCTTTTGCATGACGAGGCCGCCGGAGCATCTCCTGATCCGCATCCATCGCAGGCCATCCCGCAGTATTTTGACGGGTCAGGGAGCGGAACCAGCTCTTCGAGGGGTATCCCGTCGACAGTCAGTCTTCCGCAACAACTGTTATCTGGAGACATCTCTTCCACATAGCTGAAAGTAAGACCCCTGCCGATGCATGCGTCCCGGTAATTTGCGACTACTTCCTTCACGCTCCTGCAGGTATCAGGGCAGACCGGGGGCGGAATAGTAGGATCATCCGGATGCGACCAAAGGACTACAATCTTAATCATAAAAAACCACTTCAGTTCTGTATAACTTCGACGATCTCATCGATAAAGACTTTGAGATTATCCCTTAATTCACGAAAACCCGTGAGGCGGTCAGTTCCACCTGCCGGAACCCGGAATTCACGCAATATAATATCTTTCGAAGACGGATACGAATATGCCAGTTTCATCGCATTCGGGCAGAGAAATACCACAAGATCAAAATGTTCTCCTGAAAAAGACCCTATTGTGGCCGGCCTGTGTCCATCTGTATCTATTCCCTCCTCTCTTAGAACGGCAACTGCAGCAGGTTCGGGCCCGAGCGGGCGGATGCCGGCACTCCTGAAGGTTATCTCCAGGTATTTCGACCTCCCGAGATATTCAGCCATAAAGGATCTCGCCGAGTTGTGTGTGCATACAAAAAGAACTGATTTTTCGGAGCTCATATTCAGGTACCCTTATATTCTGTGAGCTGGTTTTCTCTCCCTAAGGCTCTCCTTTCTTCTCTTCCAGAGGTACCATCCGGCAGCAGCCGAAACTGCGAGGACAAGGATTACTATTACACCCAGCCTAAAATCGATTACCAGCAGATTCTTCAGAAATTCCGACCCAAGTGCGATTAGAAAACAGCCTGTGAGAGCACCGCTGATTACGGCAATAAGGACCTGTAGTGGGGGAATGCCTATCATTCTGCCGACAATTGGAGTTGCAAGACCTCCTGTGCCCTGCATCGGAATCATTACAAAGATCGCAAGTCCGAGTGTTGAAAGCTTCTCCAGCCACCTGTGGCTCCTGAAAAAGGATTCGCCGCGCTCCATAAAGGAACTCATCCATCTTGTTCCGATAACGGGAATTTTAAGAGCAAGATCGAAGTTGAGCACCATGAAGAGCGTCGAAAGGATATCCATCAATGCGATTGAGAATGCAACAATCCACCATGGTATTCCAATGGCAATTCCGAGAGGGATAACACTCTCTTTTCCTGCAGGCGGAATGAAGTAGATGAACATAATCGTCATCATTGATAAAAACAGGGAATGCGGGAGAGCCAGCCAGAGCAGAAGGATATATGCGCCAAATATGGCGAAGGGAAGGCCCAGGTTCACGGCAATGGCTCCTGCATTCATTATCCTTTCGGCAGTTCCCTTATATTTGGTATCCATCCGGTTTAAGAATAAATGATTCGGAAATTAATAAAACAGGTGCATCTCCGTTTTCAGCCACCTTTCCTGCTATCAATCCTCTTGTAGAGGAAGTTTGCCGCACTTGCAATAATTACCACTGCCAGTATCGTAAGCGCAAGGTAGAGCGGGTTTATGTGAAGAAACCCTGTCGCAAACTCAAATCCAACTGCAATAAGATATGATCCGATAAAGGCGCCTGCAGTAATACCGAGGAAAAGGTGCAGTTTCGGAAGTCCCATCATTCTCCCGACTATACTCCCGCCGATTCCCCCGGAACCCTGGAATGGAACCATTATGAATAACATAAGCCCGAAGATGGATAATCTTTCGAGCCATTTGTATTTTATAAAAAACGAGCTTCCTTTATCCATGATCGTATGCACCCAGTTCCCTAATACGGGGATTTTGAGCACGAGATCGAAGTTGAGGATCATAAAAAGCGCCGCTGCCACATCCATCATTGCTGCCGTTGTCGCTATGACATACCACGGGATTCCCAGCGCAATTCCAAGTGGGATCACGCTTTCCTTTCCTGCAGGCGGAACAAAGTAGACTGCCATCAGGCCAAGAACTATCTCGAAATCTTCAGGTGCAAGACTGAGAAACAGGATCAGAATGTAGGTTCCGATAACGATAAACGGAAAAATAATGAAAAATGCTCTTTTTAAAAAAGGATCTTTTATTTCTGGAATTTCAGGAGCATGGAGATCGGTCATCCGGTCAGTCCCGCCTGTCTTCGAATTCCCTGATGCGGCGCATTGCCTCTTTTAATGTATCCATCTTTGCTGCATAGGATATCCGTATCCAGCCGGGAGCGTTGAAGGCTGTTCCCGGTGTTGTGGCTACATGAGCTTCGCTGAGCCACCTATCGCCGCGCTCCATATCGTCTCCGTTTATATTTACAAAGGCGTAAAAAGCACCTTCGGCAGGGGCGACTGTAAAGCCCATAGATTTCAGCTCCCCGCAGACATACTTTCTTCTTGAATCAAATTCGGCCCTCATATCCGCAACACAGGACTGATCACCCTTCAGAGCAGCCACAGCACCCCACATCGCGAATGTCGCAGGGTGGCTGATCGTGTGTTGCTGGACCTTTGTCATCGCTTTTGCCATATCCTGAGGGGCGGCTGCATACCCGATCCTCCAGCCGGTCATCGCGTATGCCTTTGAAAAACCGTTTATCGTTATTGTCCGGTCATCCATGCCGTCAAACGATCCTATCGAGAGGTGATCCTTTTCATAGATAAGTTTCTCGTAAATTTCGTCTGATAAGGCGATTATGTCGTTGTCCCTGCAGATGTCAGCGACAAGGTTCAGGGAGTCCTTGGAGAGAACTGAACCTGTCGGGTTCGACGGCGTATTGAGGATTACCATCTTTGTTTTGGCGGTTATCTTTTCAAGCAGGGAATCGTCTAACTGGAAGCCTTTTTCATTCAGGCTGTGGTGAACCGGGACTCCTCCTGCAATTCTTACCGCCGGTTCGTACGAGACCCAGGAAGGGTCAATTATTACAACCTCTTCGCAAGGGTTCAGGCAGGCCTCCATCGCCTCATATATATTGTTCTTTGCACCACAGGCAACGACAATCCCTGATGCCCCGATATCCACCTCGTTGTCGGTTTTTAGCTTCTCCGATATCGCCTCACGAAGCTCAGGTATCCCCTGGCTGGCTTCATAGTGCGTCTTTCCCTCATTTAGGGCATCTATGCAGGCATCTGTTATGTGCCGGGGGGTATCAAAGTCCGGTTCACCTATTGACAGAGAGATAACATCAGTTCCCTCTGCCTTCATTCTCCTGGCCCGGTCCGTAATCTCAATGGTTGCGGAGGGCGGAATGCTGCTGATCTTCTCCGAAAGCGGCTTCATGGGTAAGTTACCCTTCCTGTGTTATTCAAGCCTTTTTACAAGTTTTATTGCAGATTCAACAGCTCTCTTTGCATAGTCTATGCGTTCTGAAGCCTCGAGTCTTGTCATTCCGGGACCTGAGATGCCAAGTGTTACCGGCTTGTCGAACTCGAGTGAGAGGTCGATGATCTTCCTGGCGGCGTGCTGGACGACGATTTCGTCGTGCTGTGTCGAACCCTCGATAACGCAGCCGATTGTAACTACGGCATCGACCTTGTTCTCTTTTAGCATCTTCTTTATTGCAAGGGGCATGTCGTATGCGCCGGGAACGTAAATCCTGTCTACAACCTCGGCACCGAGAAACTTCGCGTGTTCTTCTCCCTCGATCTCCATCATGTATGTCAGGTCGCGGTTGAATTCCGCAACAACAAATCCGAGTTTAACTGTCATTTTTATCTCCTGTTTTAATAATCTGTATTTATTCGTTTTATACGGTTACTCTATTATCGTTTTCATCGTTTCACTGCCGGGCCGGACCTGCGTCTTCAAAGCCCTGCCTCTGCCCGGTCCCTGCCTGTTTCACCAGACGTTCGGGGTGGAGGACGAGGAGGATTGCATTTAAGGCATGTTCGCGTGCACGATTCTTTGCAAGCCATGCGAGCTCGCTGTCGTCTTTGGCTTCATCTTCGTGAACGAAGACCTCGATGATGTGCTTGTTTGTCATGAGCTGCGCCCTGATAAGGCCCTGCGAGGCTTCATGGGCACAGATCCTGTCCTTCTCCTTTCCGCCAGGCATACCAAGCGCGATTACTATGTCGCATCCCCTGTCTTCGAGCAGTATCTTGGATGCCACCGGGAGATCCTTTACTCCCGGGACCGTGTAACGCTCGATGGCAATACTTGCATGCCTGCGGAGTTCGTCTATTGCCTCAGCACCCATATCCACCCTTGCAAAGGTAGTGTCCGCAACCCCGACTTTCATACCAGAAATTCACTCCTCAGATATTAAGCACTTTTTCAGCCGCTTCGACACCGCTTCCTGCAGGTTCATAGCCTAGCTGTCTGAATGCCTTCTCTGCAGCGCCGAGTACCGCGAGAACCTCGGGCGTTCCTGTGGCACCCATAGTGCCTATACGGAATATTATGTCCTTCAGGTGGTCCTGGCCGCCCGAACACTCGATTCCTGCCTTTTTAATAAGCCCTCTGAACTCGCTGTCCTTTATTCCTTCTGGATAGCAGATTGCGGTCGCCGTGTTCGAGTAGGAATGCAGTGCGTCGGTTACAGGGAAGAGCTCAAGACCCCATGCAGAGGCTGCTGCCCTTACAGCATCGGCGAGATTTTTATGGCGTGCAATCCTGTTTGAAAGCCCTTCCTCTTCTACTATCCTGCATGCCTCGCGCATCGCAAAGAACAGGGGCACTGCAGGAGTATATGGAGTCTGATCCTTTTCTGCACTTTTTTTGTATTTTTTAAGATCCAGGTAATAAGGCCGCCATTCGGAGAGATTCTCCCATGCCTTCTCAGATGCTGATACGGCCGATAGGCCTGCAGGTGCCGCAAGACATTTCTGCGATCCGAGAACCACGACATCGGCGCCCCACTTGTCTGCAAGGACCTCGTCGCCTGCAATCGATGTAATCCCATCCATAATAAAGAGTGCATTGTGCTTTTTGCAGAGCCTTCCCACTGCTTCGGCAGGATTCTTTATCGCGGCCGATGTTTCGTTGTGAACAAGGGTTACAGCCTCTGCACCCTCCTCGAGTTCTGCTTCAAGCCTATCAAGCGGCAGCGGTGTTCCCCATTCTGAGGATAGTTCGATGGCCTCGCTCCCGTACATCTTACCGATCTGATAGAGCCTCTCGCCGAATTTTCCATTGACAAGGCAGGCCATCTTCTTCTTTGCACAGAAGTTGGCAACCGATGCTTCCATTGCAGCCGTTCCGGAGCCTGAAATTATCAGGCAGTCATTTTCGGTGCCGAACATCGGTTTGAGCATCCGGTTGATATCCTTTAGGCATTCCCCGAATTCAGGGCCCCTGTGATTTATTGCCTGACGGGCCATCGCCATCCTTACGCGCTGTGGCATAGGGACCGGTCCCGGCATCATCAGAAGTGTTTCATCCTGCATAGAAATCAGTACCCATATTTAAAACGCCAAAGGCAATTTAGGTTGCGGGTTGCAACTGCCCCGGGCGGGAATTAAAGCGGCAGCTACAAACGAACGGATGAAAAAATGGAATTGATTAACTAAGCACTCCGGGGAGTTCTTCTGCGATTATTGCAAGTATCTGTGCAAGCATTTTAAGAAACATTAGCCAGTCAAACATTATATTTTCCTCTCTGTCCCGCTATCGGGACAATTAAAAATCTGAACAACACTTAAAAAAGATTTTTAATCGTCAATTCTACTGAACTATTATTGCCATATTAGCAATAGAGGGAAATGAAAAGCAACAATTGAAGAAATTATTTGATTGTTATTTCACGGCTTTCTTCTTCATTTAATGTCGGGACCAAATTCAGCGAGGGCGATAACAGGGGAAGCATCAATTTTTTCATGAAAATAGGGGTATATCCTAAGCCTGAAGGGCTCTTCATCATCCGGTATCTCCGAAAGATCTGCGTCCTCCAGCAACAGCACAGGCTTATTTCCGCAGAGAAATCTCCTGTGTGACTCTCTTCCTTCTTCACGGTGATTTGGAGACGAGACAGATATCGCGTCAAGACCAAAGAGTTTCAGTTGTGGAAAGGCATTTTTGAGGTATTCGGGGAGTGAGGGATGTATCCACGGGTGGTCACGTTCGTATTGGTCGTTTTTTCCCCGGAAACTGCCCGCTCCTGTTCTGATTAAAATTCCCTCCGCATCAAGATATTTCTCATTCAACCCGGCAAAATCCTCAGGTGAAAGCGGGTCATCGCATTTTTTTTCAATATCGATGCAGTATGCAGGATAGAGATGGTATTCGGGGCCGATATATTGCGAGAGTGATGCTCCGCCATCACAGAAATGCATGGGAAGATCGATGTGAGTCCCGGTATGGACGTTGACCGATGCATTTGAACTGTTTGCAGAATCTCCTTTCTTTATCGATTTAAACCTGAAAAATTCAGGTTCGGGTGTCCCGGGGTATAGTGGAGTCTCAGTATTCAGCGGGTGCGAGAGGAGGATTAATTTCAAGCGATCATCACCTTTTCGAGATAATACCTGAGGTCATTGAGGTCATTTATGATGTATTCCACATCGGGCAGATTCGATAGCATATCAGGAACATCTCCATATACGCGCCCGATAAATCTCACGCCCGAGGCTTTTGCGGCCTCCCAGTCGTTTTTTGCGTCGCCGATAAAGACAGTTCTTTCCGGATCCACTCCCTCTTTTTCAAGTATGCGAAGGATGTGATCCTTCTTTGCACCCGGAGATCCGAAGACTCCTGAGAAGTATGATTTAAGATTGCGTTCTCGGACAATTTTCTTCAGTTCTTCTTCTGGTGTTGCTGAAACGACGTATAGAGGAATCTTTTCTGATATATTTCCAATCAGCTCTCTGGCTCCCCCGACAAAAGGCGACCTGATAACTTCATCGTAGACGAGCTCTTCGAAGCGTGCCGAGAGCTCTTCCATTCTCGACTCAGTCAGCTCTTCTTTTAAAATATTCTTATAAAAGTACCTGATTTTGTCGTACCTTGACATCCCACCGTTTTCCCGGTGGAACTGAACCATCTCTTCCACGTGCGCCGGTGAGAATGAGAAGAGCTTCCTGAATGCCTCTGTTTTTGCCTGTACCGACTCTAATACTATTCCGTCGAAATCGAGTATTAACAGCTCTATCATTGGACTCCGTCTCTATCGTTTATCCGGGGCTGTGATAATTTTTTGGTGCCGGGTTTGTGATTGATGTTATTTGGATATAATAGGGCATAAGCCCCTGTCGGGGCAGCCCCGTGATAAATTCGCTATGCGAATTTGCGCAATGATGATAGCCCGGCCTGGACACTACCCCTCCGGGTAGCCTCGGCCGGGGAGGAGTTCTCGATAAAGAAATTATTTTGGAGCAAAAAGAGATCCTTGCCCATCCTTTTTGCGAATTATCGTGATTAGGGGGAAGGCGATAGGGAAGGAGGGACGTCTCCATTCCTTGATAAAATAATATCTGTCGCTCTTCCAAGACCCCGAAAACAATTATTCAGTCCTGTGCCAATTACTTATCATATGTCAAAAGTGGCGATAATATCGGGTTCGGCTTCTGATTCACATATAGTTGATAAGGCCAAGGCAGTTCTCGACGAAAACGGAACTGAATATGACGTTCAGGTACTGTCTGCACACCGGAACCCTGTCGAGCTTGATGAATATGTAACCGGCTCCGACGCCGATGTATTCATCTGCATTGCGGGTCTCTCTGCGGCCCTTCCCGGGGTCGTTGCATCGAGGACCGAAAAGCCTGTTATCGGTGTTCCTGTCTCCGGAACCCTCGGCGGGCTTGATGCACTTCTTTCAATCGCTCAGATGCCGAAAGGAATCCCTGTTGCATGCGTTGGAATAGATAACGGGGCTAATGCGGCACATCTGTCATTGAGGATTTTGAAGGTAAATACTGAATAAAACTATTTTTTAGAATATTTTTTTGTAATTAAAGGGAGGGGGTGAGTCCCCCTCCCTATTACCCTCCCGCCTATGGAGATAGTCGAAAGAGAGGATGGACGAGCATCCTCTCTTTCTTTAGAGAGTTAATTTTTCAGATTGATTTAATATTTTAATTCCTCTGGCCGAAGGCCGGATATCGCGATAGCGCAAAGCCCTGATTTCAGGGCGGGTTCGCGAATCGCGAACTTGCGCAAGGGTTGCCTACCGAAGGGCTATCGCCCTTTCGAAACCTATGGCGACCTTCGGTCACCTTAAATTACGATACTTTAGCATCGGGTTTATGTCCCTAAAATATTCGAAAAATTGTTGATTTTAAAAAATCAGGAGTCTTTAAAGAGACTATCTCTTACAATTTTTACAGCGCACAGGTCGCCGCACATCGAGCAGGTGTCGGTCTTGCCGTCCCTCTCGTGTATCTTTTTTGCATGCTCTCCGAACATCGCAAGCGAGAACTGCTTCTTCCAGTCAAGGTTCCGGCGGGCATATGCCATCTCTTCTTCGCCTGTACCTAACCAGTCGATTCCGGGACGGGTGGTGTCCCCGACATGGGCCGCAAGCCTGGCAACACGCGTTCCCTCCCTGATATCCTCAACAGACGGCAGTGCAAGGTGTTCTGAGGGTGAGACCATACATAGGAAGTCTGCACCGTTCATCGCCGCGATTGCGCCTCCTATTGCACCTGAGACATGATCGTATCCGGGAACAATGTCTGTAACAAGCGGCCCTAGAAGGTACAGGGGGGCACCTGCAGTCAGTTCCTTTATTGTTTTAACATTGTAACCGATCTGGTCAACTGGAATATGTCCCGGCCCCTCAATCATCCTCTGGACTCCTGCATCATGGGACCTCCGGGCAAGATCGCCGAGAGTGAGATACTCGACGGTCTTTGCCATTTTTCCTGCATCGATCATCGCACCTGGTCTCATCCCGTCTCCGAGGGATATTACTACATCATATTCGGCGAGAATCTCCAGCAGGTAGTCGTACTCCGTAAAGAGCGGGTTCTCCTCTCCTGTAGAGGCCATCATGGCGATATGAAACGCTCCTCCTCTTGAGACCACTCCCATGACCCTCGGGTCTTTCTTCAGGGCGTCCATCGCCTGAATATTTACGCCGCAGTGAAGTGTCAGGAAATCTACCCCCTGTTTGCAGTGCTCTCTGATGACATTGAAAAGGGTGTCTGGATCCAGGTCCGGGGCGCTTCCTGCACGCCGCACGGCCTCGTAGACCGGCACGGTTCCCACCGTTGTATCAAGCTCAAGAATGCGTTTTCGAATCTCCTTGAGGTCGCCGCCGGTGGAGAGATCCATAATTGCATCTGCGCCCTCGGAGATTGCGCATTTTGCTTTTTCCATTTCAAGATGCGGGTCACATCTCAGACCTGATGTTCCAATATTTACATTGACTTTGACCGTGCATCCTTCACCTATTGCACAGAGCTTATGCTCGCGTATCTGGTTTGCGGGGATTACCGCTTTTCCTGCCGCTACTGCCCTGGCAAGTCTTCCGGGTTCTGTATTCTGCATCTCTGCAGCTCTTCGAACAATCTCCGGGATACCTGATTTACATTCCCCTGCAAGGGTTTGCATGGATATACTTTTGTTCCTGATAACTTAAACAATCATTACATGCCAGTTGAATGGATACCCGGGACAGGGTACTTCTCAAACTCTTATGTATATGGTTCAGTTCTGATCGATGCAGGGGCAACTCCATTTATGGTCGAGCCCTACCGGGATGATATCAGGACGATTATCCTTACTCACTGCCATTATGACCATATCGCTCATCTCAGGGAGATCCGGGATATGTGCGGCGGTGCGGAGGTATGTATACACGAACTTGACGCGCCCGGACTTACCGACCAGAGCCTGAACCTGTCGATGATGTTTGGTGAAAGGGGGTCTGATATCGGACCTGATGTTATTTTGTCGGAAGGGGATGAGATAGGCGGCCTGAGAGTAATCCATACTCCCGGCCATACTGCCGGTGGAATCTGCCTGTACAACAGCGATGAGATGATCCTCTTCTCCGGGGATACCGTATTTTCCGACGGTGGTTTCGGGCGTTATGACTTTCCCGGCGGAAGCCTGGAGATGCTGAGGAATTCGATTGAGAGATTGTCGAAACTCGACATTGAAGGACTTTTTCCTGGCCACGGCAATCCTGTTTTTTCAGGCGGGAATAGACATATCATGGCATCCCTTCAGGTATTGAAGATGAGTTATTTTTGAATTATGAAAGAGAGAGGTATCTACTGTCTTGTATTTCAAAACCCGCAGGTTAGCCGGAGGGTAGGTGCTCTTGGCGATGTGGAGTTTTTTTCCGGCTGGCATATATATGTCGGCTCGGCCATGGGGTCTGCCGGGTTTTCAAGAGTGAGACGACACATCGCTCTTTCGGCAGGGAAGAATAAAAAACCACGATGGCACGTTGATTACCTGTTGACCTCTCCTTTCTTTCTTCTTGATTCAGTTTTTTGTGGGTGTACGAATGAGAGACTCGAGTGTGTCCTTGCCGGGATCTTAGGGGGGGAGAGGGTTAGCGGCTTCGGATGTTCCGATTGTAAGTGTAAATCACATCTGTTCAGGAGAAAGGAGAATCCCTGTGATGAGATCATGTCCGCATTTGTCAGCCTGGGAATTCCTGTTCATATGAAAAATATCAAATAACTTAAAATAGACTAAAATCATTATGAAAGTGCTTGGGATTTCCGGGAGTATGAGGGCTGAGGGCAATACCTCAATTCTTGTAAGAAAAATAGTAGATTATATCGAGGCCGAGGGCTGTGATGAGTTTAATACCGAGTATATAACTCTGGCAGGAAAAAAGATATCGCCATGTATCGGGTGTGAGAAGTGCAGGGAGAGCAAATGGTGCGTTCTGGACGATGAATGGGACGATATTGCAGAAAAAATGATGGAGTGCGATATACTTATCCTCGGTTCTCCTACTTATTACTATGATGTCAATGGGCAGACGAAGAATTTCATTGACAGGACATATTCCCTGTTCCATGACAGAAAACTGGCAGGAAAATATGCGGTTGTAATCTCTGTCTGTGCGGACAGGGGCTGCGAGAGGACTCTCTCCACCCTCGAGGGCTTTGTCAATACACATGAATTTGGCTATATCGGATATGTTGCAGGCAAAGGTGCAGGTCCCGGGGATGTACTAAAAGATAAAAGAGCAATCGAGAAGTCAGTTGAAGTGGCTGAACGCATACTTAAATTGGTGAGCAGGACCCGTCGGGATAGTAAGAGAAAGCAATAGAGATATTTAATAATATATATTATATTTTTATGTGGTTTGGGCGGAATGATGATCCGCCTTCTAAATCTGGGGTTGTAGTTGTGCCGAGGCTGACAATAGGGAAATATCATACTTCTGAGGATGACTGTATCATCCCTGCTGAATTTAGGATCTCGTTTGATAATGTTGACAGGGATCAGTTTGAAGGGGTTTTTGGAAAGTACAGGGTTCTCTATGTCGATTATGACGTAAACGACCTTTTTGTAAGGGTGCCGCCGGAGTCTAAATATCTACCTGCAGCTTCAGTAGAAATCGGGAAAATAGTTGATTATGCATGTCTTCTTGAAGGGGGTGAGATGGAGATATGCGAACATGGAGCTCTGCGACCTGAGGATCTGTTAAAAGGTCTCAGGAGACCTGCTACCCGGTCAGCTGCAAAAACCAGTGAGGCCTCAGTAGATGTGAAGGAGGCCCATGACATCCCTGAACCTCTCCAATATGAAGAATATGATGAAATCAGGCTCACTGGGGAGGATGATGAATCTGTATTTGATGAGATTCTCTCCGGATTTTCGGAAGATTCGACAGTCCCTGAAGTTGAAGCAGAAGATTTTCTTCCGGATTATGCTGAAATTCCAGTTGATGAATTTCCAGAACTTACAGACGAAGATATTCCTGTCCCTTCCGGAGCTGAAGACCTGGAGGATTTCATCCCTTCAGATGAATTAGAGGATGAATTTCCTGACCTTACCGATGAAGAGATCCCTGTCCCTTCCGAAGCTGAAGACCTGGAGGATTTCATCCTTTCAGATGAATTAGAGGATGAATTTCCTGACCTAACCGATGAAGAACTCTTTATCACTGCAGATAATGAAGATTTTGAGCATGATGCCGGTCATTTAGAGGGAGCGGTTCCGGATTTTGTCGAGGAACCCCGGATTCAGGTGGTAGATTATGCGGAGAAAATTGAAGATATTCCGCTTTCAGGTGGAGAATCCCCAACATTTGAGATATCTGATGAATTTGAAGGTCTTGAGGAGCTGGTAGAAAAATCGGATATAAAATCACTTCTTGAAGAGGGTGAGATTCTGCTTTCCGAAGCTGAATATGATGTTTCAGAATCAAAGTTCCGCTCTGTTCTTGAACAGGACCCGGTAAACTATCATGCAATAACAGGTCTTGTAAAAACATTATACGAGTCCGGCCGGCCTGAAGAGGCCTGTGAAGCCTACATGGACAGTGTGACGATGGTCTCTCCAGGATCGGATCTCTGCATCAATGCCGGAAGGGCATTTGAGGCTCTTAGCCGTATCGATGAGGCATGTGAATGCTATAGGATTGTGCTTGAAGCTGATCCTGCTGATATCTCAATCATTGAAAGATATGCCGGACTACTGATAAATGCCGGTAGATATACTGAAGCTGTAAATATACTTGATAAATCTGTGCTGGATGAATATGGTTCTGCTGATATGTGGATAAAGAGGGGTGATATATGTGTACTGGCAGAAAGGACTGCTGATGCCCTTGAATCATATAAAACAGCGCTTCAGAAATCTCCTGAAAATATGGTCGCTGCACTCTCAATGATTCGCCTTTTAAAGGAGAATGAAAGATTCAGAGAAGCTTCTGAACTTCTTGATTCATTTATTAAAATCCACCCCGATGATTCTCATCTCTGGTTTGAGAAGGGCTGGGTAAGTGAGAAGAGTGGAAAAAACGATGAGGCCCTCCTCGATTACAATCAGGCAATCTCTCTTGATGCCGGGTGCGCAAAGGCTGTTGCCTGCAAGGCTCTGGTTTTAATGAGAGAAAAGAGGCCTGAAGAAGCCCTTGAATGCTACGATCTTTTAATCAGGAGAAGGCCCGATAATCCTGCAGTTCATCATTCCAGAGGCCTTGTTCTGAAGGTCATGGGAAGATACGATGAGGCACTTACCTCCTTCGCAGAGGCAATCAAACTTGATCCTTCTGACACTGACACAATGCTTGAAAGTGCGGATCTGCTTCTTGAGACCGGCCGTTTTGAAGATGCACTCGGGTATTTCAACAAACTTGCAGAAGCCGGAATTTTAGCCCCTGAAGTTATGAAAGGGAAGGGAGATGCATATAGAGCCCTTGGGATGAATGAAGAGGCCCTGGATGCATATGAGATGGCTGTTGAAGCAGGAGGAGATATCTCAGGGGCACTGGAAGGAAAAGCTGAGATTCTGTTCGCTTCTGAAAGATATGAAGAGGCTGAGGAGGCATATCTCTCCCTGCTGGAGATCAAACCTTTGGAAACCGGAGCATTGTCGGGTCTCGCTTCATTATATGAAAACACGGGTCAGCCTGAACTGGCAATTTCTGCTTATGATAGTCTCCTCAGTGTTAGTCCGGGCGACATATCCGCTTTACATAGTAAACTCAATAATCTCCTTGCCCTTGAACGTTACGCAGAGTCTTTACATGTATATGACAGCCTGCTTGTCATCCATCCGGATGAAACCGGTCTGATTGCAGGAAAGGCGGCATCTCTTGCCAGACTTGGGAAAAAGGAAGAGGCGATTGTCTTATATTCTGCAGCCCTTGAGATTAACCCGGGCAGTGTCGAGTACCTGCTTGAACTCGTAACTCTCCTGTCGGAAACCGGGCGGTATGAAGAATGCCTTCCATATTATGACAGGTTAATTTCTATAGCTCCTGGTGAGACAGGTTTTCTGATGTCAAAGGCACTTGCACTATTCTCCCTTAAAAGGTACAAAGAGGCTGTTGATGTCTTTGAAGAGGTTCTTTTGATCCATCCGAATGATCCTGAAGCACTACTCCACACCGGGCTTGCTCTTATCAGGCTTGGCGACAGCAGGGGCGCGATGGAATATTATAAGAGATCAATCGATATCGAGCCGGATTTTGGTGAAGAATGGGCCAGAAGAGGAATTGACGCTTCTTATTTTATTTCATGGGAAATTGAGAGGATCCAGAAGGAATCTGAAGCTTCTGCACAAATGGCTTCGCCGGCGAAAAATTCTGAACTTAGATCCGGGAAGAAGAAGTTTAAAGAAACCCCCCAGAAGAAGAAAAAAATCCCTTATCCTGAAGAAATCCCTGAAGAGGGAGGATATGAACAGGATATAAGGATGCCGACAGAAGAGCAGCTCAACAATCCTGATTATCTGTACAAAAAGGGTCTTGCCCTTACCCGGAAGGGTTACTACAGGGCTGCATTAAAATGCTTTGACAGGGTTGAAAGTATCTCAAAAGACAATTATGAGGCTATTTTCTCCAAAGGAATAATCTATGCGAAAAATGGTTATTATGATGAAGCGATTGAATGTTTTGATCAGGTAATTGAGATGAACCCTTCACACGTAAAAGCACAAAAGGCGAGAAAGATGGCAATGATGAAGAAAAAGGATAATTCCTGATTTTATTTCCAAAACATCCATTTTGGCTTCTCTATAAGATCTTTATGCTCCTGAGTGCCATTATTCTCCTCTTCATTCTCATCCTCTTTTTCCCTGCTAATAATTGCAGACTGAAGTGCCCGGCTGTGAGCTGCAGCCTGTCCCTGGAGATGCTCAAGCATTTTGTTCAGGTCTTTAATCCTTTCTTCCTTGTCCTGATTGATCTGATCTGCTGCGGTGACGCTGAATACTTCTATCCTTGCAATCTCTTCCTTTAAGTCATCAATCCTGTTGTCTTTCTCTTCAATGAGCTGTGCATATGCTTCTCTGAGTTCAATCTGGAGTCTGATCTCTTCCTTAAGATTGCTGATTTCCTTTTCTTTATTTTCCAAAGCAGATGTAATATCCAGAGATTCTGATTTTTTCGAACCTGATCCTGAAACTGACTCCGATATTGTCCTGATAACCCAGTCGTTTCGCTTCATTTTCTCTTTTACTGCTGCTTTTTCAATTTTTTCTCCAAGTTTGTCATCAATTGTTAAAACAATCCTCATAGCAATCACCGGTTTTCAATTTTTATCATTTTGATCAGGCTGGCATTCAGATCCGCACATCCTGCTCCATTTGACAACTCTTTTGCTCTTTCAAAGCAGATTCTGGCCTCTTGAATTTGATTCAGGTGAAGCAGGGTCATTCCCCTGTTATTTAGGGCAGGATAGTTAGATGAATCTTTTTTTATGATCTGGTTAAATATTTCTCCGGCCTCTTCAAATTTTTTTGAATAAAATAATGCAATCCCTTTTTTGAATAAGATTCCCGAATTTTCGGTATCCTCCTTCAGTGCCCTGTCAAAGCATTCAACAGCTTTTTCCGGCATTTCTGCTTCCAGCAGGGCAACCCCTTTGTTATACCAGTATCTAACTCCTACTTTCATCTTAAAATACACCGGGAAATTTTAACCAGGATTTTCTGTATATTTACTCGATTTTCTGTATATTTACTCTTTAGTGCATGAAATGGTAAATAACTGCCCATAAAATAATTTTACAGGCGGCATCTATTAATAAATTTTAATTTTCTTCCGAATATAAATGATTTGTTTCTGTACCTGACAATATGGAAAAATATTATAAAATTATTAACAGAATCGAAAAAAGGTTCGCAGTTGTGCATGTCAATTATATAAATTTAATAACCAGTGATTCACATATAGGGGAATATAGTTCAAATTAAAGGTGTGATTGGTATGAGTATAGATACTATAAATGGAATTTTAAAAAAGGCACTTGAGGGTGATGTTTCAGGAAGACTGGACGAATCCGAGATGCCCGGGGAACTTAAACAACTTGCATCGACTGTCAACTCTGTCATAGAAAGACTTCTGGATGCGGCGGAGGCAAAGAAACTCCAGAGGCGTGCAAATGCTTTCCTGCAGGATAATCCGCAGGGGATAACAATACTTGCCCCCGATAAGCACCGTCTTGATCTCAACAAGGAGTACGAGCGCATCTGGCGTGGCAGTTATGACGAACTGATGGCTAAAAAGCTCTACGACTTCAATATAAACATCACCGGCGGAGACGATTTTTATGCCTCTTTTGAAACCAAGAAGAAGGCAGTCACCGATATGGAGATATCCTGGGACAATGGCGAGAAGTCCTACCTTCGTCTCTTCCAGACTCCGATCCTTGATGAAAACGGCGAGATCGATGTCAACTATTACATCTACCAGGATCTGACTGACCAGATCAGGCAGATGAACGAGATAAAGAAGCTTGAGGAGCAGTCCAATGCCATTGTGGCAGAAAACCCGATGCCGATACTTCTCTGGAACCCTGATCTTACTCTCAGGAAGTGTAACAAAGCCTTCGTTCAGCTTTCAGGGTTTTCAGAGTCCGAGGCTGAAAATCTGACCCTGAATGATTTCAGGTACCTCAGCCAGAGCGGAAAATCTGTTCTTAATACTATCGAGGATAAGAAGGCCAGCCATGGTGAGGCTGAGATTGAATTCCCGTCTGGAATTAAGACCCTCGAAAGATATAATATTCCTCTCCTGAATGAAGATGGTAGTGTTAATGCAGTGATGTCGGTTTATAATGATATCACCATCCTCAGGGAGGAAATGGAGGAGACGAAGAAACTCCAGAAGCGTGCGGACGCCTTCCTGAAACTGAATCCACAGGGTATTACAATCCTTGCATCCGATAAGCACCGTCTTGATCTCAACAAGGAGTATGAGCGTATCTGGCATGGCACCTATGACGAACTGATGGCTAAGAAGCTCTATGACTTTAACATCAACATAGTCGGCGGTGACGACTTCTATGCCTCCTATGAGACTAAAAAGCCTGCTGTAACCGATATGGAGATCGAATGGGACAATGGCGAAAAGACGTATCTCCGTCTCTTCCAGACTCCGATCCTCGATGAAAACGGCGAGATCGACGTCAACTACTATATCTACCAGGATCTGACTGATCAGCACAGGGAGATGGCCGAGATCGCCAAACTCCAGAGAAGGGCGGATGCTTTCCTTCAGCAGAATCCACAGGCAATTACTGCCCTTGCCCCTGACAAGCACCGTCTCGATCTCAACAAGGAGTATGAGAGGGTATGGCGTGGCAGCTATAATGAGCTGATGGCTAAAAAACTCTACGATTTCAACATCAACATCACTGGCGGAGATGATTTCTATGCCTCCTATGAGACACGAAAGAGGGCCGTCACCGAGATGGAGATCTCCTGGGATAATGGCGAGAAATCCTACCTGCGCCTCTTCCAGACTCCGATCCTCGATGAAAACGGCGAGATCGATGTCAACTACTATATCTACCAGGACATGACTCCTGAGGTTACCCTGAGCAATTATATGAACGGAGAGGTTGACAGAATCTCTGAGAATCTTGAAAAACTCGCCAAAGGCAATCTGGATATGAACCTGGAGGCTGCTCCTGCGAATGAGTACACTGCCGATGCCCGTCAACTGTTCAATCTTATAGATAAGAATCTTGGCGAAGCAAAGGTGGCTGTTGAGACGCTTGTTACAGATTCAGAGATGCTTGCCGAGGCTGCTGTCAACGGTGAGCTTGGAACACGTTCGGATATCTCCAAGCACGAAGGTCGCTTCAGGGATATTGTCGAGGGAATCAATAATACTCTCGATACCATTGCTGCGCCTCTGAATGAGGCAGTCCGTGTCATCGGTGCCTATGCGGAGAACAATTATACCGAAAGTTTTAGTGACAAGGTTGTAGTTAAGGGAGAGTTTGCAGATTTCAAGGAGTCAATAAACACACTTGGTGAAAACAGTTCAGCTGTGATCGGCGATGTGATTAAAGCAGTGGATCATGTGTTTGTAGGTACAAATGAAGCCAGCAAGGGCTCTGATGAAGTGGCAAAGGCAGCTGAACAGGTCGCAATGACGAGTCAGAAGTGTGCGGATATCAGTAAGGAGATGCTGGACAAGATGACAGATGTGCAGCAGCAGATTGCTGATCTCTCTGCTTCAAACGAAGAGGTTGCCGCAACTTCGCAGGATGTTCTTAAGAACTCCGAGGAAGTCACAAAGATGGGTAATGATGCCCAGGTCCTTGGAAATGATGCAAACCGCAAGATGGCCGCTGTTGAGGAGATTACCAATCGCAGTGCAGAGGAGATCAAGGAGCTTAACAACCAGATAAAGGAGATCAACAACATCGTAAAGATGATCAATGATATTACAAGTCAGATCAATCTCCTTGCCCTCAATGCCGCCATCGAAGCTGCACGTGCCGGTGAGCACGGAAGAGGATTTGCCGTTGTGGCCGGAGAGGTCAAAAACCTCGCTGCAGATGCAAGGAAAGCAACAGAACACATCGACAAGGTCATCGGTGAGATCCAGAACAACAGTATCAGGACCGCCGATGCAATCCAGTCTGCAAGCAACGAGGTTGTCTCTGGTGTCGAGAGTGTCGATGCAGCAATCAGGGCTCTCAATGCCATAGTCGAGGGTTCGGAGCATGTCACTATGAATATGGGTGAAATTGCAAAGGCAATCGAGGACCAGGCAAATATCGCTAATAACGTGGTTAATGCGACCGATGAGGGAAGCAGCCTCGCAAAAGAGAATCTTAAAGAGGTTGAAGAGCTTGCTGCACTGGCAGAGGAGGCAAGTGCATCTACGGAAGAGATTGGAAGTGCGATCCACGAAGTTAACAATATGTCACAGAAACTGCAGGCCAATATGAAAGACTTCAAGATCAAAAACTAATATTTTTTATTTTTTAGTTGAGAATTTCATAGGTCGTAGTCCTCTGTTTAAGAATTCTTCCGAGATCTTCTGTAATACGTCTCATCTCTTCAGGGTCAAGATAATCAGATCCTTCCCCTCCGGCATCTGTTGATACCTCGTCCGAGAACATGGTACCTCCAAAGTCATTTCCACCGGAAAGGAGTCCTACCTGGGTGAATTTTCTTCCGACCTTCCCCCAGGATATCTGGATGTTGTCGAAGTTGTCCAGAAAGAGTCTTGAAACGGCAAATAACAGGATATCCGTCCTTCCTGTAGCACCTGGCGGCGCAATCCCTTTATTGTACAATGGGGTATTCTCATGGAGATAGGGAAGTGGGACCAGTTCTGTAAATCCCATTGTCTCATCCTGGATCTCACGAAGAACACGGAGATGTTCCACCCTGTCGGATTCTGTCTCTATTGATCCATGCATAATCGTGGCAGTGGATTTTATCCCGAGTGAATGAGCTTCTTTTATTATCCGGACCCATTCCTTTGTGGGAACTTTGGCAGGACAGATTGTTTTTCTGACACTGTCTACGAGGATCTCTGCTGCTGTTCCCTGAAGTGTTCCAAGTCCTGCATCCCTCATCATCTCTATTACTTCTATGGTTGAAATGCCACTCCTTTTAGCGGAGAATGAGATCTCGTCAGGGCTCATCGTGTGGATGTCTACGCCAGGAGCAGCTTCACGGACCCATGATATAATCTCGGCATAATTTTCAGCGTTGAAATCCGGATGGACACCTGAAAGAAGACAGATCTCTGTGACTTTTCTCTCCTTAGCTAAAAGTGCCTTTCTCTGGATCTCATCTTTTCCATGGAGATAGGCATCATCTGCATTTTTGGGCCTGCCAAATCCACAGAATCCACAGAGATTCTTGCATATGTTTGTAACATGGAGATTATGGTTCCTGACATATGTGACGATATCTCCTTTCTTTCTCTCCCTGAGTTCATCGGCGGCCTCTGCAACCCTGAAGATATTCCTGTCCCTTATCTTCATAAGGGATACGGCCTCAGCCTCACTCATCCTGTGGCCTTCCAGGACATCTTCAAGAAGAACCGGTATATCTTTTGCGTTCATTTCTTCTTCTCCTTTGAACTGAGGTAGAACTCATGGATTATCATGAGAATGATAATTAGTATTGCAAATTCGAATATGTGCAGGGGCATGTATCCGATGAGTGGGATTGAGAAGATTGCCTTTCCTACAACCCATTCTTTTTTTACTGGCAGTATTTGCCCTATTCCCATGATTCCACCCATTTGGTCGATGTTTTGATTGTTGTCGCCTTTTGTAATATACCCGGAATAAGTTCCGTCATCATACCATCCCACAGCACGGTGGATTATCGGGTGTACACTATCCACCCCGTTGGGCCGGTAGATAACCACATCACCATAGACCTTGTTTCCGTCAATGTCAGGATATTCGTTAAATCTCCCGTATCCTGAGGATATGCTCTCATTCCATGTCTCAAACTCCCCGTACCTGTCCATTGAAGCTACAAATACTAGGTCTCCAATATTCATGTTTGGGACCATGCTCTCAGATTCGACGGCAACAACCGCCGGCCATGTGCCTGAGAACAGGAAAAGGATAAGTGCGACCGAACCGACGACGGATACAATCCATAAAGCATCCCGTGCTATTGAGAAAAACGGTTCTTCACTCCTTAAAAAACGATGAATTATGGATTCATTTTGCTTTTTGCCGGATTTGGGTTTTTTCATAGATCTAACACAGAATGTTGGATCTATTGATTAAAAATACCTTTTGAACCGGGATTATTGTCATTTTGGGTAAGTTTATATCTGCATTATCCTATGAATTATTGTAATGGAATTCAGTTACAGGAGTCTGGGAACAGGACTGCTAATCGGCATTATTGTCATTGCCTTTACTTTTGGCACTTCTTTTCTGACTGCCGGTCTGCAAAGTTATAATCTTGCCATATCTGCCGCTTTTATAATGGGTGGACTTTTTTGTATATGCCTTTCAGAGGTTCTGAAAATGGTTCATTTATTCGGAAAGGAAAATTTGGATGAGGACACTGTTGAGGATTAAGCGTAAAATGACTGAAGTTTACTGATTACTTTTCATCCGTGTCTTCAGGCATCTCTTCCAGTTCGACTTCGTAATGCCTTTTCAGGTAATCCCTGATCTTTAGTGACTCCAACCACCCCTGGTCCAGCTGTTTTATGAGTTCATCGATCTCATTCACCTGTTTAAGTATCTTTTCCGCGTTTTTACCACCCTCGAGATCTGTGATTCCGGCTATCACACAGAGAGGATTTCTGATTCTGTCATTCAGGGTCGACATCTGCATGAGATTATTTTCGATCTTTTTTAATACCCTTATCTGGTCTTTCCTGTTCTCTTTCTCTATGGTGATGTCTCTAACGAGGGATAATATGTACTGCTCCCCTCCAATCTCTATCATTCTTGCTTTAACGAACACCGGAAATTTTGAACCGTCCTTTCTTACGTGCACTCCCTCAAAATCAACAGAACCCTTTTTTTTTATCTGTTCAACCCGTTTAATATCATCTTTTCTGATTTCCGGGGTGTTTATATCTGAGACGGAGAGCTTAAGCAGCTCCTCGCGGGTGTACCCGAGCCGGCGGCATGCTGTGTCATTTACCTCTACGAAATTGCCTCTCCTGTTGCCTTTAATTATTTTGTGGAGAAATACAGCTTCAGTGACGTTGTTGAAAAGTTCCCTGTATTTCTTTTCATTTTCCAGAATCTTTCTTTCGGCGAGCTTCCGTTCGGTAATATCCATGGAATTTGCGATCTCAAACTCATTTTTGCCGTATTTCAGGTAATATGTAGTGACTTCCACCAGGAAAACAGCACCATCTTTTTTCTTATGCGTGGTTTCGATTCGAATAGTACCTTTTTCTTTTAGCTCATTCCAGAATTCCTTCCTTCTCTCTATAGGATACCCTGGATCCACATCGTTTACTCTAAGTCCAAGAAGTTCGTCCTTTGTATATCCGAGTTCTGAACATGCAGCCTTGTTAACATAGAAGAAGGAGCCGTCAGGTTTCATCCAGAATATTGAAATAGGAGATTTATCAACCGAAAATCGTGTCAGTAAAAGTTCGTTTTCAAGTTCTTTTCTTTCAGATATCTCCCTGACTATGGCAAGTGCCACGTTTTCTCCTTTTATCTTAAATTCAAGCCCTGAAATTTCAACAGGTATTTTCCCCCCCATTTTTGTTACGTGCATCCACTCGAACAACATATCGTCGGATTTTTTCAGATGATCCAAAACCTGCCGGAAGTCGCCTTTAAATTCCGGGTCTTTTAGATCGGATAAATTCATTTTAAGCAGTTCTTCTCTGGTATAGCCCATCTTTTTACAGGCCTGATCATTTACCTCGAGAATTCTTCCTGCGGTTTGATCCGGCAGGATTTCAAGGAGGTAAATCATATCAGTTGCATGGCTAAAAAAAGTGTAAAATTTTTCTTCGTTGTCTTTTAACATATCCAGAGTGCTGGTTTGCACTCTTTCCGTCTCCAAAGACCAGAGGGCATATCCTATCGATTCCGCGATTTCGGGGAAAAAATCGGTCTCTTCTTCAGATCCACGGGAGACCTTAGGTATAGAAACAACAATAATGCCGTATATTTCCTGGTTATATTTTATTGGAGCAGCTATTGCCTTTCTTCCTTCATAGTGCAGCGAAAGGAGGCAGTCGGGACATTCGGATGTGGGATCATTGTAGATGACCATTTGACCTGATTGCAGTGCTTTTTCCGCACATTGTGTCAGTCTTCCACTCCTGATGTAATTATCCATTTCATCAAATTCTTTTCCGATTCCATCCTGTACAAACAAATAACCGGAATCAGAACGGGGGAAAAGCACAATCCATGCATTGTGATAGATCTGTTCACTAACAAGGATTTTACAGGCTGTTTCTATAAGTCGGGAGGCATCTTTTTCGTGGGTAATCAAACGATTAAGATCAAGAATTATTTTTAGAATCCGGGTCATTTGATCTACTTTTTTTTCATGTTCATTCATTTGTTCACCTCCTGAGTAACTGCCTGTTCCATCTCTCTGTATCCGGTTTTAATGATTAAACCTGAGACTGCATGGATTTCATCCATATATTTTGGGATTCTCTTTAGGATTTAGACTGTTTTAGACCTATAAATAAGTTTTTCAGGCTGCCGTTAAATCCCTGTAATTCATCTGCCTAAATTATTTATGCATTTAATCCCAAGGAGAGGGTGACGGAGGATTTTGATATGACAAAAAGAACAACTGGTTTCACCGGTCCGGGTAACGGGCTGGAGAAGGGTGATCTGCTCTTTGAAGAGGGAAGATACGAAAAGGCTCTTTTGGAATATGACATGATCCGGGCAACGGATGAGGGCTATCTTTCTGCACAGAACAGGAAAGGGAATATTCTCACACTTCTTGGACGGGATGAGGAGGCTCTGGAGGTCTTTGCAAAAGTTCTCTCACTTGTGCCGGATAATCCTGTTCTCTATGATGCCGCCCTGAACAGTATGGCGAATATCCTCAGAAAACTCGGGAGGTTTGATGAGGCACTTGAACTATATGAAAAGGCACTTGAAGTAGAGCCGGAGAACGTAATGGCCTTAAACAATATGGGGAATATTTTTTCGGATATCGGGGAGGACGGCGAGGCGCTTACGATGTACGACCGTGCACTTGAAACAGAGCCGGAGAACAGCTCCATTCTTGTAAACAAGGCGTATTCCCTGATTGGTCTCGGTAAAAACCATGAGGCCCTTGAGACACTTGATGCGGCGCTGAGGATAAGCCCGGGCAATGTTATGGCGATGAATAACAAGGCAAACCTGCTGAGCGAAACAGGAAGGACGAAGGAAGCGATAAAGATCTACAACCGGGCGCTCGATTTAAATCCCGCTCATGTACCGACGATCGTAAACTGTGGGATTGCATATGCTGTCTCTGGTGAGCCCGAACGAGCACTTGCATACTTCGACCAGGCCCTGATACTTGACCCCTCTAACCTGCTTGCCCTCGACAACAAGGGATGTGTGCTGACCGACCTGGGGAGATACAGGGAGGCGCTCGTCGCATATGAGAGGGCACTTTCGATTAGGCCCGAGGACGAAGGGATAAAGAAGAATATTGCGGATTTGATGGAGAGGATAGAGGGATAGCAGGGTTATACCCCCGGGCGGATTCGAACCGCCGTTTCCAGCTCCAAAGGCTGGAATGATTGACCACTACACTACGGGGGTAGATTATGACTTAATCCGGTATAATGAACATAATTCGGTAAAAATTTGTTCCAATAGTATTAAGCACATAAAATATTTTAATTCAACTTCAGGTTCGATGTGTTACCTTATATTCCGCTGCATGATTTGAAGATTCAATTCGTGGCTATTATAAGCAAATGCCTGCAGATATTGTGTTTTAATACTCCAGAAATGACTCCGTAACGTCATTTGGTACTTACCAAAAAAAATCTGGATTTCAACCCGGAAGCGGGAATTTTCGAAGGAACGATAACCTGATACTTAAAGAAATTACAATCTGTTAACTTCTTCGACGGGTGCATTTGGAGCATTCTTTTTAATGCTTTCAATACCATTCAGGCAGGCGCTCTTTGAACTGTATCCCTCACCGACGGCTATGATTTTCCCGTTCGGCGCTTTTAACCTGAAACGATACTCACCGGCATTGTCGGTATAAACCTCAAATTTTGCAGTCATATCATGTAGTTCGTCGATCTAATGATACTTAATGTTATTGCTGATTATACAGAATCAATTCAGGTTTCCGGCACCAAATGAATCTGTCTGGGTCTTTCGTGTGCATCTTTAAATCGCCTGCAACATCTGACAGGTTTTCACCACTATGATCCTGATAAACCTTATTTTACCGACATTTTAAATTTTGGTTTTTTGCTATCATGTGGATCCTTTCAGGATGAAGGCAAATTATTAATATTAGAATTCCTTCATTAGGATTATGGCCGAAATTGATCCCTACATCACTAAGATGGAAGCAAAAATTGAGGAAATGGATGCCGAATTAAATAAAATAAAAGCCAGAGCAAAGAGCAAAGGAGCTGATGCCGAGATTCAGTTCAATGACCTTGCCGCGGAATATGAACAAAAGAAGACAGAAATGATGAAGAATGTGGCCGATTTAAAATATACCGGGAAAAGTGCTGCGAAAGATCTGAAAGAAGGAGCTGATCAGGCATTGGGCGAACTCACAGAATCCTTTGAAAAGGCCAAATCCCGCTTCTCCTGACCCTTGACCCTTATCCTTTGTTTTTAGAATTGCTCATTATGACTATTAATAATCATAACTCTGCCTTTCATGAGATATTTAGTTATTTTTTCTTCCATTTCCCCGTATTTTCATCTTTTTCGTATTCGTTTTTTACCGCGGACCATGCAACTTTGTGTGCTGTCTCCTCGCGGGATGCATCTTCCCGCCGTTCCTCTGGATCACTATATTGGTCCCAGGCATTGTTGAAAGCAGCGAGATAAATCTCCCTCGCATGTTTCGGCAGGTTGTCCTTTACGCTTTCAGGCAGTTCTTCAATTATTTCGTATGGCATCTTATCAACTCCTTTTCTTTTTTTAATCCATTAATTTTTTACTGGCCTGATACCGTTTTCCGGTCCGATGTCCTGGATCAGATTATATGGTACCACAGCGACTTTTTTTTATTACTCTCAACAAGGGATGATAATAGAATTGATGATATTAGCCTCTTTCGGAGATTACAGAAAGAATCAATAATAATCAGATCAGTCATCACAATTCGAAACTGAGATAATAATAAACAATTCTCAACCGGAATAGAAGTTTTAATGAGTAAAAATTTTGAATGGGCGGTTTTCTGGTAAAAAAGTATAATGACTTTCCATATCCGGTCGAAACCCCATCCCTTCCTTTTACAGACCATCACTCAGATCTGCGACATCCTGTGGATACCCTTCCTGAATAAACTGTAAGTAACTTCGGGTTCGTCCTTTATTCTGATAGACTCCATTACAATTATCGATATAGCCTTTGCCTCTACAAGAGTCTGTTTGGTGATCTGAACCTCCTTCAGGTATTTCTTCCAGCCCCATTCTTTGACTTTCGGAATAATATAGAACCTGTCGAGAGTGACCTTGAAGAAGGCGATGAATCCGGTGAATAGAAAACCAATAATTATTGAGTTAACCAGTGAGTTTCCTAAATGTGCGAAATGTGAAATAATTATGATAAGTATCACTGAAATTATAATATCTATAAGCGAAACGAGGAATGAGATCGTCCTGAATTTGGTTAATATATGACTGACCTTCCTGTTGACATCCTCTGATATTATCGCCATTTCAGCACTCAGAATAGAAAATTTCGCAAATTCTTCTGAATTAAGCTCTTCTTCCAGGTAACTCCTGACTTTTTCAGTGGTCTCTTCGACCATAAGGTTCATTCTTTCATGGGCTTCGTTAAGCGCCCAGTGGAGGTCGTATCGCCTGCGGTATTCATAAATTTCATCAAGATATAAGAAAAGATCCTCGTATTTCTCTATTCTGAAGTTATGGTTTTCGAGATGAAAGTTTTCAAACTGATCGGGATATGTATCTTTCAGGAAATAAACGAGTTTTGTATAAAAATCACCCTGATTCTCCTTTGTATTGTGACTATATTCTGTATTCACTCTCATTGTTGTTACTTTATTATTCTAAAAAATGAACGGTAAATCACTCCACGGTTACAATATCGTCGACGAATGAACTGACCTGGGCAAGCATCATTGGATCTATACCGCCTTCTATGGCGAGAAGGGCTCCGCTGTAATTGATCTGCCTGATTTTGTTCGAGAGGAAGTGGATGAATTTTACCGTCTTCATTGTCGGTATATATATCAGCATGCTGCTTATCGAATCGAACAGGATAAAGATTTTATTGCCGTCCATCTGCTGTACTGCTTTGGTTATTGCAATGCTGAGACTTGTCAGGTCGCCGGGATTATTCACATTAAAGTGTCTTTTGTCTTCTTCTGGTGGTTTTCCAAGTGAATAAGCAGATATTGCATCGATATAGACGATATTCTCGGTATTGATCCCTTTTTGAGTGTATAGTTTCTCCAGAACTGATGCCGGAAAATTTGTCGTTATTACAATGGTTTTGTATCCTGCATTTTCCACCTCGGATATAATCTCCGTATTCGATGCCCTGACTTTTCCCGGGTCCGAGAGGTAAAGGAATATTGTCGGACTACCTGGTTCTATCTTCTCCAGTAAACTCATTTCCTACTCTCCTCTGCAGATTATTGTCTGAAGAAATCCTTCATTATTTCAGGCATGGCATCTTCATCTTTTGCTGTCGCTTTTTTCAGTTCGATAATATTTTCCAGAACTTTATCCGTATTTGTAATCTGGATCGAAACCAGATCAAAAAGCTCCTCATTGTTGATATCACCATTTTTATAGAGGTCTAATATATCCACAATATTTGTCCTGATCATCTCAATCGGTTTTTCAAGCCGCAGAACCGCTTCAGTCATAAATGAGAGCAGGTTAATCTCAGCCTGTCTCTGTTTTGTATGGTCGGTAAGAATGAAGGCCGCACCGCTCAGATCGTTCCCTTCATCAAATACGGGGGATGCACCGAGGCTTATATTCAGCATTTCTCCGCTTTTTGTCTGGAATTTTGCATCCTTACGTTCAATCTGATGCTTTTCACAGAGTTCTCTTACAATCTCCTCTATGTCTATGTCAGGAGAATCATGCAGCAGTTCTCTGAAACTTTTATCCATCACCTCTTCTTTATTATAACCAAACATGCGTTCTGCACCGCGATTCCATCCCGTAATCCTGCATTCAAGGTCGGTCGAGATG
This sequence comes from Methanomicrobiaceae archaeon, assembly GCA_016928355.1. GTDB lineage: Archaea > Halobacteriota > Methanomicrobia > Methanomicrobiales > Methanomicrobiaceae > Methanolacinia. The sequence goes on from JAFGKW010000028.1 coordinate 46,383, forward strand.
ATTCCATCAGCACTGTTTTCGATAACTTTTCCCAGCATTGCCCTCTCGGCATTTGTCTTAAGCATATCATGGATATCCGAGAATATATGTACAGCACCTGCAAATCTGCCTTCCCTGTCAAATATCGGGTCGATTGTAATCTGATAGAATCTCTCCGACATTTTGAGAATATAAGTCTCTCTCTTATGGCTTTTTCTGCTTTTTACAAAAGGGCAACCCTCAATAAAATTATTTGTACCATGTACAAGGGGAAAACATTTTTTTCCTGTGAGTTCTTTTGCAGGGAGACTCATCCATTTTTCAAATGCGCTGTTGCATATAAGGATTCTGCCATTTGCTGACATTATAAAGGCCGGGGCATCAAGTGCGTCAAAACACTTCTTCCAGTAGAAATCGGGACTATCCTGCTGTTTCTTTGCCCAGTCAAGGAAATCGTCGGATTCCCTGTACTCTTCAGTTTTGTCGGTCATTTATCGAGCACTTCCGGTTATTGGGATTAATTCACAATGAGAACCTATTATTTAAATTTATTTTGATCAGCTGGCATTTCTGTCCGATTAAAAAACTATAACAGTCTCCGGACTAAATTTCGAATGGTATGAAAATCGCAGAACGCACAGGAGCCATCACCAGTAATCATAGCGATTATGTCAGGCTAATTGTTATTGTTGTGTACTTTCTGGTCGTAGGTATCCTTGCGGCTTATGCATTTTCACCAATCGGAGGGGAGATGGGTTATATCCTTGCACGCCTTATTCCCCATCTTTTCTATATCCCGCTTGTACTGACTGCACTCTGGTACCCCAAGAAGAAGCTTGCCCATATCACCATTTTTTCAATAATTTTTCTGATGCTGATCTCGGGTTTCCTGTTGAAGGGATGGAGTCTGGATGCAATTTTTACAGTATTTACTTCTTTTATTTATCTATGGGTTTTTATCGCGATACTTGCAATTCCACAGGTTCAGATTGGGACTAAAATGAGAGAGGGAACAGTCGAAGGGGTTGGTGCAGAATTAATTTCGCCAGAAGTGACCCCGGCTGTAAAGTTCCCCGATGCGGAAGTTCCGGACGATGTTATCTCCAGAATGCCGGTAATCCCCCCAACACAGATAACTCCGTTGATAGAGTCTTTTCGTCTTGGAGAGGAACTGGTAACCCGGAACACATCTGCGGCCCTGAAGGCAATCGGACGCCCTTCTATCCCATATATTATTGCAGGACTGAAGAGCGACTCTATTCCTGTCCGGGAGAACTGTGCAAGGCTTCTTGGTGAGATGGATAATACCGAATCCGTTGATCTGCTTGTTGAGACAATGGCAGACCCCTCCCGAAGGGTCCATAATTCCGCGACCCAGGCTCTTGCAAGAATCGGTGAGCCTGCAGTACCGTCTCTTTTAAGTGCACTCAAAAATGAAAAATGGAAGATAAGGGCCGGTGCTGTAGTGGCTCTCAGGATAATCGGTCTGCATGAATCCATGCCTATGCTGATAGAAATGCGCACGGACAAGAGCCATTATGTCCGAAAAGAGGTTGCAAAATCCCTTTCAAGAATGGGTAAGGACGAAGTCATCGGTCTGCTTGTGGATATGCTTGACGATGAGTCCCGCGGGGTTCGTCTCGCTGCGGTGGGTGGTCTCGGGCGAAGCGGCAGGCAGGAGGCTATCGAACCATTAAAGAAGATTCTTAATGAGGAAGAGGATGCAGAGGTCCGCATAAGGGCTGTTTATTCACTTGAACTTATAGGGACTGCCACAGCCTATGAGGCGATGAAAGAGGCCCTTGACGATACCGATCCCGAGGTTTCTGCTTCAGCAGAAGATATATTGAGACGAAATTATAAGGTATAGGCAGCTGTTTCAGATCTTCTGCCTTATCGATTTCCACGGGTATGGAGTCACTGCAAATAAAAGGAACGAGATTACAACCGGAATTATGAGCAGTCCAAAAGCCGTGGACACTGATGTCATATCCGCAATATACCCTGTTACTGCAACCCCGAGTCCTCCGGCTCCTACTGCAAGACCAAGCATGAGCCCCGAGACCATCCCTGTTCCCTGAGGCGCCATCTCGTGTGACATTGCAACGGAAACCGAGAACGATGACCAGAGGAGGTAGCCGAATGCCATCAGGGAGATAAGAGAGATGATTCCTGTTGTTAATAGGAAGAGTGCGAAAGGCGGGATGCAGAAGATAAGACTTGCAAGGATGTACTCCTTCCTGCCGTATTTATCAGACATGCCCGCTCCTATAACCTGCCCGGCAACACCGGCCATCAGCATGACTGATGTCAGGAGATTTGCCATGATAACACTCATTCCGTTCTGTGCAAGAAAGGTCGGCAGATATGCCACTGATGCAAAGATCACCCATGCCCTGAAAGCCGAGGCTGTAACCAGGAAGGTAATTGGTATATACGGGAATTTAACGGATTTATCCTTCGTTTCATTAGCCTTTGAATAATCTGTCTCAAGCTCGGATACCGGGGGAAGCACCTTCCTGAGCAGAAAAACGATTGCAATTCCGGGTATGATTATGAGTGCAAGACCGTGAAGGCCGAAACCCCCGGCCGCGAGGCCTGCAAGTATCGGTCCGATTGCGAAGCCGAGGTTGCCGCCGACAACAAAAAGGGAGGTCAGTCTCCCGCGGTTAGCCCCTGCTGCCATCCTGCTCACGAGGCCGAGTGCACTTGGGTGAAAGAACGCGTGGCCAAGTGCGCCTGCGACCGCGAATATTATCAGGAAATAGTAATTGTTTACAAACCCTATGAAGGACATAAAAAAAGCCGATATCATGACGCTTGCGCCTATTGGTATTCGAATGTTCTTTTTGTCATAGAGCCATCCTACAACCGGCTGGGTGAACGAAGATGAAAGGTTGTATGCGGTCACGATAAGCCCTGCAAGGAAGTATGAGTAACCGTTCTGGAGAATCAGGAGCGGGAGAATCGCGGGCAGCACTGGCGAATAGATATCGTTCACCATATGGGCCGCTGAAAGGCCCAGTATTGAGCGGGTTGTCTTTTCCATATCTGCTTTATATTTTTGTAATCCGGATTATTTCAACCCTGATCTCAAGGCATTCTTTTTTATGGTGGGCAAATGTCTTTTTGATGGGAAAGCTGCAGCTCACCGTCTCATCTATCTCTCCTCTTCCGCTGATGTACGATCTTATGAACGGAATGCTGCCCTCATTGAATATCCCGTAGATAACATCGGCACATTCGAGTGCCTTGTCGATGAAAGGCCTGTCCGCGTGTTTTTTCTGTGCACCGAAAGGGGGGTTCATCACAGCGGTGTCAAAATGCCTGCATTCAAAATCTGTGATGTCGCTTATGACAAACTCAACTTCGACTCCTGATTTTTCTGCATTTCTCCTTGCAGCAGCTATGGCACCGGGATCAATATCGACCCCTGTTACTTTCGCCGCATCGAGAAGTGCCGCACCGCATGCAATTATACCTGTCCCGCACCCCAGGTCAAGGGCGGATTTATCCATGAGGTCTCTTTTCATATATGCATGGAAAAGAAGCCTTGCCGCGACTTCGGGAGGAGTTACATACTGCTCGAGTGCGGCATCCGGCGCCGGAAAATTTTCAAATCCCTGAAGAATAATCTCAAGTTTCCTGAGTTTCATCTGTCACCTGATCTCATCGATCTCAAAGTCTTCCCATTCCCTGGCACCGCAGACGATCTCGAACTCCTGCGGAGACAACACCGGTACTGGGAATCTTGCCTGGTCGTCGTATGCAAGCCTTGGGCAGGCTGTATTTACATAGGCATCATAGCCGAGATTAAGAAGGGCTTCAGGAGTTATCTCTCCGATTTCAATAATATCTGCTTTGTCAGAGAGTACTGCGAGCCTTCCTGCGAGTTCTTCCCTTCTCTGGCCCGATTTTTTGCTCAGGATTATCCCGAAACTCCCTGCATCCTTTGCTTTTTCAATAAGTGCGTGCCTCTTCAGTAGAAGGCGCCTCTCGTCGGGAATCTCTATGCTGCCGGTATAGGGGTCAAAGGCAACGACTCTCGCACCTGTTGCAAGGTGCACACCGAGAGGATGAAAGATTCCTGTACCTATGTAAAGTATCTCCGGACATCCCGTATTTCGTGCTGCCTCATAGGAGCAACCGAGAACCTGCCCCCTGAACGGAGTCCTTTCGCTTCCTTCGGCGATTACACAATCAATCCCGTGCGTCTCTAAAAATTCTGAAGCATCATTAATCTGGTGGACATGCTGGATGGTTGTAATCAGCCCGACCTTTTTTGATTTGATTGATGGTATGACATCCACAAGCCAGGAGATGTCAAAGTCCTGGCTGAAGTACTCATAGATGACATTCTCCCTCTCGTCGACTGGTGCATGGCCTATATGCACGAGTACATCGGAGTCCCTTATCAGGTCAAGATCGAGATCGCAGGCTCCCCAGCAGGGTTCCCCGGAGATTACAACATCGTATCCTTCCTTCTTCAGGGCATATGAAATTTCATGAGCCTTTCTCTTCAGGCCCTCGGGAAACTGGAGTGCGACCTTCTGAATATCTCCCTCAGCTTCCTTCTTCTTCAACAGAGAGAGTATTATCTCTGCCAGATCCGTGTTATCTGACGGGACTCTCTCAGTAATTCTTATCGATGACATTTACACCGGATTCGTCGACTTCGATCTCTACGAGATACTTGTAGGGCCTGCCGATATCGCATTCACCGCGTTTTATGACAACAAGAACGTCCACTACCTCGGACTTCTTCTGCTCAAGCCCTTTAAGGAGCGCCTTCATCGTACCGCCTGTGGAGAATACGTCGTCCACAATTACTACGCGGTCTCCCTCATCTATGCCGTTTAGATAGAGTTCGCCCTTTGAGTATCCTGTCGTCTGGTGCAGGGCAAGCTCGCCCGGGAGATCGTATTTTCTCTTCCTGACGATTGTCAGCGGCAGGCCGGTAATCATAGAGAGGGCGACACCAATATGTATGCCCATTGCCTCTGCAACAACGATCTTGTCTGCATGGTCAAGGTCGAGGTTCCTGAGCATAAGTGCCGCAACCTCTCTTAAAAGGTCGGGCTCAACTATCGGCACACCATCGCTTATTGGGTGGATAAAATAGTTGTATTCTCCTCTTTTTACTATCGGGCAGTTCTCCAGTGATTCTACGAGTTTATTGAACATTAAATCTCACCAACGTCTCTTAAAAATTCTTCAAGTGTTTCTCTTGTAATATGTGGCATGCAGACTGTTCTCATATGTCCATGCCTTGTTCTTGATACTATCCAGCCCTCCGGGGTCTTGTCGCAGGAGAAAGATGCGACATTTACCAGTGGCTGTACTGCAACAGGGTAACCAAGTTCCTCCATCCCCCTGATCAGGAAGGACGTGTTCTCCATACACCTGCTTACAATCGATTTCATCCCTTTTTTTCCAAGGTGGTCCAGGACTGCCAGGGCGCCTGCGACCGGTCCGCCGGGCCTTGTTCCACAGAGGGTGCATTCCTTCTTTACGGTAAGGTAAGGCGTGTCAACCTCCGTGGATGTGAAGTAATCCGGGTCCCTGACGAGTATGCACCCGCAGGGTATCGTCGACATTCCCATCTTGTGCGGGTCTATTGATATACTTGAAACCCCTTCGAGCCTGAAGTCGAATGACGGTGATCCCGGTATGAACGGAAGAACAAGTCCTCCAAACGCCGCATCGACATGGAGGAACAGTTCCCTGTCAAGTGCAATATCGGAGAGGTGTGCTATCGGGTCGATTGTCCCGTATTCGGTGGTTCCGGCAACACCCACGATACCGATTGTATCCGAATCGATATAGTCCTCTATCCTTTCGGGGTCCATAACGAACCCTTCTGTAGACGGGACCTGGCGCATCTCCACCGAAAGGATCTCACAGGCCTTTTCGAATGAGAAATGTGCTGATTCCGGAATGACAACATTTGGATTGCGTTTCTCCGCACTCTCCCTTGCGATCCTTAGTGCCTGAATATTGGACTCCGTTCCGCCTGATGTTGCATATCCGCAGGCCCCGGGGAAGCTCATAAGGCTCCCCAGTCTTTCAATTAGTTCGGCTTCAAGCGAAGCTGTTCCAAGAAAGAGACCCGGGTCCCCGAGATTTGATTCGATAAAAATATTGTGTGCCCGAACCGCCACCGGGTGGGGAATGGTGCACATCGATGACAGCACCTTCTTGTAGCTGCGGTCCTTCTCCTTTACGGATGAAAGATGCCGGAACAGTTCGTCTTCCGAAAGACCTTCTTCCAGCATCTGCTGTTACTTCCTTGCCGCATCGAGCAGTATCTTCTTCTCAGTCCGTGCGGCTGTCTCGCGGATCTTCTGAACTGCATCTATATTGGCCGAGACGCTTGTAATACCCGTCTCAACGAGCCACTTCACCATCTCAGGGTCTGATCCCGCCTGTCCGCAGATTGAACACTCTACCCCGCCGGCCCTGCACTTGTCTATTGCATATTTAATTATTTTAAGAACTGCAGGGTGCTTCGGCATATACATGTCCGCGACATTCTGGTTGTTCCTGTCGATTGCGAGTGTGTACTGGATTAAGTCATTTGTCCCGAATGATGCGAATGCAATTCCCTCTTTGATGAAATCTTCTATGAGTATTGCACTTGAGGGGATCTCGACCATGATTCCGAGTGTCCTGTTCTCCACATCAACCCCGAATTCACGCATTAGATCTCTTGCTGCAACGAATTCGTCGGGGTGTCCCACGAGCGGGAACATAATGCCGAGGTTGTCGTATCCTTCGTTCCAGAGTCTCTTGAATGCCTCCACCTGGAGCCTGAACTGATCTTTGCTCTGGAGGTCGCGGCGAATTCCGCGCCATCCGAGCATCGGGTTGTGCTCTTCCGGCTCTTCCTCTCCGCCTTTCATGTTGCGGAATTCATCTGTCGGTGCATCGATGGTCCTGACCCATACCGGCTTTCCGGGGAATTCGTCCATGACTGTCTTTATGCCGCCATAGAGCTCAATGATGAACTCTTCTTCCTTTTTGTTCCTTATGAACCAGCCGGGAGTCTTTCCGAGGCCGAGGATAAGATGTTCTATCCTGAGCAGTCCCACACCGTCGGCTCCTGTCGCAGCAGCCCTCTTTGCAGCTTCGGGAAGGGATACGTTTACCTTGATGCTTGTGGCGGTTATGATGGGTGCCGATGCTACAACGCCTGCAGGCACTCCTGCAGCCTGCGTGCTGCTGCCTGTGGAGACCTCTCCTTCATAGACAACTCCTTTTTCACCGTCGACAGTTACAATCTGTCCGTCAAGAAGGATTCCTGTTGCCTTTTTGGTTCCGACAGTTGCAGGTGTTCCGAGTTCACGGCTGACGATCGCGGCATGGCATGTCATTCCGCCCTCGTCCGTAATTATTGCCGAGGCCTTCCTCATTGCAGGGACCATATCAGGATTGGTCATCTTTGCGACCATTATATCTCCTGTACTGACCTTGCTCAGGTCCTTTGTGGAACTGACGATCACCACTTTGCCTGTTGCTATCCCCGGGGATGCGCCCTGTCCTTCAAGAATAATTTTTCCGCTTCCTTCCATTTTGTCACCCGTTTTTGAGATTCCTGTATTTTTTATTGTCGTTATCGGGCGGGACTGGAGAATAAAGATCTCATCTCCTACTATGCCCCATTCCACATCCTGCGGAACGTCATAGTGCTCCTCGGATACTTTTGCAAATTTTGCGAGCTTTGAGATCTCTGCATCTGAAAGTACAGATGCCTTCTGCCTTTCTTCAGGGACCTTCATCTCCTTTGTCCCGTGACTTCCGTCAGCAAGAATCTCCACCTCCTTTGTTGCGATGTACCTGTCTATTATACGTCCTGACCGGCTGTCAAATACATAGTTATCCGGAGAGACCATGCCGGATACGACCGCCTCTCCAAGACCCCAGGATGCTTCGATGATGGTTGTGGGTTCTCCGGTGACAGGGTGTGACGAGAACATTACACCGGCTTTTTCGGAATAGATGAGTTTCTGGATTACTACTGCGATATCGACTGCACTGTGCTCAAAACCCTGCTTGACCCTGTAGTATATTGCCCTTGCACCATACAGGGAGGCCCAGCATTTCTGTATAGCTTCAAGAAGGTGCTTCTCGCCGGTTATGTTGAGATAGGTGTCCTGCTGTCCTGCAAAGCTTGCATCGGGCAGGTCCTCGGCGGTTGCACTCGACCTGACTGCTACGACCGCACCTTCACCCATCTTATCATAGGCTAAAAGCGTCTCCTTCCTGATATCTTCAGGCATCTTTGCCGACATGACGATCTCTTTCACCTCGGCGGCGACAGTCTCGAGGAGATCTGAATCCTCGACATCGATATCTTTGAGCCTTGAAAAGATCTTTTCTTCAATTCCTGACTTTACAAGGAATTTTCTGAATGCCTGTGCAGTGACGACAAATGCGGGCGGAACAGGGAGGCCCACCGATGTCATCTCGCCCAGAGAGGCTCCTTTTCCCCCTACAGACGGAATATCCTCTTTTTTTATCTCTGCTAGCCACAGAATATCTGGCATCTTACTCATGCTAAAAAACCACCCGGTTACAGGTTGTGTAAATATCTTGAACTACAAGGATAATTTATGTTTGCCAATATCGTTACTATGCGAAGGGAGAAAAATATCAAGATATAAGATGATGAAATAAATACGGGGATTTCCAAGTGACATACAAAGTGCTTGTCAGCGACCCGCTGGCAGATGAAGGTATAGATATTCTTCGTGGTTTCTGCGAAGTTGATATAAATACAGGTCTATCCGAGGATGAACTCATCAAAATAATTGCGGATTACGACGGCCTTCTTGTAAGAAGCGGCACACAGGTGACCGCGAAGGTGATAGAGGCGGCCTCTAAGCTGAAGTTCATCGGAAGAGCCGGGGCAGGCGTTGACAACATCGATACCGAAGCAGCTACACAGCGTGGGATCATCGTTGCCAATGCGCCCGCGGGAAATACGCTTGCGGCATGCGAGCACACGCTTGCGATGATGGCATCGCTTGCAAGGCAGATTCCGCAGGCAAACGCTTCGGTTAAGAAGGGCGAATGGAAGAGGTCGGCTTTCATGGGAGTCGAGCTCAATGAAAAAACGCTCGGAATTGTTGGTTTCGGGAGAATCGGGCAGGAGCTTGCAAAGCGTGCAATCGCTCTTGATATGAAGGTAGTTGCATACGACCCTTATATCAACGAGGAGAGGGCAAGGGAGCTCGGTGTCGAGGTCATGACTCTTGAACAGCTGTTTCCGGTTGCAGACTTCATAACCGTCCACACTCCGCTCATCAAGGAGACAAAGCACCTGATCAGCAAAGAGACACTCGGTGTGATGAAGAAAGGTGTCAGGATCATCAACTGTGCACGCGGCGGTATCATAAACGAGGATGATCTCTATGATGCAATAGTTGAAGGAAAGGTGGCCGGTGCTGCACTTGATGTATTCGAAGAGGAGCCTCCGAAGAACTCGAAGGTAGTCTCCCTCGAGCAGGTAGTTACAACGCCCCACCTCGGTGCTTCAACAGTCGAAGCCCAGTTGAATGTTGCGGTCTCGGTTGCAAAACAGTGCATCGAGGTTCTAAAGGGCGGATCGGCAAAGTTCGTGGTCAATGCCCCGATGGTGCCCCCCGACCAGCAGGAGAGGATCGACCCGTACGTTAAGCTCGTCCGGAAGATGGGAAGCCTCCTGATACAGCTTATTGAGGGAAGGATCGAATCAATAGAGATTGAGTACGGCGGCAAGGCGGCAGAATTCGGAAGAAACTCGAAGTATATTACAAGAATGGCACTTAAGGGCATTCTCGACCCGATCCTCCAGACCCCTGTAAATATCGTCAATGCCGAGCTTGCGGCAAAGGAAAGAGGTATCAGGATATCAGAGACAATTACCGACAAGTCACTTGGTTTTACAAACATTGTAACAATTACGATAAAAACGGATAAGATGTCCGAGAGTGTCAGCGGAAACGTATCATCACCCGAGAAGCTGAGGATAGTCAAGATCGGCGAGTACATGACCGACATGACTCCCGGCGGGGATGTCGTAATCTCCAGGCACCATGATGTCCCCGGAGTAATCGGGCAGTTTGCAACGATAATTGGTAAGTACGGCGTAAACATTGCAGGTATGCAGGTGGGCAGGAATCAGCCGGGTGAAGAGGCGATTATGGTTCTTAATGTGGACTCTGCAGTCCCTCAGGAGGCAATGGACCAGATTGTAAAGATTGAGGGCGTCTTCACTGCAAAATATGCCCATATCTGAAACTTTTTTTAAAGTAATTTTGACATCCATTAGCGGCATTTTTAAAAATCCAGAGTGACTATTTTTTAATTGTAAATGAAATATCACTCATGATAAGAATATCTCTGCAGGGAGTCTGTTTAAAATGAGGGTCATATCATTTCTTTCGGCAATGGTTTCATTGTCTGCTCTACTGAAGACAGCCTATGACAGGCTGTATGCAGCGGAAGGCGTTCCGGCTGATATTGAGAGTCCTCTCCATGTGCAGTTTAGAAAAACGATTGAGAGCATGGAGAAATTTCTTGAGAGCATCTATATTGTATTTGGTTCTTCAGTCCTCGGAATGATAATCGATCCTCCTGATCCTCTCTGGCAGGCGGATCAGGTCTTTAATGAATTCCTGAGAAATTACAGGGAATTCATAGGGGAATTCAGCAAACTGGTTTCAGAGATCCGCAACAGTGGTGAGGATGTCAGGAAGAAACTTGGCGGAGAATGGGTTACGCTTGACACAGTCGGCAGGCTGCTTGAGAAAGGGAAGGTTGAATGGGATGATGTCGCTTCCGAGGGAGCTCTCAGGTCTGCGGATCCGATCCTGAACAACCAGAGGCGTTTCAACAACCATCTGACTGACAGGTTCAGGAAATTTTTAAGTGATGAGATGGAGATTCACGATTTTGAACCCCTTGATCTGGTCTCATCGCTCATCAGGGAGAACGAGATCATCAACATCACCGGGGCGCGTCTGATGCAGCTCATAAGTGATACAAAAAGAGAATAAACTTATTTTATCTTTTATATTCTTTTTTAGTCTTTAATTACCTTTTAATTCCTGTCGTTTTCATCTTTTCGCCCGGACCTGATCTGTTCTGAAAAAGGAAGCTTATATATACTTATGGTGAGCATCTTTTTACTAAATGTAAAGTATATTATACTTAGGTGCAGGGCAGTTTACATGAGTCTCCCTGCAGTACTCCCGGTACATTCCGGGATCTCTCCGTCAAATGAAAAATGAGGTTTCAGAGATGAAAAATTTAAAAATATTTCTTGGAATAATGCTCCTGCTGGCTGCAGTTCCATTTATAGCAGCAGCAGATGATGACAAGGATACGTCCTATACTTACGTGACCGTAACGGGAATTGAATATGATCCGGAGGTCTTCATGCCCGGGGATACGGGAACTCTAAAAGTGACCGTTAAGAATACCGGGGATACCAGTGTAAGTGTCAACAGGGCCGAACTCTACTCAAAGGATATAACAAATCTTAATGATGAGGCATATGACACGGTAGGCGCAATTGGTGCAGGAAATTCCATGGAGTTTACTTTTACTGTTAAGGCACCTGTAAAGGAGGGAATCTATTACCCGAGATTCTACCTGGACTTTTCCGGGTCAAGCAGCCTTTCATACAATATTCCGCTGAAGGTTGACGATACGGACCTTGCCATTTCTGTTATCGATTCACCCGATTCATGGCAGAATGATGTATCGAAATTTGTGAAGATAAGGGTTGGAAATCCCGGTGAATCTGCTGCCGATGGTGTAATTGTCTATGCATCGGGAGAAGGGATTGAGTCTTCACAGACGAGTCTTTTCGTAGGTGCACTTGAATCCAACGAATATGTTGATCTTACTTTTGAGATAACTCCCTCGAAGGAGACCTCACTGGTTTTCAATGCGGAGTGGAATAACGGGATGAACTCTCATACATCTGAGGTATCTGTTCCTGTTGTATTCGGGGAGGACACGACCGGTGCTGAGATGATCATCAACAACGTCGGTGTCTCCGGGGGAACTATTACAGGGGATGTCTCAAATGCAGGGCTCGAGGACGCCTATTCGGTCATTGTGACCGTAGGATCTCCTGCTGAAGCTGCAGAACCGTATAAGCAATATGTCCTCGGCTCACTTGAGCCGGACGACTTCTCAAGCTTTGAGGTGACTTATTCGCTTCAGGGAGGAAGCTCTTCGTTTCCTCTTATAATTTCATGGAAGGATGAGAACGGAAATTCATATTCATCCGAGTACATTGTATCCTCTTCCTCGGGACAGATGGCAGACGGTGATTCAGTATCTGCCGGCGATATGCCATCCGGAATTTCCGGCGGGCAGAGAGGTGGTGGAATGGGAATGATGGGTGGAATGGGCTCAGGTTTTGCCAACATTCCCATTGTCGAGATAATCATTGTACTGATTGCAGGCCTGGGTCTTGTCATCGGCTGGAAGAAAAGTTATCTGGCAAAGGGTATCCAGGTTGTTAAGGAGAAGCTTGGTAAAGAGGACCAGAAGTAGGGAAGTGGAAGCAATGACAGACAAGCCGGTTATTAAACTGGAGAATGTCACAAAGGTCTACTCTCTTCCTACGGATGACGTTATCGCCCTGGACAATATCAATCTTGATATTATGAAAGGGGAGTTCGTAGCTATAATGGGAACTTCCGGTTCGGGAAAGTCGACCCTCTTAAACCAGATTGGCTGCCTTGACGTACCAACTTCCGGAAACCTCTATATCGACGGGAGAAATGTCAGGGATTTGAACGATAATGAACTGACAGATCTCAGAAGGGATAAGATTGGCTATATCTTCCAGAATTTCAACCTGATCCCCCTTCTTGACCTGAGTGAAAATGTTGAGTATCCCATGCTCCTCAAGAACAAGAAGAGGGATGAAACCGGTTATCCTAAAAAACTCCTGGAGATGGTGGGTCTTGATGAAACAAGAATCAGGCACCGGCCGAATGAGATCTCCGGTGGTCAGAGGCAGAGGGTCGCGATTGCGAGGGCGCTTGTAAACGATCCAACCATACTTCTTTGCGATGAACCGACCGGAAACCTCGATTCAAAGACAAGTGCACAGATCATGGATATGATATCCGGACTCAACCGCGAGGGAAGAACCGTAGTAATGGTGACTCACGAGCCCTTTATAGCAAAATATGCTGAGAGGACAATCGTCATGGAGGACGGGAGGATCGTCTCATGATATTTGGGGACATCTTTCTTGAACTCTCGATAAGGAATGTCAGGCTGAACTTCCTGAGGTCCCTGCTTGCAGCGATAGGCATCGTGATAGGTGTTGTTGCAATAACTTCCATAGGAATTATGGGGGCGAATATGACCCTCTCTGTTACGGCTGAGCTTTCCGAGAGCGGGAACGTAATCATGATCACTCCTGATTCCAGTGGTGGCGGAGGCGGGGGTTTTCCCGGGGGAATGGGCGGTGGCAGCTCTTCGGATGATGAGGACGAATATATCGACAAAACCCAGCTTAGAAAAATAAAGCAGATCGCCACATCGGGCGATAATCTGGTTGTTCCCCTCTATACCACAAGTGAAAACATCGATGTCAGCGGACAGGAGGGAAGAGCAACCATATACGGTATCGACATAAATCTTGTTCCCGATCTCGTCGAGGTTGAGGAAGGGTCCATGCCGCTCAGTACAGCCGGAGTCCTGGTCGGCTCAACCCTTGCCGAGAGGTATGATCTCAAGGTCGGCAGCAGGATACAGGTCGGCGATGAAGAGGTCGAAGACGACGATGATATTCCCCAGTTCACTGTCCGCGTTACAGGCATACTCGAGGAGAAGGGAATGTCGTCCGATCTCAATACCGATAGTGCCATCGTAATGGACGAGTCTCTGTATACCGGCCACTTTGGCGGGGAGTATGAATATGATCAGGTGAATATCATTGCAGGCGATATAAACGATATTAAGCAGCTTGAGGAGGATCTTGATTATGCCTTAAACTACAGGGAGGACGAGGTCCTGATACAGGATTCCGGTTCTATGCTCGAGAGGATATCCGAGACTCTCGGGACGATGACGTCCTTCATGTCTGCAATAGGTGCAATATCGCTCCTTGTAGCTGCGGTATCGATATTCAACGTCATGATGATGTCGGTTACCGAGAGGGTGAAGGAGATAGGTATTCTCAGGAGTATAGGGACGAGGAGGAGCGAGGTCCGGAAGATGTTCCTCTATGAGTCGATGCTTCTCGGAGTGATTGGTGCCGGAATCGGTGCTGTTGCAAGTTTCATCGGCGGATATATTCTTACATACGGAATGATCGGGACGACTGAATATTTCTTCATGCCCGAAAGCCTGGTATATATCCCGATGGGGATGTTTACGGGAATCGTAATCTGTATTCTCTCCGGAGTATACCCTGCATACAGGGCGTCATGCCTGGATCCGATAGAGGCATTAAGGGCCGAATAAAGGCACCTTTTTTTTGAGAAGGGTATAAGCCTCTTCGGGGCAGTCCCAGCTCAGTTTGCTATGCAAATTTTCGCACAATGAAGATAGCCCGGGCTGAACGCTGCCCCTCCGGGTAGCCTCACCCGGGAAAAGAAGTTTAGGAGCAGGAGGGGGATGCTCGGCCATCCCCTCTGCGACTTATCGCAGTTAGGGGGAGGGTTATAGGGAGGGGAGCCTTCCCCCCTCCCTGAATAATAATTCATATGTTATTGAACAGATTCAAATATTCAATGAATCTATTGCCTGGAAATTAAAATAGCTGATAAAACGAAGGAATTTATTGATGAGATAATGGGTTATGTGTGTTATTTAAAAAATTATTCCCCGTATGTAAACACTTCTTCGATGGTTACTTCGAAATAGCGGGCAATCTTAAATGCCAGATCAAGGGATGGATCGTATTTTCCCTTTTCTATTGCGAGGATGGTCTGCCTTGTGACTCCAAGCTCTTTTGCAAGCCCTTCCTGGGTCAGGTCGTGCATCGCACGAAAGACCTTAATCCGATTCTTCATCGGTGTCGTATCCTCCGTATTTATTGTTGTAATAGATCCTGAATGCCACAAAGAGTAATATTACTCCCACCAGCATGATCAGCTGACCGAAGATCGGCCCGAATATTGCACGACGGATATCCCTGCTGAAATCGATAAACCTGACAATGGAACCAAGGAGTATGGAAAAGCTCATTATCCAGAAAATCTGGAGAGTCCTCAGCGCAGACTTTGAGTTTACAAGTTCAACTCTTTCATCCCTTCCGCCAAGCTCGGTCTTCCTCCCGAGATCCATCAGGAAATATGCAGTGACGATGCCTATTGTAAGAGCCAGCGATGTCACTTCCATTGCGGGTGGCCTGTTGTAGTCCGCGGCCCACCAGATGACTCCTATCTCGATCAGGGCGATGAATGCTACAATTATGTACGAGATATTCCTGCTTATCCGGATTTTCATATCGATCACGACAAACTATTGAAACATATATTTTTATTTTTAATATTGTTTGTTATACACCTGAAGGGTTTTTTCTGCTAATTGAAAGTTACAAGTGATTACATCATCCCTGAACCGTTCTCGGTCAGGTTCAGCATTACGACTCCTGCAACGATTACGAGGATTGAAAGTATCTTCATAGAACCGGCAGGCTCTTTGAAATATATCATCCCTATCAGCGACACCAGCAGTATCCCCAACCCCGCCCAGATCGCGTAGGCGAAGCTCAGGTCAAATTCCTTTAAAGCGAAGATGAATACGGTAAACGAGATCCCCCAGAAGACGAAGGTGAGAACCGATGCGTAGATATTGCTAAAGCCGTCCGAGAGTTTCATGCAGGTCGAACCGCAGAGTTCGGTCAGGATTCCTACGGAGAGGAGAAGCCACCGCATCATGCCGGCTCACCTGAATATTTTTTGAAATTCATGTAAAATGCTATTATTTTCGGTTGCTATTATAGTCTCCCGAAGTTTTTTTGGATGTGAAGGGAGGATTTTGATTAAAATCCCGTCGCAACGATTAACTACAATCTCACTAATTCATTTTTATGAACCTTAAATGGAAGAACATCATAATTTCAGCGATTGTATGCGGTGTTGTCCTGCTGGTCGTGACCTTCGCTGCGGACTTCATCGCGACGCTTATTGCACCCTATTCTATAATGGATCTCGGCGGGATGAGATCGATGGACGATCCCGTCATGGCACTCTATTTCCTCTACCCGTTCGTACTTGCCCTTATGGCCGGCATTGTATTCGACATCGTCAAAGATTCGATAAAAGGGGAATCGCCCTGCCACAGGGGAATCGTCTTCGGTACGATCCTCTTCCTGCTCCTCGTGATCCCGGAGTTCTGGCTGCTTTATACCTCGATGGACTACCCGACCGGATTCTATATCTCCGCCGTCCTCAGCGGGATAATCGCATATCCGCTGATGGGGATAATTTACGTAAAGATCTGGGAGAAGTTTTCGTAATCGAGTGTTCTCGTCCTTTCCTCAATCGAAGGGGCTCTGTAACCAATTGATTTCCCGGGGCGACCTTCGGTCACCATTTTTTTGGTCCGGGAGATTTTTACAACAATGTTTGATCAGAATGTTGTTCAAAAACACTCAATATGGGCTATTTTTGCCTGTTTTTGCCCTTTTTGAAGCTCATATAAAAAGAAGTGTAGAATAGTCTGGAAATCCTGTGAAAGTGCGTAATTCCATCGAAATACGGGCAAGTTATTGCCCTGTTTTTTCAGACGATGTTTGTATAGGGTGAAGAAGAGATCGACTAATACACGCAATCTATGTGGACGACATTTTCGGTCGTTTTGAGGTGATTTAAGCGTTATTTAAGCTGATCTCTATCAAAAGGGTATCGTGATTAAGGACTAAGAAAGAGAGGGGAGACCCCTCCCTTTGACCCCTCTCCCGATTGCGATAAGTCGCAAAAGGAATGGGTAGGCATCCCCTTTAGCTCCGGGGATTTTCTTTTTTTTAAAACCTTAAATATAGAATTTTTCTCACCGGTCGAGGCCACCCGGACGGGTGGCGTCCAGACCGGGCTCTCGGCATTGCGAAAATACGCGAAGCGAATTAAGCACCGGTCTGCCCCGAAGGGGCTTATGGCCTTTAAAGTGAAGGGTAATTGTGCAAGGCTTGCTTTTTATTTGAGATTATACCTGTTCTATTTCTTATACAAATTATAAGGAAAGAGAATTTCATTGGTGTCAAATCTTTTTAATTTCATCAATTAGATTTGAAGCTTCATTTATTGCAAAAACCATGCTTTTTGAAGATGCAATGGCAACTTCTTGAGAACGGGAACTTAATATGGGATAATTATCTGCTACCGAAGGGTCAATTATTTGAGGATTCTCTTTAATTAATTGCTGAGTTAACTTTCTTTCGGATTCGGCAATCATTAAATTAATATAAAATTTATAAATGATTTTAGCTTGGTTTTTGCATAATTTTTGAATATCTTCTTGTATTCTATAATAAATGCCATTATCTGGGTAAAATGGTTGTATCACATCTAATGGACGATTTACATTTTCATTAGATGAATGTAATTTTGAATATTCTTTTATTCTTTTTTCAATAGATTCAATGTCTGCAACAATGGCATTTTCAATGTTTTTTGCATTTTTATAATCATTATAAAAAATTAATGAAAAGTTGGATATAAATACAATTAAACCTCCAACAATTACTCCTAACAGTCCTTCACTAAGCATATGATTGCTTAATATTCTTATTGTTTAATTAATTTTAGTTTAATTTTTTCATAATTAATGAATGTCAGTAAATTGTGTATATCATAAAAAAACGTCAAAACGCTGAGGGGGAGATTTGAACTCCCGAGGGGAAAGCTCCCCACAGGCTTTCCAGGCCTGCGCCCTACCAGACTAGACTACCTCAGCAAAAAGCTGCTGCACAAAGAAAATGTGCTTCACATTATTGGCTTGGTATTCTAATAACTCTATTGTTTTTCGTGTCGTTTCCGGTGTTTTTTTCAGGCGGGATTTCGTCTCCCGGCGGGCCTGTAAAAAATAGAATTATTCGGGTCTCTTCAGAGAAGCTTTTTGCCTGCCTCTGCACCGGGCATGCACTGGAAGACGCCGGTCACCTTCAGGATTAAGAGTCCCTTGCCGGGAAGGCCGGGTTTTCTCTCCTCGGTGTATGCCTTCATCTCATCGAGTTCGGGGCCGGATTTGACGACTGTTACATCCGCCTTAATCTGGTAGCAGCCCTTTGCACCGTCGCCGTAGATGTAAACCGCTGCCTTCGGGTTCTCCTCGACGTTTGCAAGGGTCTTTTGCATAAAGTTATCCTGGATCCAGATAGTCTCATCATCCTTGATACGGTATGCACCCATCGGTGCAACATTCGGGATGCCGTCCTTTGAGGCGGTCGCAAGCGGGAATGATTTCATCTTTCCGATTGCCTCTATAATTTCTTCTGTAAGTTTTACCATTCGCTTTCACTCCTGTTTAAGAGAGATAAACGGTCAGGATAATTATAGTTTTGCAAAAAGGGAAGAATACGGGTTGAAAAACGGGTTAATCCCTCTTCTTTGTCTCCCAGCCTTTATCATAGGTGCCGGGCTCCATTACAACAATCTCAGGCCTGATTACAAGCCCCGTATCGCTTCTCTGGTAATCCTCTGAGGATACTATCGCCTTTCCAATACAGACCAGTTCGCCCTTCTCCGTGATGACCGCGACCCGGGAGTTCTTTTTGTAGTTGTCCTTTTCGAGGATGCCGACCGCTGCAAGGACAGCACCGTGGCAGATGGCATCGACCGCCTTCTCCCTGATGACGACCTTTGGGAGGCTGTCGGCAATCCTGTCGACCGGCAGGATGAGCTTTCTTAGCTCTTCCGGTTTCCCTTCTTTCACGTATTCGGCTGCATCACGGAGGTTGTGGAGCGTGACGCATTCATCCTCGGTAAACGGCCCGGATTTTGTCCTCCGTAGCTCGACCATCTGGCCCCCGGCACCCATCGCAAGTGCCATGTGGCGGCAAAGCAGCCGGATGTAAGTCCCGGCTTCACACTCTACACGCATCAGGACAAGCCTTCCCTTGATATCAAGGATCTCGAGGTCGTAGATCTCGCGTATCCTGAGCTGTCTCTTTACCGCACTCATCTTCGGAGGTCTCTGGTACTGGCGGCCTTTGAACTCCTCTGCAACATTCCGGATCTCTTCTTCGGGAACGTCCTTGTGAAGACGGAGCAGAGCGATATACTCTTTCCTGTGGTTCAGGAGAACAGGTGCAAGCCGGACGGCCCGCCCGAGCATCAGCACCAGAACACCGGAGACCAAAGGGTCGAGAGTCCCGCCCTGCCCGGTCTTCACTCCGAGAATATCAGCCGCCCATGCTGCTGCCTGGTGGCTTGACGGCCCCTGCGGCTTGTCGAGGACTATCACACCGCATTTGAGTGAAGCATTCAGTTCAGGGTCGCTGAATTCAGTCATTTTGCTGGTCCCTGCCTTCAAGGTATTTGTTCAGTGCTTCAAGTGTCCCTGTAAGCGACCCGTCGCCGGTCACATCCGGAGGACATCCTCCAAGCTCCATCGCCTTTCCGGTTACATCCCCTATTGCAATCCGGAGAACCTTCGCATCCTTATTCCATACTGCGTTTTTAAACGAGCCTGCACTCGTGAAGAGAATTGCATCAGCGCCCTCAAGATCGAGCTTCTCACCGGTCGGCTCTAGCCCGTAGATCCTTGTTTCAGACGCGATTCCTCCTTTTTCCTCAATTGAGCTGATAAGCTGCGGGTTTGGGACATCAGCCCTGGGAATACCGATCTTTTTTCCCCAGATCCAGTCTCCGAGGTATGGTGCAAAATCTTTTGAATAAAAATCAGGGAGTGTCTCGCAGTCGAATCCCATGTCCGTAAGCGTTTTTGCAGTCTGAGGGCCGATTGTAACAATCCTTGGGCGGACCTGCAGAAGGAGGCCTATTACCTGTGCGGGAAGGGCGCTTGTAAAAAATATGCAGTCAAATTCTTCTCTGTTCGCCGCGGATACGAACTCCGTGACGGCATCCTCATAGACCCTTGCGTTCAGCGGGGATACCGTATAGCATTCGTGCCCGTATTTTTTGCAGGTATCGGCGTCCTGTCCTGCCTTTTCACGAAGCCTTGTGACTGCAATCCTCATTGTCCAGAGATTAAGAGATATAAGATTAAATAATCTGCCAATCCTCCCGGTTAAAAACGCTGCATTTTATATCTACCGGGTTTGAATTATCTTCCGGGGACAGAATGTACGATATAATCGCCGGGGTTCTTATCGGGGTGATTCTGGGGAGTATCAGCGGGCTTATTCCTGGTATACACGCGAACACCATGGCCGGGATTCTTCTATCGACACAAGGGGCAGTCCTTTTCATCGTCGGACCTGCCGCACTTGCAGTATCAATGTTCTCTGCACTTGTAACGCATACTTTCCTTGACGCTGTCCCTGCAACATTTCTCGGGATACCCGATCCCGATACAGCAATATCCGTTCTTCCGTCCCACAGGATGTGCCTTGAAGGAAGGGCAGAAGAGGCTGTTCGCCTCTCTGCAATAGGGGGAGCTGTCGGCTGTGCGATATCGATGCCGATTTTTGCAGTATTCTATTTTCTCCTTCCCTCTCTCCAGGGATATATCGACTGGTGGATAGGTATTATTCTCATAATATTCGCAGGAATCCTCATCCTCCAGTCGGAGTCTCCGGAATGGTCTTTTGCGGTATTTGTCGTCTCAGGGATACTCGGCCTGCTCACGTTCCGGTACAGCTGGCTCTCGTGGAACCTCCTTGGCGAATCTTCACTCCTGATGCCGCTCCTTACAGGATTGTTTGGGATATCGGTGCTCCTGTATACAAAACAGGGCGAGATGCCTTTTCAGGAATATAAGGGTATTGCCCTTTCCGGAGGGGATATTGCAAAGAGTGGAACTGCCGGGACAATTGCCGGTGCTACGGTCGGCTGGCTTCCCGGCCTGTCCAATGCATCCGCAAACGCGATACTTGCCTCTGTATTCAGGATCGAAAAGGAGGGTGAGGGATTCATAACCGCCACAGGTGCGGCAAATACGGCAAATGCCTTCCTCGCCCTTGCGGCATTCTATGCCTTGTCAAGGACGAGAAACGGTGTGATGGTGGCTCTTTCGCAGGGAGATATTCCGCCGGTGACAACCCTTATCCTGGCAGGAACACTGGCCGCATTTGCCGCATTCATGATTACCATTCTTCTCTCTGGCAGTGCTTCGCTATTCTCGGGAATTGATGCAAGGAAACTTGGGTTTGCCGTGATTTCATTTGTAACGATTCTATGCTTCGCCTTCACGGGGCCGTTTGGCCTTGTCATTCTTGTCCTTGCCACGATGACGGGTATCGTCCCTTATTATGTGAATATACGAAGGGTGCCCTGCATAGGTGCGGTAATGATCCCTGTTATCTGCTGGTCATTTGGCCTGATGTAGGTAAAAAAAGTGGCTTTTAGATCGCTGCAAAGGCGAGGTATATGTATATGGCATATGCTGCAAGGAGTAAGAGACCGAAAGCCCGCGTTGCCTTTTTGGATCTCGTAAAGAGAAGGATTGCAGCAACCGAGAATCCTGCCATTATCAGAACTTCTGAAAAATAGGGGACTGCAATAGGTGTAATCAGCGATCCTGCTCCGAGAACTAAGAGAAGGTTGAAGATGTTGCTACCGAGGATGTTGCCTGTGGATATCCCGTGCTGACCCTTCAAAACTGCGACAAGCGAGGTTGCAAGTTCAGGAAGGGAAGTCCCCACAGCGACCATCGAGATCCCTATAACATAATCCGGGATCCCAAATGTCTGGGCGATCGAGGTTGCACTGATGAGTAGTATCCTCGATCCGATGACGACACCTGCAATTCCCCCGGCGATATACAGGTAATCCAGGTATCCGTGAACCTCGATCTTTTCGCTGTTACTCTTTCCCTTTTTCCAGTTACAATATATTATCGCAGCGAATACGGCAAGGAAGGTTATTCCTGCAGGGATTCCGAGAGGTGTGAAGAACGCGAATACGAGGAATACAGCCGTTGCAATAAGCATCATCACGTAATCACTGAAAACTGGGTCTTTCATCAGGCATCCCTTGCAGGAGAGGACCGCAGGCGCAACTATGGCACAGACTGCAAGGACAAGGGCGATGTTTGCAATATTGCTCCCTATTACATTTCCCAGTGCGATACCTGGTGTCCCTTCTATGAGGGCGTTGATGCTGACGACGAACTCGGGGAGGGATGTACCGAATGCGATTACTGTCAGCCCGATAGTTCCCGGGGAAACACCGAATCTGGTTGCAAGTCCGGCTCCTCCTGAAACAAAGAAGTCAGCGCCTTTGATAAGGAGTGCCAGACCCGCTATGAAGAGCAATATCTCTATAAACATGATTTAACTCTGATTGAATCTTTTCCAGCTGAAATTTAGTGTTTTTATCCCGCTTTTCAGATGCTATAATTAAATAGGATATTTATCGATTAATGTATTGTCATGCAGAGATACTGGTTCGGGGATATAGAAGATAACGGAGAATGCAGGCCATTTAAAGGAGAGCCTGAAGAAATGATCGAAAGATGCCGCTCAATTGAGTCCGATATGAAGGCTTACATGCCCTTGTCGATGGCTAAGGCCGTTGAATGCAGCGGGATATCCACCCGCGAGGAGTATATCGGTGTGCTAAGGAAGGTCTGTATCTCCCTTGCCCGTGAAAAGATAACGAGACATTATAGTGCCGGGGATCTCGAGCTTATCCAGATGGTCCGGATGCTCAACGAACTTGACCATGTGATAAACCTCCTTGTCGAGAGGGGGATGGAATGGTATATAGTGAAGAATCCGGACTTTTCAAGAAAATATAAAAATATGAACCAGAAGAAGGTCATCGGCATGATGCGGCGCCAGAAGAGGTCAGGTCTCTCGTCCATTGCTGCAGAGATAGATGCTCTCTCCGATAAAAGGACCCGGCTGATGAAGGAGATCTCTGCACGGGCTGCAGACGTTGCGCCTAACTGCAGTGAGATCGTTGGCGGTCTTGTGGCTGCAAGGCTGATATCGTCCGCCGGGAGTCTCAGGGACCTGGCGTTTCTGCCCGCATCAGCGATACAGGTTACAGGAGCCGAGAGTGCCCTGTTTTCCCACCTGAAGGGGGGAACGCCATCTCCCAAACATGGCATAATCTTCCAGCACAGGCGTGTACATAATGCCGACAAGTCCGTAAGGGGGAAGGTTGCAAGGGTTGTCGCGGGAAAACTTGGTATTGCCGCCCGTATTGATTATTTCAGGGGTGAGGCTGATGAGGAGTTCCTGGAGAAGGCCCAGGAGAGAATAGATGCCGTATTTACCGGAGGTGAAGCCGAATGATAAGGATTGGAAATGTGATAGTCTCCGAAGGCAGAGGCGGTGTGTACGGTGAAAAGATACTTAAGGGTTACCGTGTCTGGGATCCTTATAGGAGCAAATTCGCAGCACTTGCAAGGATAAACGAGGAAACCGATCTTGAAAGCGGGTGGGACGTCCTCTATCTCGGGGCTGCAAACGGCACGACAGTCTCTCATTTTGCAGATTATGTAAGGACCGTCTATGCTGTAGAGTTTGCTCCAAGGCCGATGCAGGACTTAATAGAGGTCTCTGAAAGGAGGAAGAATATTGTTCCAATAATGGCTGATGCGACACGTCCGGGGGAATATGCGGCCTTTGTCAGTGAAGTTGATATGGTATACCAGGATGTAGCCCAGCCGAACCAGGCGGATATTGCCATATCGAGCCTTCCGTTCCTGAAGAAAGGAGGTATACTCATTCTCATGCTCAAGACGAGGAGCGTGGATGTATGCGAAACCCCGGAGAGTGTCTTCGAAGAATCAAAGGCTGTTCTCGAATCCTGCGGCCTTGAAATCGTGTTTACATGCTGGCTTAAGCCTTATCATAAAGACCATGCATGCATTGTCTGCAAAAAGTCATAAACTGCGGAGGGGTTTATGAAGCGCCTGATATATCTGAACGCATTCTCCTTTCTTTTAATAGTTTTATTTGTCGCAATCCTGATTCTGCTCCTTCCTCTTCTGTTTCTTGGAATTATAGGTGGTGCACTCTCAAAGCTCGGCTTTGGATTTGCCGGAATAGTGTTGATCCTGGCCGGAACTATTGCAGGGAGTTTCTTCAATATACCTGTTCTAAGGATTAAATCGGCTCCTGGGGTCGTCCGTGTCCCTCACGGCCGGCTGATGGACAGCCGTTACCAGCCGCAGGTACCTGGGGGGATTACGGTCATTGCAGTTAATATCGGGGGTGCTGTTGTGCCTTTTCTGGTTTCATTATATCTGGTTTTCAGGGTGATTCTGTTTCAGGAAGCCGGATTTCTCCTTTATTCGGTACCGGCTGGGGTCCTGGTGGTATCTGCCGTTACATACCTTGCAGCCCGTCCTGTTCCAGGGATGGGAATAGGTGTTCCTCTATTGATTCCTCCTCTATCTGCATTGCTGTGTGGCCTGATACTCTCATTCGATGTTTCGGAAACAGCTCCGGTAATTGCGTATGTCGGCGGAACCATGGGTACTCTGATCGGTGCCGATCTTTTGAATTTGCAGAAAATGAAGGATTCCGGGGCTGAGATGGTCTCAATAGGTGGTGCCGGAACCTTTGACGGGATCTTCCTTACCGGAATAATTGCAGCTCTGCTGGCCTGAAAGATTCTAAAATTACAAACTCTATCTGGTTAAAAAATAAAAAACATAGTCCGGAGCAGATTCGAACTGCTGTCGCAAGATCCAGAGTCTCACATGATTGACCGCTACACTACCGGACTTCCTAATTGTGCCATCACATTTTTGTTCTCAGTACTAATTAATCTGACGAATTAGGCCGGCAGAAATCTATTATCCTAACTATGATCTATTCCGGCTTGTAAGTCATTGTTGTAATATTGGTGGGGGGCGCATGAGGATGTGGCCGGACGGAATATTTTTTGGGAGGAAATGCCCTTTTGCATGGCTCTGTGGTTATTCTGCGGCCCTATAATCAGCGCACATGGATATGGGGTAAGTATATTTTGTATTTTTTAAATAGGCGTTTAAATTCATGGTTTTGCAAATACCGCCATTTGACGAAATCCGGTGGTGTTAATGAGCCTTTTTCGGCAGGGTTTTTCAACGTTGGTGATCTATGTTAAAACAAGGACACTCCGGCTCTCGATTTTGGTCTCTTTATATTTCCCCTTTGGAGTTTTCAACCACAAAGGATATATTATGTGTTCCACAAATACTGCTGTATATTCCGTCGTTCGGAGTATGGGGCAAGGTGAATCAATATTCGACATTTGTCGAAAGTTGGTTGATTGCCTGATCCTTGAAAAGGAATTAACTAAGGAGGTTTAAATGACGAAAAAATTTGTATTAGCACTGGTCTCTCTTATGGTGCTTGCTGCAGTAGCTGTCGGATCAGCATCCGCTGGAATTTACTGTATCAACATCTCAGCAGCAGACGCTGTCTTCTTTGGAGAATCCGGTCTTAACATTACATCTGCAGTATTGAACCCTACTGCTAATGTATCGAAGATTGCATGGTACTCACCCGGTACAGTTCCGGGAACTGATGCACCTGCAGCAGTATATGATATTAACGGCACAGAACAGAATTTCTATGTGTCTCCAACCATGTTTACAGGATATACCGGTGCATGGTACAGGTACACAGCAGGACATGGTCTGTCAACAACATCTGGCGAGCTTGATCCAATTCAGGTCGCATTCTATGTGTACGAGCCAAGCCTCTCACTTGCAATATACAACAATGTATCAGGCAAGGACATTACAAACAAGAAGGTAGTTGCTGATGATACAGTTACATTCCGTGTTGCAAGCAACCTGTACTCGCTCTTTGCACGTTCAAATGCAGCATCATATACAAATGCAACACTTAACGTGACCTGGCAGCAGTTTTACACCTCAGGTATTGACATCAAGGTCAAGTCCCCTGACGGAGCTACACTAAACGCCCTTGTAAACCACACACAGGCAACAAACTCACTCTCTGGTGTTAAGCCAAACAACCAGCTCTACTATCTTATCAACAACGCTCTTGCAGTAGACGCATGGGAGATCAACATCAGCCAGTATTCACCTGGTCTGTACGAGGCATATGCACAGTGTAATGTCAATTCAATGAAGGACAACCTTGGTTCAGTTACAGGAAAGACTGTTTCCGCAACCGGAACACTTGACGTTGACAAGGACACAATCTCAGTCACAGCAGACAAAGAGACTGTAATCCGCAACAACGACTTTACCATCTCAATCGAGGGTAAGCCCAAGACAGTTTACTATGTGTGGTTCACAGGAACAAGCACATACACATTCGGAAACGGCACCGGAGATATTCTCACAGCAGATATTCCTCCGCAGTTCATGCCAAACCAGGATGATGTAAACTTCATGAACAACCTCGACAACACAGCAGCCGTCAACCTCAACTACGTATATAAGGGCACAACCACCCAGATCCGTACTGATGTTGCAACAAGTACAACAGTTGTAAACAACCCGTATGCAATCAACGTTACAACAGGCACAGACGGAACAGCTGTAGTCGGTATCGAGACACACCAGAACACCAAGGCAGCAACATACACAATTCGTGTACAGAAGCCCGACGCAATCAACCAGCTCTATGACACCGTAAAGGTCAAAATAGAGAAGGGAGCGGTCACAGTTACAGCATCCGGCGACGGTTCATACTATCTCGGTGAAGAGGTCGTCTTCTCTGGTACAAACACAGATTCAGACTACACATACCTGTTCATCACAGGACCTAACCTCAACGCAAACGGTGCAAAACTTGACGCACCTACAACAACTGCCACAGTTTCGGATCAGACCAACACCTTCGTAAGGGAGACAGTCAAGACCGACAACACATGGGAGTACAAGCTTGAGACCGCAGGTCTTGGAATCGACGCAGGTACATACACTGTATACGCAGTCAACACACCCAAGAACAAGGCAGACCTTTCAGGCGCCAAGTATGACACAGTCTCAATCGTAGTCAAGAAGCCTTTCGTCACAGCAACAGTTTCAGCATCAACAGTTGCAAAGGGTGACAAGCTCTACATCCGCGGAACAGCAGAGGGCAACCCCACACCTGGCGTTGCAGTCTGGATTCTCGGAAAGAACTACTGGAACGGAGAGGCAGCAACACCTGCAGCCCCCTCAATGGTAACAGAGACAGTTAACGACGACGGCTCATTCGAGTACGAGTTCGGAAGCAGTGACACAGTCAACCTTGCAAGCGGACAGTACTTCGTAGTAGTCCAGCACCCGATGTACAACGACAGGTTCGATGTATTCACATGGGGTGTCAACCCGACATACGTAGTCGAGAACGTTTCCGGCATTACAGGTTCGAACACCAACTTCATCATATGGGGCAACAACAAGCTTCAGGGTTCAGATGCAGCAGAAGCACTGATTACTTCAATCAACTCCGCTGACATTGACGACACATACACGAAGCTGACATTCCTCATTGAAGAGCCATGGATCAGGATCAACGCGATCGGAGACCACTACGTTGGTGACCAGTTCACCATCGCAGGAACCACCAACCTCGCTGTCGACGACGACATCATATGTGAAGTAACATCTTCATCATTCAAGCCGACACAGAAGACACAGAGCGGTGAGTTCTCCGGACAGTCATCAACCGTAAAGGTCGTTGAGGGTGAAACCTACAACGAATGGTCAATGGATGTCGACGCATCAACATTCAAACCTGATGAGTACATTGTCAACGTTGAGTCCATCGAGACTACAGCAACAGCAACAACAACATTCAATGTCCTGACAGGACAGCCCACAGTTACAGCAACTGCAACCTCAACAGGTGCAGCACCTGTAACAGCAACAGCAACTGCAACCCAGGCAACACCAACATCAACAGCAGCACCAGGATTCGGAGCTCTTGTTGCACTGATTGGACTTGGCGCAGTAGCTGCTCTTGTCCTCAGGAAAGAATAAACTCATCAAATTTTTTTTCTTTGAATTCTGTTTTATGATTTTGTCATACTGACAAATCCTGTAAAATTCTTAAATTTGTAATTTGAAGCAACAGATTTTTTTATATTCAGATATATAACTGAATCTATGGATAATAAACGGTTAATTATTGCCGTATTCATTCTCTTTATACTGGTATCCTCAGCAGCGGCCACAACCCTTACAATAACTGCAAGGGATGAATTTGATGATACACCGGTAAAGGGTGCTTCTGTCTATGTTAGTGGCAGTTATATAGGGACGACTGACAGCAATGGTCAGTATATCTATTCGCATGCCCTGTCAGATAATTTCAGGGTCGGCATAGAAAAGGACGGCTATGAGTACTGGAACGATATGATCTCAGCCTCAAAGACCACTCTTGTAGCAGATATGATCAGGGAGAGGGGTGTTTTAACCATAAATGTCATGGACGGTGACACACTTCAGCCAATATCCGGTGCAGTGGTCCGTGTTTCAGGAACCGGTATCGAGACCAGTGATTCTACCGGTGCTGACGGTTCGGCTGTTTTTGAGGTCGCACTCGGATCAACATATGTTGTTGAGGTGCAGAAGGAACGTTATGAGAGCATATACAGGAACGTTGAGATGGATGAAGATTCCAAAAAGGTGGATTACCTTCTCCAGAGGAGTGATCTTGTAATCTTTCAGGTAAAAGAAGCCGAAAGTGGTCTTCCTCTTGAAGATGTGTCAATATATATTAATGATATCCTCGAGGGGACAACAGGAAGCGACGGGCGTTTAACCTCATATATCGATCATGAAAGATCATATGATATCAGGATCTCAAAACCCGACTACCAGTCGTTTGAGGAGAACTATTATTTCAGCAGTGATGATATCATATACTCCGTTACGATTTCAAAGACTCTCTATCCTGTTGCAGTCTCAGTATACAATTCCGATAAGGTTCCGATAGACGGTGCGGATATTTATATCGACAACGAGTACTTTGGCAGGACTGATGATTACGGCAGAGGCGATGTAACAAACCTCGTTGCAGGCAGTCATAAGTTTGAGGTTAGAAAATCAGGCTATTCCGACTGGATAGAGACAATTCTCATCGATGGCGAAGATGACAATATTATCGCCACACCTGAATATATCCGGGCTGATGTGACAATATTTGTCGAGGATAAAAGCCACAATCCGATTTTGGGAGCTGTGGTTGTTTTAGACGGAAAGACGATTGGTTCGACGAATTCTCAGGGAATTGTCACTACAGAACTTCTCACCAATTCCGAATATCTCTTTTCGGTTACAAAGGATGGCTATAAGGATCTCACGGAAACTGAGAGTATACCTCTTGGCAGTACCGAGATGACAATCACCTTCACTATGGAGAGTTCTTTTAATGTTGCACTGGCAGGCGGAGTTGTCCTTATTCTTGTAATAGCTGGTATTGCAGTATATGTTCTGAAATTTTCAGGAAACCGGGGCAACAAAGGAGGCGGAAGAAAGGGCAGATCTCCGGGGCACAGGGAAGGCGGGAGTCTCTAACTGTGAAATATATTTCTTTTTTCGCGGGTAAATGAAATTTTATCGATGTTATTGATATACATTATTAGATTTAATTTCCAGATATCACATTGAGATCTAATTATATATATCGTGGCAATTGACGTACAAGTTACATATATATATCCGGGGGATATTTGTGACAGGGTTTAAATGGAAAGGCCGGCTTACAGCCGCATTTATACTGTTAATATTTCTCATTTCCGCGGTAAATGCCCTGGAATCCGATGAAATATTAATACAGTCCGACAGGAACTGGATGACTGCAGGAGGAGATCCTGCATCAATTGAAGTGATTGTGAACAATGTTTCAGTAACTGTCCAGAGTGTAGAATTTGAATCATTTATGGTTGTCAACTCAATGCCTCTCGCTTCTCTTGCGCCTACTGGAACCGTAACGCCTTCTGTTGATACAGGTTCACCGTGGAAAACAGATTTTTATTGTGAACGTAGTGGTGTTGCAGAGATTCATGTAACGTTAAATTATATTGATAACGGTTCTCCTGCTTCAATGCTGAAGACTTTCCAGCAAAAGGTGGATCATGCTCCGATGTACTCTCTTGGCACTCCCGACTACCTGTATGAAACAACGGTAAACGAGGCAGTCACTATAACAGTCAGTGCACTTGACAAGTACGGAAATCTTGTCGACAGTAAAAAAGAGGATGATGTCGGCGGGACTCCTGAGTCATTTGAGATGATCTCAAGTCCTGAGACCTCTGAATTCTGGGACGGCCTGGGTTTCAATAACAATTCGATAAAACTGTATGTAAATTCAACTGGATATGCAACAGCTCTTTTCCGTGTTTCTGAAATCGCCGGAACAAATCTTGTAAATATCATACCTCCGTCTGGTATAAGTCCGAATCTGCTGACAATAAAGGGTCTTGCAAATGCTGAACCTGCAGATATTGTAGTTTCCGTAAGTCCTGCATCCGGCGATCCGCCCTACCAGCCTGCCGACGGTATAAGTAAATTTTACATTATATATCAACTTGTTGACCAGTGGGGCAACCCGTCAGGAAACAGGACTTTATATATCAACTCCACAGACCTGACCGAACCGGCATTCTACAGGACTTCAAACTCGCTCGGAAGAATTGAGATATCTTATGGTCCACAGGTAATCAAGGGCATCTATACTCTTATTGCATCTTCTGTGGATAATGGAAGTGTTTCGGTCACAACTGATCTTGAATTCGTAAGCACGGCGCCGACTGACATGCTCCTGACTGCAAACCCACAGGTCATGCCCAGCCATGATGTGGATACAGGCTTTACTTCGGCAATAAGGGCCAAGATCATTGATGAAAAGGGAAATCCGGTGAAGGGAGAGACCGTAACATTCTCGATTATTCCTGGTGCATACCCACTGTCTCAGGTGGCCGGGCCTTACCTGCAGTCTGCCTCTGCCGAGTCCGACCAGAACGGCCAGGCGATTGTAAAATTTGTTCCTGGAGAGTTTGAGACCGACTGGGATTCGCTGAACTATTCTAAGCAGTCCTCTGCATCCTGTCAGGTTCGTGCAGAGTGGAATTCAACTGTCAGGTATATCAATCTAGAATGGAAGAACTATCCATATCTTTCTGTACTTACAAACGTGACTCCCGAGACAGTCAAGGTTAATGATACGGTGAAAGTGACCATCCAGCTGGTAGGTGACGGGTGGGCACTCCAGCCTGACCCGATAGATGTCGTGTCGGTCGCTGACCGTTCAGGAAGTATGATTTGGGATTATCCCGATAGAATGGTCTCACTGATGGCCGCAATGAAGGTATTCAGTAACGAGATGCATGATGGAAGGGATCGTGTGGGTCTGACATCCTTTGGCTCCACAAAAGGTAGCAATATCTGTGTATCGGGCAATGATATCGGGATAGATGATTATAGTGGTGATGATAGTGCTTACAAATCTCTGTACTATCCAGGCAGCGGTGTAACCGATTATGCGGATTATGCAACCGTTGACCTTGCCCTGACTACAGATCTTGCCGCATTTGATGCCGAAGTGGATAACATTGTGCCAAGAGGCGGCACGCCAATGAGATATGGAATATATAAGGCTATCAAACATGTCCGTGACAACGGACGTGAGGATGCGGTAAAAGCAATCATTGTTCTCTCAGATGGTGACTACAATGATTATGGCGATCCCCTCGCTAGGAGTGGTAAAAGCTACACATATTTCTCCGATCTCTCTTCACAAGAGCAGGATATGAGGGTATTTGCAGGCAATAACAATATAACGATATTCTCAATCGCCTTTGCGGACGGGATGTCCTCATCCGGAAGACAGGTTATGGAGAGACTTGCGGAGGACACCGGTGGTAAATACTACTATGCTCCTGATGGCGAGGAGTTAAAGGATGTCTACAAGGATATTGCGGGAGAGCTGAAGGAAGCTGCAGGTGTGAATACTGAGATGGAGCTTATGTTCCAGAATGTTGAGATCAACAATGTGACAGTTCCAAACACCGGGGGAGATGCGGTTCTTGAGTATGTCTATGATCCTGATGATTCTACACTTATAGAGAACTTCTATAGTAACGGGACACATACCTCGGTGACCGAGGACCAGAGGGCATGGTGGACAGAGAATATTTCACTGCACTTCGATGTCGGTACAGTCTACCTTAACCAGACATGGCAGACTACATTCCTACTGAAGGTTTTAAAGCCCGGAAACATCAACCTGTTCAACGATACCTCGTTTATTTCGTTCAACGGAGGTGCAGATACGCTAGAGCTGCCAGATACATTTATTACGGCTGTTGCTGACCTGAATTCTACCGGGATTAACTTTACTGCGCTGGATGTATCCGGTTTCCATATAACAAACCCCGGAGATATAACGGATACGATAGATCTCGAGTGGAACCTTGATTATACAGGTTCGTCTTCAGCATCACAGAACCTGTATTACCTGAGGCTTGGAGACAATGTATGGATACCGTTCAAGGTACTGCCTGGTGTAGGCGGTCCGGTTTCAACTATGACCCAGCAGTCGCAGCTTGGAATTGTCGATCTTCCACCAGGAGAGTACAGGCTCAGGCTGATTGCATCCGCAGCGGATACGGCTGATGACATGGAGGAGCTTAGTACGACGATAATGATCGGAGCCTCTTCCGGAGCATATATAAAGATTGAATAAACCATCTAAAATTTTATTTTCCTTAATTTGGGATTTTAGTTAATTTCTGAAATTTCTGGCGACATTCGATCACCAGTTCAAAAAGGAATGGAAATCTTCAATTTTTACACTACTTCTTTTAAAATTAAAGAGAGATGCCTGAAGTTGAATAATATCCAAATAATATTCGATCTTCAGGAATGAGTAAAGATAGAAATTAATTTAACGGATCCAGCGGGAATCGAACCCGCGTCTTTGGGTTCGAAGCCCAAAAGGATATCCTCTACCCTATGGATCCGGGGTCATTACAGATTAGTTTTGTTTTGAGAAAAAGTTTTGTTTAAAGGAACATTTCAGCCTTAAGGAGGTCTGCTCCCCTGCCCGTCATCTTCTCTATCGCCTCTTTGATCCTGTCCACCCTGAGGATGAGGACCGCGGCTTCCTTTCCTGAGTATGCATAGGAGTACTCGATGTTTATCTCCGATTCGCCAAGTATTTTTGCGATATCAAAGAGCCCGCCCGGTTCGTCTTTCATCCTGACGGCGATAACATCCGTGAACGATACCATGAAACCGATATCGGCCAGTTTTTTCAGTGCCGGTTCAGGCTTGTCGACAAGGAGCCGGACAACGCCGAAACCCTTTGCCTCTGCTATTGAAAATGCGAAGATGTTGATCTTTTCATCCTGGAGTGCCTTTGCTATTGCAGCAAGCCTTCCGGGTTTGTTCTCGGAGAATACCGAGATCTGCTTTATGATATAATCATCTGTTTCCATCAGTTCAACCTCCTGTCAATTACGCGTTTTGCTTTACCCTCAAATCTCGGGAGAGTTCCTGGTGCGGCCAGCTCAACGCCTACACTGATATTGAGAGAGTTCCTGAGAATATGGGAGACTTTTGTGCGAATTTCCATAATATCCTGGACCTTGTCAGAGAATGCCCCGGGGTTCATCTCGACCTGGACGAGCATCTCGTCAAGGGCACCCTTCTTGTCTACAATAATCATGAAATGGCCCGAAACCTCAGGGATTCCGAGGAGAGCATGCTCGACCTGCGACGGGAATACGTTTATTCCCCTGATTATCAGCATGTCGTCCACACGTCCCTGTAGACGGTCGATCCTCGGGTGGGTTCTGCCGCAGGCGCAGAGCGAGGTGTCAAGGGATGTAATATCTCCTATCCTGTACCTGATCATCGGAAGGGCTTCCTTCTGCAGTATGGTCATTACAAGCTCGCCCTTTTCGCCGGGCTGAAGCTGCTCTCCTGTTTCAGGATCGATTATCTCGGTATAGGCCATATCTCCCCAGATATGGATTCCGTTCTGCTCAGCACAGTCACAGAACATTGGACCGGAGATCTCGGATGTACCGAAGATGTTGTAGGCCCTGATGCCCATTTCATTCTGGATGTGCGTTCTCATCTGCTCTGACCAGGGCTCGGCCCCGAGAACGGCGGTCTTAAGGTTGGTATCCTTCTCAATTGAGACTCCCATCTTTTCGGCCACTTCTCCCATATGAACCATGTACGATGGTGTGCATGCGATTGCAGTGACCCTTAAGTCCTGCATCAGCTCAATCTGGCGCTCGGTGTTGCCTACGCTCGTCGGGACAACTGTGGCGCCGATTCTTTCTGCACCATAATGAAGGCCAAGTCCTCCTGTAAAAAGGCCGTAGCCGTATGAGACCTGCATGACGTCCCCGCGTCCAAGTCCGCAGGCCGTAAGCCCTCTTGCAAGCGATGTTGTCCAGAGCTCGAGATCGTTTTGCGTATAGCCGACGACCGTTGGTTTTCCCGTAGTGCCCGAGGAGACATGATATCTTACAAGTTCATCCTGCGATGCGGTGAATATCTTGTCCGGGTAGTTGTCCCTAAGGTCGCTCTTGTACATGAATGGCAGCTTTGTAACATCATCCAGGGATCTGATGTCGTCAGGGTGGACGCGGTTCTCCTTCATTCTCCTGTGGTAGAAGTCGGAGAAGCTGTAGAGTCTGTATACAAGTGTTTTCATTCGTTTATACTGCAGTTCTGCCAGCTGCTCTGCAGGCATCTCTTCAATTCGCGGGTCCCATTTCAAATTACATCACCTCTCCTGTCGACCACTCTTTTGGCCTTTCCTTCAAATCGCGGGAGTGATTCGTGCTCAACAAGATTTACTTTTGTTCTAAGATTAAGTGTGTCCCTTAATGCGTGTATAATTTTCTTCTGGATTCTTTCGAGATCCTTTAATTCACCTGAAAAAAATTCCTTTTTTATCTCTATATCGATGGCCATCTCATCAAGATGGTTTATCCTGTCAACATAGACCATGAACTGGTCGCCAACTTCCGGGAGGGTTCTCAGGACATGCTCTATCTGCGACGGGAATACGTTTATTCCCCTGATTACAAGCATATCGTCGCTCCGTCCTGTGATTCTTGCAATTCTCGGTCCCCTGCCACAAGGGCATTCATCGTCGAGGATGCATGTTATGTCACCCGTCCTGTATCTTATAAGAGGCATTGCCTCTTTTACAAGCGGAGTTACGACAAGTTCACCGCATTCGCCTGGTCCGAGGATCTCTTCGGTTTCAGGATCGATAATCTCGATAAGGAAGGAATCGTGCCAGAAGTGAAGTCCGTTTCTCTCCGGGCATTCGAATGCCGCACCAGGTCCGTACATCTCGCTCATCCCGTAGGAGTCGAATGCAGTAACACCTAGTTTCTGTTCGAGGGTTCTCCTGGTATTATCTGACCATGGTTCGGCCCCGAAAAGCCCTGTTTTGAATGTATCAAGGGTCGTTCCCATCTCCTCAGCCACCTCGGCAAGATGCATCGCATAGCTTGGTGTGCAGTGAACGGCAGTTACCCCAAAATCGTCGATCATCTCAATCTGGCGCTTTGTATTGCCGGTTCCGCTCGGAATGACCGTCATACCTACTTTTTCAGCACCGTAGTGGAACCCCAGTCCTCCTGTAAAAAGGCCGTAGTTTACAGCATTCTGGAATGTGTCTTCATCCGTAAGTCCGACCATAGTCAGGTTCCTTGCAATAAGC
Source organism: Methanomicrobiaceae archaeon (assembly GCA_016928355.1). Classification (GTDB taxonomy): domain Archaea; phylum Halobacteriota; class Methanomicrobia; order Methanomicrobiales; family Methanomicrobiaceae; genus Methanolacinia. The sequence goes on from JAFGKW010000028.1 coordinate 82,114, forward strand.
TCCGACCAGTTGTCAAGATCATTTCTGGTATATCCAACCACCGTCGGTTTTCCGGTTGTGCCAGAGGTTGTGTGTATTCTCACAATCTCCTTCTTTGGAACAGCCATAAACCCGAAGGGGTATCCTTTCTGGAGATCCTTTTTTGTGGTAAAGGGTAGCCGGGATACATCCTGGATTTTATTGATATCTTCTGCAGAGACACTTTTTTCCTTCAGCAGATCCTTAAAAAAGGGGACATTTTCTGCCTGCCTGATGGTTTGGCGGAGCCTTTTGACCTGAAGGTCTTCAAGGGCCCTCCCACCGAGTGTCTCCATTTCTTTGTCCCAGAACATTTTCTTCCAACTATGGTATGCTATGGCATAGCATGAAGGTTATGGAAATGATATTGAAGGGTCTTGTGAGTTATTCTGCTAAAGGGAGGGTGAAGATTCCCCCTCCCTGTGCCCCTCCCCCTCATCGTGATAAGTCGCAAAAGGGGATGGGCAAGCATCCCCTTTAGCTCTGTTGAAGCCTGATTCAGTTGATTTTCCTAAATGAAAAACCGGTGTTCAGGTCAAGGCCACCCGGAGGGGCTTATACCCTCACAATAAAGATTAAAAAAGCAAGAAAAATCAGCGACCCTGTGCCCCGGGAATCGCATACTTCTTCTCGATCATTCCCGCACCGATCGTTGTAATCGTTACGAGCACGAGATATATTGCGCCTACGAAGATGAAGGTCTCGGTATATGTAAAATATTTTGTTGCAATGAGCTTTCCTGCTCCGGTAAGTTCGACAAGAGTCAGCATAAAAGCTAGCGATGAATATTTTATCAGGTATATGAACTCGTTTGAAAGTCCGGGGATCGCTCTTCTCAGTGCTTGTGGAAGTACAATGTAGAATATCGACTGGTACTTCGTCATGCCGAGGGATCTTGCAGCGATTATCTGTCCTTCCTTTACTGATTTAATCGCACCACGGATATATTCTGAATTGTATGCCGCATTGCACATGATAAATCCGATAACCGAGGCCTGAAATGCTGTAAATGTAATCCCTATGGATGGAAGCGTGAAGTAGAGAATAAATAACAGGAGCAGAAGCGGACAACCTTTTACAAACATCACAAAGACTTTACAGAGAAATGACGGAATTTTTCCGCCATATGTTCTTCCGACAGCGACCCCTATGCCTGCGAGAATCCCGAAAGGAGCCGATACTACGATAAGCTGGATCGTTACGACAAGCCCTGTCAGAAGTGCCGGAAGCAGAATTTCTGCGATAAATGTAAGGTTGTCCATGATTTTTTTCAGTCCTCTCCCATTACAAGACCACCGACGAATTGTCTGGTCCTTGAGCTTTCATTATTCTCGAGGAGATCCGTCGGGCTTCCCTCCTCGACGATCTTTCCATTTTCCATAAAGAGAATCCTGTTCGCGACATTGCAGGCAAAACCCATCTCGTGCGTGACAACAAGCATTGTCATTCCTGCTTGTGCAAGCTTTTTCATGACCTCGAGAACCTCTCTTGTCAGTTCGGGGTCAAGAGCGGATGTCGGCTCGTCGAAGAGGATGACATCCGGGTCCATTGCAAGTGCACGGGCGATGGAAACCCTCTGCGCCTGTCCGCCGGAAAGTTCGGCCGGGTAATGTTCAGCCCACTCTTCCATTCCTACCTGCCTCAGCTCGTAGAGCGCTTTCTCCCTCGCTTCTTCCGGCTTCATTCCCCTGACCTTTATAAGGGCGATCTCAACATTTCTGACCGCTGATAAGTGATCGAACAGGCAGAAGTTCTGGAAAACCATCCCGATCTTCTGCCTGAAGTAGTTGATCCCTGCTCCTGAATTTGTGACTTCCTCGTCCCTCAAATAGACATTTCCCTGTTCCGGGACAGTCAGCTGGTTTATGCATCGCAAAAGCGTGCTCTTTCCTGTACCTGAAGGTCCGATGAATACAAGCGTTTCACCCTTTTTGACATTGAATGAAACACCCTTTAAAACCTCCGAGTTTCCGTATTTTTTATGAATGTCCTCTACTCTCAGGATATATTCTTCATCACTCATAGGAACACCTGATTATCTTCTCCGCTTCCGGAAAATCCCGGAACCGCAATCCTGTTCTCAAGTGCCAGAAGTCCCTTCATTCCTGCATAGTTCAGGATTATGAAAATTCCGGCACATACGAAATATATTGAGGCTTCGTATGTCTGCGATACTATCTGCGAACTTCTCGTAAGGAGCTCGGCAACACCTATTGCATAGCATACCGCAGAGTCGGTAAGTATATTAGGGTACTCGTTCGACCATCCCGGAAGGGCGATCCTGAACGACTGGGGCAGGATTATGTTTTTAATCGCAGAGAGCTTTGTCATGCCGAGGGATCTTGCGGCGGTCATCTGTCCTTCATTTATTGACTGGATCGCACCCCTGAATATCTGTGACTGGTAGGCGGCGCCCCTCAGGCCAAGTACAATCGCACCGACAAAGAAAGGGGCAAGACTGCCCATCCCGATTGCAGGGAAGATTCCAAAATAGAAGAGAAACAGCAAAACGAGTATCGGAAGTCCCCTGAAGAACCATACAAAGACCGCGATGAAGCTCTTTATGATCTTATCAAGCCACCAGTTCCCTGTACTGTAGACCTGCCCAATGGCCATAGGAAGTCCCATAATAATACCTATGCCAAGACCTGCGGCAGTAAGTCCAAGGGTAATAAAAACCCCTGTCAGCAGATAAGGAGCCCAGTCGATAAGAATTGATATGAAATCCATGTGGAAAACCCTGAACAGCGAACCGGAAGTGCGGCTGCGCAGTATAACTCTGTCTGCAATTTTAGATTTTATTTATCTTTATTCTGCCGATCTATATAATCCATCAAATTTACGCGGATGTTAAAAATAGAGTTGAATTTTAGGTTAAATTCAGTCAACCATTCCATACTGGACCTTAAGTTCGTCCCAGTAAGTGTCTTCCATGAGCATGGTGATACCATCATTGACGGTCTCAAGAAGTTCGGGATCTGACTTCCTTATTGCTACACCGTACTCTTCATTTGTATCGATTTCTCCAATGATCGAGAGAGGCTTTCCTTCGATTGCCTCAAGCATCGGGGGCTTGTCGTATATGATAAAGTCCACTCTCTTGTTTTCGAGGTCAGCTGCGGCGCTTGGGAAGGAGCTGTAGGTGTTTTTGAGGTTTTCTGCAGGCATAATTCCTGTATCAATGAGGTTTTCCTCAACCCAGAATGCACCTGTTGTTCCACTCTGTGCACCAACGACATACTCTCCGCTCATGAAATCATCCATCGTGTAACTGGTGTCATCGTGTTTCGCAACTGTCTGGTTGACTTTCCAGTATGGAATCGAGAAGTTGACCTGTTCTGCTCTCTCTTCAGTAATTGTCATCCCCGAGTATACCATGTCGATCTTTCCTGCCTGAAGTGACGGGATGATTGAGTCCCATGCGACCGGAATAATCTCAACCTCAAAACCCATCTTCTCGGCGATCCATTTTATCGAATCGACATCAAAACCTGTTGGATTTCCGTCTGTATCAATATAAGCGTAGGGAGGGTATTCACCATCGATACCCACAATATAGGTGGTGGTTGTTTCGATCTTAATCGTCTCTACGGATTTCTGCTCTTCACCGGATGTATCTGTACATCCTGAGAAAGCCATTGCCAGTGCAATGACCAGCACCAGAAATACACCATAAACCTTTTTGGTCATAATGAAAAATATGGTGCAATGTCAATTTAACTATTTTGACTTGAATCTCTATAAAACAAATGTTTAAATTTACTATTTGTGATTTATTCATCTCATTTAACCTGAATTTAGCTCACTGAGTCTTTCGAAGTTCTGATCTTTACAGGGAGTGAATATCCAAACGATGATTTAATGTATTTTTTTGCCGATTTATTTAACTGGATTATTCCGGAGTTTTTAAAATGAGCTGTTCAGATATTCCGTGGCATGTGGTGTGGGGTTTTGGCGGCCATATCAAGTCAACTTCAACTGTTCTCATAATCCAGAATAAAGGAGAAGTTAAGGAAATTCCAATAAATGCTATAGACCATCTTCTTGTTGTTGGCGGTCATAATATCCATACTTCTACGATAATACATCTTTTACGAAATAACTCTTCGATATCTTTCTTTGACCCGGACGGGACCCCGATGGGAGTCCTCAGGCCATATGGGAGAAGACCGGAAGATGAAATGTCCATAATTCAGGCTGATGGTTCTTCATATACTAATGCAGCCGAGATCGTCAAATCATCTATAAAGGCGAGGATAATGATGATCGAGGATGCAGCGAAGGAAACGGGCCGGGAACTTTACTTTAAAGGCGAGGATGAGATCCTTTTTACTTATCTTGAAGAGATCGATTACCTCATAAAAATGGATGAACTTCGGAGGGTAAACAAATTTACGTCTGATATGTATTATGAGATCCTCGGGAGAGGCCTCAATCCCTTTCATGGTTTTAAAAGAAGAACTTCACGGCCCCATCTGGATCCTGTAAACTCGATGCTCTCACTTGGTTACTCTATTCTCTTCGGCAACTGCTGTGTGCCTCTTATAGGTGCATATTTTAATACTGACAAAGGGATTCTTCGTGAAGGAACAAATTCCCTTATAATCGATCTGATTGATCCTGTAAAACCATTGATGGTGGACTCAGTTGTATTTTCTATAGCCCGTGAGTACCTGACAGAAGAGATGTACGAGGTAAATACAAGGAGATGTCATCTCAGCCAGGGAATCCTGCAGGTTCTGTCCGAGAGTCTCAGGAGTTCAATCGACCAGAAGAAGATCGAAGAGAACGTATTGTCTTACAGGGATTCACTTCATAAAAGAAAACCGCTGAAAATACTTTACTGAACCGGGAGAGAATATTCAGTATATTCGTACTATCGAAAAATCAGGGAATTCCCTGAGCTCTTTTTCATATATGTGAATGTCCCTGATATGTGCTCTTGGACATTCATAGAGAGAGGAGATGAACTTGTCAATTATTATATCTTCTGCAGTTGCTATGATGCAGACCCGGCCGTCCTCAAGATTCATGACCTCTCCGGTAACCGAGAGGTGGGAGGCTATTTTCCTCACGCATGCCCGGAATCCGACACCCTGAACTCTTCCGTTAATATATGCCTCTATTGTCCTGAATTTTGGTGAATTGCCTTCTGTAAGGTCATTCTCTTCCTCTTCACGGACCATTGTATATGGTTTTTAATCCCGGTGGCATATTAAAACTATTATTTCCGGTTGCACAGCCCGGCAGGTAGGGACTGATTCACCTTTCGATAACTTCTGCACCCCTGTTGCAGGCTGAGGTGATAAACGCCTCTCCCCCGCTGCCGCCCTGCATCATGTCTATGACAGTCTCTTTCACATAATTCATGCCCGTATCCCCTATTGCATAAAGTGCCGGGCCGAAAGAACTCATTCCTGCACAGACTGCTCCCGATTCATTCATAATGTCCAGGATTTTATGGATATCTGGATGTTGGAGGGATGTTTCGATCCTCTTAAATCCAAGCTTCTGTACTCTGTTTACCGATGACCCGAAGAGATCAATATCGCCTGTGGCAACTCCGGGCAGCATACGCATAATTATTTCATGGCAGATCTCCCTGACCTCATTCAGCGGTACCGGACAATGTTTTTTGAAGATATCAGCCTCTGTCTTTCCGCTTGCTCCCTGCGGAGTATTTGGGATCGCAACAAGTATCTTCCAGTCTTCCGGGAAATCAAACCGTGATGTGACCACGGGGGCTTTTACACCTCTTGAGGCGGAGGAAGGTTTAAAGCCGTCTTTATCTTCTCCAAGCGAATGTCCTCCGTCAACAATAAACCCGCCGCATTTGAAGGCGGCCGTTCCTATGCCTGATGTCCCGCCTCTGCCCGTAATTGCGGCCAGCTCTTCTGCCGGAAGCCTCCTGCCGTGCAGGGCGAATAGTGCGCAGGCTGTTGCAAGAGCCAGTGTTGTCCCGCTACCAAGGCCCACATGCTTCTTTGGGGACTGCCCGACTGTAATCGATGCTCCATAAGGGAATTCTGCACCTGATATTATCTGTTCCGCAACCGAACGGACTATGGCGTCCGAATCCTCCCTGTCGCATCTGATCTTCAGTTCTTCACCCGAACGGGCTTCAAGCAAAACTCCCGGTTCGTTTATGGAGATGCCTATTCCACCATCGACTCTCCTGAGATTGCCGTTTAGATCAATAAGTCCGAGATGGAGTCTGGAGGGTGCTTTGACGATGACGGTTCTTTCATCCGAGAATTTACTGTAAGGGAAGACCTCCCTGATTTTTATCAGTGTTTTTTTGTCCCTGACGATCCGGTAATCCCTGCTTAACAGGGGCTCATCTTTGAAGCAACAGAATGTATTGCTCAGGTCCTTGTCGGCAACGATCGTCCCTGCTCCGATTATCTCACGCCTTGTCTCCAGCCTGTGTTTTTTGAGGATCTTTCCTATCGGAATGTCGGCTTTCATAAGATCAGTTTTAATCTCAGGATTCAGCCTGTTCAGCGGAGTATATGATACAGCATAGATCAGGGTTTCGGCTGTCTTTGAATTTCTTAGTTCAACGATCCTGTAATTGACAGGCTCGCCCTCCCCGATATCAAGTTCCGATGCAGTCTCCCTGTCTGCTACGATCACACGCTGAAGTCTTGTAACAACCTCTACGGGCTCTCCTGTAATATTTTCGAGAATCCCCGTTACGGAACCGTCGGTTCCAAGCAGTATCTTCTGGACTGGAGACAAGCCTCCCAGCTGGTCTTCAATCTCCCTTATAGTGTCGGAAAATTTCATCATAATAAAAATCACCTAATCTGAAAAGCTGTTAATACCTTGTTAATAAAACTCAGAATAATCGGGAGAATTTAAAATTCCTGAAATATTCATCTTACTCCCGCACTTCAGGTATTTCGGTTTCCTGTTCATTCAAACGCAACAAGCGTTGCGTCCAGTTCGTCTTCGAGTTCATGGATTTTGTCGAGTTCACATTTCGACAGCGACGAATACCTTCCCGTGGAGTCGTATTCACTATAAGCAACCAGTATCAGCCCAAGAAGCTCTTCGCACTGTCTTAGATCCCTCATCTGCTCTTTTGAGAGTGCTGCATACCTGTTCATGATCCCTCAGGTTTATTCTGAATATTTATTAACTGATTTTCGCGGCCCTTCCGGTTCCTGCTGATAAAAAAATATTGATATATGATTATTTACGGAACTGGGGCATCATGCCCCTGATCTCTGCGCCGACTTTTTCTATAAGGTGCTCTTCGTCAGCACGGGTCAGTGCATTGAACATGGGCCTGTTTACGGCATTTTCAAGCATCCATTCCTTGGTAAAGGCACCTGACTGGATCTCTTTGAGGATCTGCTCCATTGCTTCTTTACTCTCTCCGCCGATGACCCTGGGGCCCCTCGTAATATCTCCGTACTGTGCGGTGTTAGAGATTGAATCCCTCATCTTGGTAAAGCCGCCTTCATATATGAGGTCTACAATTAGCTTTGTCTCGTGCAGAACCTCAAGATAAGCCATCTCAGGGGCATATCCGGCCTTTACAAGCGTTTCAAACCCTGCTTTGATAAGTGAGGTAATTCCACCGCAGAGAACTGCCTGTTCGCCGAAGAGGTCTGTCTCGGTCTCCTCGCGGAATGTGGTCTCGAGCACTACGGCTCTTGTTCCGCCGATGCCTTTTGCATATGCAAGTGCGATCTCCTTTGCTTTTCCGGTATATTCCTGGTGTATTGCGATTAATGCCGGGACGCCCTTTCCTTCCTCATATGTTCTTCTGACCATATGTCCCGGCCCTTTTGGTGCAACCATAATCACATCAACATCCTCAGGCGGCACAATCTGGCCGAAGTGAATATTGAATCCGTGTGAGAACATCAGGCATTTATTTTCAGTAAGGAACGGCTCGATCTCGTTTTTGTATACTCTGCCCTGGGTTTCGTCAGGGAGAAGGATCATAATTATGTCGGCTCTCTCTGCGGCCTTTGAAACATCAAGAGCCTCAAGACCATCTGCAATGGCCTGTTCCCTGCTCTTTCCCGGTCTGATGCCGATAATAACATCGAGACCGCTGTCTTTTAGATTTAAGGCCTGTCCACGCCCCTGGGATCCGTATCCTATTACGGCGATCGTCTTTCCTGACAGATTTCCCAGATCAGCATCTGATTCATAGTATCTGTTGATCATAATTCATCCCTCTTTTATGTCCTGATTATTATAGGCGACTATCTGTTATCTTGTTTCCTCAGATATTTCATGTTCTCCCCCGGGTGTGGGCAGAGGCATGGCCGCCGGATTGCCGGAATATGGTGTGTTTCCGGTATATTATTTGGGGTGTCACGGGAGATAAGGTTTACCTCAAAGTGGTTCAATCTACATCATGGCGTATAGAATTCTGGTGCTAAAAATACAAATTATTGTTATGGTGTGGTGCATTTTTTGGAATATTGGCACAAATAATAAATACAGATCTATCCATTGATATAAATGGAAGTGATTGAAGTGAGTGATTACTTTATTTGGCGATAAAATGTTTCGTTTTTTGGATACCACGCTTAGGGACGGCGAACAGACGCCCGGCGTTTCACTGACACCCGAAAAGAAGCTCGAGATTGCTTGTGCTCTTTCTGATATTGGAATTGATGTTATTGAAGCCGGCACTGCCGTTGCATCAGAGGGTGAAAAGGAGGCCATCCGGCTGATCTCGGATGCCGGGCTTGCTGCCGAATGCTGTACATATGTACGCGCAAGGAAGGATGATATCGACTCCGCAGCTGATTGCGGCGTTGATTCGGTTCACCTTGTGGTGCCTGTCTCCGATCTTCATATTACAAAGAAGCTCGGAAAAGACCGGGATTTGGTATATGCAATGGCTGTTGATGCGGTCTCATATGCGAAGGAGAGAGGCCTCATCGTCGAGCTTTCAGGTGAAGACGCTTCGAGGGCAGACATAGATTTCCTGTCAAATCTCTATATGGGCGGTGTTTCAGCAGGGGCAGACCGGCTGTGTTTCTGCGATACTGTGGGGCTTCTAACTCCCGAGAGAACTGCTGAGATAATACCGCAGCTCTGCCATGCACCTTTAAGTATACACTGTCACAACGACCTTGGCCTGGCGCTCCCGAACACGCTGGCCGCACTTAACAATGGTGCGACCTGCGCTCACGTGACTGTAAACGGTCTTGGTGAGAGAGCGGGCAACACCCCGTTTGAGGAGCTTGTGATGGTTTTGGAGAGGCTGTACAATTACGAGACCCGGATTAAAAAAGAGAAGATCTATCAGTTATCTACTCTCGTATCGAGGCTTACACGAGTCCCGCTGGCGACCAACAAGCCGATTGTGGGTGCAATGGCATTTACGCACGAGAGCGGCATCCATGCCCACGGCCTGATGAAGGACAGCAGCACATACGAGCCGATCTCTCCCGGGCTTGTAGGTAGAAAGAGGCGTATTGTGCTCGGCAAGCATTCGGGCTCGGCATCGGTAAAATCTGCACTGAATGAACTGGGTTACAAGCCGAACGAGAGGCAGCTGAACGAGATTGTCAGGCGGATAAAGGAGCTTGGAGATCGCGGTGTCAGGGTGACGGATGCCGATGTGATGGCCGTTGCCGACGCAGTAATGCTGCTTGAGTGCAAGCCCGTGATAGAGCTGAAGCAGTTCACCATCGTCTCGGGAACCAATGTCATCCCGACTGCATCTGTTACGATGAAGATCAACGGGCAGGAAGTTACCGGCGCAGCTACAGGTGCAGGTCCGGTGGATGCTGCATTAAGGATCCTCGAGGAATCTGTTTCAGTTGTCGGTGATATACGCCTGGAGGAGTACCATGTCGATGCGGTCACGGGCGGGACCGATGCGGTTGTCGATGTCACCGTAAAGCTGAACAGGGACGGCAGGATAATAACATCGAGAGGAGCCAGATCAGATATTATTGAAGCAAGTGTCGAGGCGGTTGTCTCCGGTATGAACAGATTATTGAGAGAGAGGAATGAAAATGAAAACAGGAGCACGAATTCTGATTGACAGCCTGAAGGAGCAGGGTGTTGATATAATATTCGGATATCCGGGAGGATCGGTCCTCCCGATATACGACGAGCTTTATGATGCCGACATCAGGCATATTCTGGTCAGGCATGAACAGGCGGCAGTGCATGCAGCCGACGGTTATGCACGTGCGAGCGGCCGCGTAGGTGTGTGCCTCTCGACCTCAGGCCCCGGAGCATGCAATCTTGTATCCGGTATTGCGACTGCAAACATGGATTCTGTTCCTGTAGTGGCACTTACCGGGCAGGTCCCGCTGCCGATGCTTGGAAATGACGCGTTCCAGGAGTCCGACATCACAGGGATTACCATGCCGGTTACAAAGCACAACTTCCTTGTTGATGATTCGTTAAGAATCCCGCAGGTAATAGCTGAGGCATTCTATATCGCCGGGACCGGAAGATTTGGCCCAGTACTTGTGGATCTACCCAAAGATGTTCTAATGAGGACTGTATCTCCTGATGAGATCCTTCCCGGGGTGCCCGACCTGAAAGGGTACAGGCCGACATACCACGGTCATCCCCGTCAGGTTAAAAAAGCTCTTGAGCTCCTGAGGGAGTCGCGGAAACCTGTGATTTACGCCGGAGGGGGCATAATCGCCGCAGGGGCGTCGGAGGCACTGTGCAGGTTTGCAGAGGAGATGGAGATCCCGGTAACGATCACGATGATGGGGCTTGGCGCAATGCGGTCCGATCATCCTCTAAATCTCGGGATGCTCGGCATGCACGGGACAAGGTATGCGAATTATGCAGTTACCGAGTGCGATCTTCTCTTCTCCATCGGCGCTCGTTTTGACGACAGGGTTACAGGGAAGATCGATGAATTTGCCCCGAATGCAAAGATAATCCACATCGATATCGATCCGGCCGAGATCGGGAAGAACCTGACGGTCGACCTTCCGATTGTCGGTGATGCGAAGGTAATTCTTGAGGATATGCTCGAGAGGCTTGAACCCGAGGACCGGATAATACGGAAATCGTGGCTCGAAGAGGTCGGAAAATGGAAGGAGGAGCACCCCCTTACAGCCGGAAACGGCGGCGGCCTTCACCCGCAGCAGATTATACGCGAGATCTCGGATATGCTTGATGGCGGCGGAATCATAGTCAGCGAGGTGGGGCAGAACCAGATGTGGGCCGCCCAGCATTATGGCTTCAAAAGGCCGAGGCAGTGGATTAGCTCGGGCGGTCTCGGGACCATGGGATATGGTTTCCCTGCGTCGATCGGGGCATGGTTCGCCTGTCCCGACGAGACCGTGGTTTTAATTGCGGGGGACGGGAGCTTCCAGATGAATATCCAGGAGCTCGGGACGGTTGTTCAGTACAACGTCCCGGTGAAAATGATGATCCTGAACAACATGTATCTGGGGATGGTCCGTCAGTGGCAGGAGCTCTTCTACGAAAGAAGATATTCGTATACCGAGCTTCCATTCGTTGACTTCGTGGCAATAGCGAAGGCATACGGCGTCCCCGGAAGAGTTGTAGAATCGGAGAAGGATGTCGTGCCTGCCTTAAAGGAGTCGTTTGAGACCGACGGGCCGTTCCTGATCGACTTCAGGATCGAACGCGAGGAGAATGTCTTTCCGATGGTTCCTGCCGGAGCGGCGATAAAGGACATGATCGGAGAGCACGTCAGGCAGGATGTCGGCGGAGAACCGGTCGAACAGGAGGCGGACTGAATGAAGCAGCATATACTGAGTGTCCTTGTCGAAAACAGATCAGGTGTCCTGACAAGAGTCTCCGGTCTCTTCTCGAGAAGGGGATTCAATATCGAGAGCCTGGCTGTCGGGACCTGTGAATCGCCGGGGATGAGTCGTATTACAATTGTTGCATCAGGTGATGATGCCCATATCGAGCAGGTAAAAAAACAGCTCAACAAGCTGATCGAGGTAATAAAAGTCATTGATATTACCGAAAGAAGTCATATCGAGCGTGAACTTGCCCTTATAAAGGTAAACGCCGAACCCGGAAAGAAGAGATCGGAGGTCATGCAGATCGCCGATATCTTCCGTGCGAAGATAATCGATGTCGGGCAGGAGACCCTCGTTCTCGAGATCACCGGGGACACAGGAAAGATCCATGCCATAGAGGATCTCCTCGGTCCATATGGAATCCTCGAACTCGTCCGGACGGGAAAGATTGCACTCCAGAGAGGTGCCTCGACGATCTCCCCAGGAAAATAATTTTCTTTTTTTTTGTTGCCCTCTGTTCAAACTCCTTCGATATTCGTATACCTGAAGATGATCTTCCAGTCGTGAACCTCCCTGAATTTCATCTCGTTTACCTCCTTTACAAGTGCACAGAGTTCAGACATGCCCGATATATTCTTCATTTCTGTTTTGATCGCTGTCAGGTGCCTTACAATGTGCGAATACCTGTCTGAATTCCTGTTGTATTCCCCCTGAACCCTGATGGCGGATAGTGCTGCACCGAATGCAGGGAGTGTTATTGTAAGGAATGCCATTACCAGCGGGAGATCGGCGTTGAACAATCTCTCCCAGTGCCCCATTCCCAGTGCATGGGCGACTGCAAGGAAGAGCGTGAATGTAAAGAGGATTTCCCCGGAGACTGCCAGGGAATGATATCTCAGCCTCGCCTTTTCTGTCTCTTCTTCGTAATGCTCAAGCCTCCTGTTTATACATGCTGAAGTAAAAAATTTCTTCAGGGGCTCGAAATCTGCCTCCCTGACGCAGTAAACCGGTCTGCCGGATGAGACGATTGTCTCGAATGCAAGTGCCATCCAGTCATTCGGCGTCCTGAGTGGTGTCATCGGCGGCAGGTCCTCTTTCTTCCCGCATGTCATGCAGATTATCCCTATGAAAAAGGCGCTCCTAATTCTTTCAGAGAGGAAGTTGTAATCTATCCATTTTAAATGGAAATTACCGATCCTTGAACCTGCCATCAGGACGATAATGATTGCGATCTCAAACACCTCCAGCCAGACAAGGGCCGGCTGATCCGGGAAGAATAGTGTCTGCATGGCAATCGTGAAGACCGCGAAGGCAGAGAGGGCTGAAATTAAAATTCCCTTCAGGAGGTAGAGGAACTTGTACCTCCTCCCGAGAATCCTGGCTTTAATATAATGTGGCAGGAGGTGTTCATATGAAGGTTCGATGATCTCTTCTTCTAGTCCGGCAACCCGGAAATCGTTCTTCAGGATTTTAATATATTCATCCCGTTTGCTGGAAAATTAATTTTTGGAAATTTTTTCATTATTATATGAATCAAGATACCTGAATGTCTCGAATATACGGTCGTCGTTTGGGCTATCACGTATCATGCCGGTTTCAGGGTCAGCTGAGACTACGGTCCGCCCATAGCGTTTGGCAAGGATAAACGGACTTTTACCGCCAGTATCTGTGGTATTGGATTCATTACCGGTTATGATCACAAGGCCGCTCTGCTCGGTGACTGCAATAGATACAGGATCATAACCAAAGGCTGTCCTTTGCGGGGATATGTCCCGGATTTCATAACCGGTTTATCCTGTGAAAAATTCCTCCTGCAACTCCCCCCCACCTTCATGCCTGAATAAAATTACATCCGGTGGTGCTTTATTCTCCCAGAATATGCATGAACGGACCTGTCTTACAATATCAATATCTGCTTTTTGGGAGAGTGCCATAAGAAACCTGAATTTATGTGGTGTATGGGAGAGCAGGGATTCCAGCTTTTGAAGAATAAGGTTTAAAGCTTCAAGTGTTTCCTTGTTCATCCCTCCGTTCTTTGCAAAAAGGCCGATATCTACAGTTACAGGGAGAGCAGCCGGTATGTTTGCACCTTTTTCTTCGGTTTTCCGTTTTTCCCCGGCAATGTCTTTATTCTCAATTCCGGGTAATTTGAGTGTCACAATTTTTCCTCACTTTTTGTACCGGAGCGTTTATGACATAAAATCCGGTGATGAATATTGCTGATTGAAATGATAATACTGAGCTATATGGGATATCTGCCGGGGCAGGCAATGTATAAATATCAATCCTTCCAATTTCCGTTCATGCTGAGAGATTACCTGCTCCCTCTTTCGCTCTTCGCCGGTGCGGTGGTATTCTGGTTCCTGAATGAATACTTTGCAGATCCACTCCTCTTCAGGGTGTTTTTATCGCTCCTGTTCACGGCGGTCATCATCACCATTTATGAAATAGTCACTAACAGGGTGGCAAAAAGGGTGATTAAGGACAGGAGAACACAGTACACGTTCAACAAAGGTTTTCTTATAATCTCAGGGATCGTCTTTGTCGTCCTGATGCTCCAGGTATGGATCGAAAACACAGAGTCCCTTGTAATCTCATATGGTATAATCGCCGCCGGAATTGCAATCGCCTTACAGGATCTGTTCAGGAACTTTGTCGGCGGGATAATCATCGCCCTTACCGGGGTGTATAAGATCGGAGACCGGGTAGAGGTCGACGGAATATCCGGGGATATTATGGATGTCGGCATAATGAACACCACGATGATGGAGATCCGGGGATGGGTAGACGCGGACCAGCCTACAGGACGTATTGTGGTAATGCCAAATTCAGTTGTCATCACCGCGAAGATATATAATTACACAAAAGACCACAATTTCGTCTGGGATGAGATCACCGTTCCTCTTACATATGACAGCGACTGGAAGGCGGCGATAGAAAATTTCCTTGAAATCGTCCGGAAAGAGACTGGTGATTTGACGATTCAGGCTGAAAAGGAGGTGGATCGTCTCGGGGAAAAATACTATCTTCCGAGGAAGGTTACAGAACCTGCGGTATACGTGAAACTTACCGACAACTGGGTGCAACTTGGAATCAGGTATGTATCAGATTCAAAGAACAGGAGAATTATCAGCAATACCTTGAACAGAAAGATCCTCGATGATATAGCTGCCTCGGACAGTTACACAATCGCAAGCGAGAACTTTGAGATTTCAGGCACACATAAAGTGGAAATAATAAAAAAATAATTTTTAGAGCATTCCTGCAAATGCTTCAACTTCACCGGCTTCTTCAAGGTAGTCCGGGTGAATCTCCTGCCTTACAATTAATGAAAGAAGCAGTATTATTATTCCGAGTATAAAGGCACCGAAGAACGCGAGGTCGAAACCGGATGAAAGAACCTCAAGTTTCATATTGGCTGGTGCCTGTGATGTGACCCCTCTGTGCTCTGCAATCATTGAAATTCCTTCTAAAAATATCACGTTGAATATCGCGATGCCTATTGTCAGGGGGGCAAACCTTTCGAGACTCGTAAGACTCGAGACCATTCCCTGGTACTTCTTTCCTACCGAATTCAGGATCATATTGGAGATGGGAGTTACCATAAGCCCCAGACCGAACCCTATCAGCATCAGACAGCCAATAACAAATGCTGTCGTCGTATCTGCATGAAGGTGTGTGATAAAGTAATAGCCGAGGAGGATTACGAATCCTGCTGCAATACAGAGTGTCCTTCCACCCGTTTTGTTGAAGAGGGCGCCTGCTATTAGTCCGGCTATCATCATCGCAAAGGAGAGTGATGTCAGGATAAGCCCGGCAGTCGAGGAGTCGAATCCCTGCACATATTCAAGATAAAACGGAAGCAGGTAGTTGATGCCTGAAAAACTCAGGAATACCAGGCTCATTATCAGGTTTGCAATCAGGAAGTTCCTGTTCTTAAACAGCCTTAGTTCAAGAAGCGGCTCGGGGACTCTCAGTTCGTTCCACGCGAAATACGCGAGGGAGAAGACTGCAATTATCATCGTTGCAATTATTGCCGGAGATGTCCAGCCGAACTCCTGCCCTTCCGATATCGCGAAAAGAAGGGATGCCAGGCCGACAAATATAAGCATCCCGCCTTTTTTATCAAATCCGGAAAGATCCCGATCTTTGCCTGTAACAGTGGAAGGGATGACCTTTGCACCGAGAAGGAGTGCGACTATTCCAATCGGCACATTTATGAAAAATATCCAGTGCCACGAGAGGTATTGTGTAAGAATTCCGCCTACTGTAGGTCCTATCGCCATTCCAAGCGCAGCGACGGTCATTATTATTCCCATCGCCTTTCCCTTCATCTTCATCGGGATAAAGGCCGTAATCATCGCAGGGGCGATTGCGGTTATCATAGCACCACCGACTCCCTGGAAGATCCTTGACCCTACGAGAGAGCCGAATGAATTTAGGAGATCTGGCAGGAATCCGCAGGCAAACGATCCTATCGTAAAAACAATAAATCCGGAGAGAAATATTCTCTTAAATCCAATTATATCTGAAATTTTTCCAAATATCAGCACACATCCGGCCATTACGAGAAGGTATGCGGTCGCCACCCAGCTGACCGTGCTCGTCGAGATGTCGAAAGACTCGGAGATCGTCGGAAGGGCGATATTGACGATTGTACCGTCGATTGAGGACATGAAGATTGCAAGTGATATGGCAAGAATCAAAAGACTGTAGTTTTTGCCTGATGAATTATCCGGCGAATTTTTCATGACTAATTGTTGGGGTTTAATTAAAATAAATTTCTTATTTGTGGCTATACTGGCGCCTATACCATTTTAAAAAATCCGGAGGTATATTTTCATTATTTTCAAAAAAAAACGTAAAATATCAGGGTCTTCCTTATGTAAACCAAACAAAAAATTCTGAAATACAATAAAACAGGAGGTGATTTGTGATTTCCGGAATGTCGATAAGAAAGCTATCGGATGGTGAGTACCTGAGATTATCCCAGATGTTTAAGTACCGCAGAAGAGACAGGTAATATTCATTTTGAAACCACAGATTTTTTTCCGGCAGATTCCTGTGCAGCTGACGGGGACTCTCTATCGATCCTTTTCACGTTTTCTTCTTTTTCGGTTCTGCACTTTCACGTTCTGCAGCAATCATTTATCATTTGCCTGGAAAATCATTAATATGAGGCAGTTATTACTGCAGGATTGATTACGGAGGACCAGAATATGGAAAAGACTGCTATGAAGACATGCCAGAGCTGCGGAATGCCTATGGCAAAGGATGAGGATTTCGGAACCGAATCCGATGGTTCATTCTCGAAAGAGTACTGCACTTACTGCTATCAAAAAGGAGAATTTACCGAACCCGAGATCACAATCGATATGATGGCGGAGAAAGGCGGGGCGATAATGTCGCAGATGTATGATATCCCGCCGGAGAAGGCCGTGGAATTTGCCAGCGAACAGCTCTCATGCCTTAAAAGATGGGCAGGAAGGGAGATCAAAATGTGCGAAAGCTGCGGTATGCCTCTTGTAAATGATGAGGATTTCGGGACAGAAGCCGGGGGTTCGAAGAGTTCCCGTTACTGCATCCACTGTTACATGGACGGTGCCTTTACAGAACCCGATCTTACAATGGATGAAGCTGCAGATAAGTATGCACCGATGATGGCCGAGCATCTTGGAATGCCGGTCGAAAAGGCAAAGGCAATGGTAAACCAGTACCTCTCGTCACTTCCGAGATGGCAGGATTAATCTCCTGTCGCAATTTTCCGGAAAAGAGATTATCGTAATTTTGCAACCTTTTTTATACACTAAAGTGCGTTTATCTTTTATGGAGATTCCTGAGGACTACCTGGGATATACATGCTCAATAATCAAGAAGCATTTCGAAGGGCCGTTCTGCCAGAGCTGCGGTATGCCGATGAAATGCGAAGGGGATTTCGGTACCGAGGAGGACGGAACCCCCTCTGCAGAGTATTGTCGCTCATGCTACTGGAAGGGTGAATTCATAATGCCAACCCTTACTTTTGAGGAGATGAAGGGTATGTGTGCGGAGAGGATGGCAGAGAGCGGGCTGGTCACATACGAAGACGCTCTCGAGATGATGTCAAGGCTGCTTCCAACCCTTAAACGCTGGAGACAGAACGGTACCTGAAATCACCACCGGAACTTTCTCTGTTTTTCCTTCATCTCCTCCGTCGTTAACAGTTCGTACGAGTGGATAAGACCATCTTCTTCAAACTCGATATCGAGAAGAAGTCCTGCACCCTCATGATGAAATTCTGCTGAGGCAGGATCCGCTCCCCGCTGGACATAACCCAGTTTAATCAGCTCCTTCTCCATATCTGTAAACTGTTCCAGTGAACATTTTTGAAACAGTTCTTCGGTTTTTTTCTTAACCTCTTCCCTGCCAAGATATACATCCATGAACCGTCATTTCTCTCCACGACATAAATTTCTTGCGCTGGTAACGGTTTTCTTCCGACCTGAAAAAAGATGTATACCTGCCGTGTAAATATCTTAATATGAAAAAAGCTGATAAGGCAGAAGAGTTGTTTAAAAGCGGCCTGAACTGTGCCCAGTCAGTAATCCTTGCATTTGCCGGGGACCTTGGAGTTGATGCTGAAACTTCCAAGAGGATAGCAAGAGGATTCGGGAGCGGAATGGCGACGGGCGACACCTGCGGGGCGGTTTCCGGCGGGATAATGGCGATAAGTCTCTTTGTTATAGACGAAGGTGATGCAGGAGCTGCGAAGAAAAAGACCTATGAGTTAGCAAGAGAATTCAAGAAGCGGTTTTCAGAAGAGGCAGGATCACTCATGTGCAGGAATATTCTCGGCTATGATGTAAACGACCCTGAGTCGATGAAGAGTATCCCTGCTGATAAACTTCCAAGAGTCGTATGCGGCCGGTATGTAAACATCGCTGCCGGGATTCTAGAGGATATGCTGATGTAATTTTAATTATCCTTTGAAAATCTGTATATGTGGACAGGATACAGGGAGGGGGAAGTTTCCCCCTCCCTGTATCTCTCCCCCTCGTGGAGATAGTCGCAATCGGGGATGGGCGAGCATCCCCTCTTGCTCACCGGGTTATATTTCTTCATTCGGTCTCTTGGCTGAGGCAACCGAAGGGCTGTCGCCCTTTCGAAACCAATGGCGACCTCCGGTCTTCTATTCATTTCATGGAATCTCGGATTTTGGAATTAATTGGTTTTAGCGTCCAGGCCGGCTATCGTGATTGAGCAAGTTTCGTAGAAACTTGCGATAGGGCTGCCCCGAAGGGGCTTATGCCCTTTACAAAAAATATTATTTGAGGACAGCGCCTCTGTCAGCCTGTCCTACTGTTTTTGCGTAGCGTGCGAGAACGCCTTTTAACTCCCTATTTGGGGGAGTGTAGGCCTGCTGTCTCTTTTCGATTTCTTCAAGGCTTACAGCAAGATCGAGCCTTCGTTCGTGGAGATCTATCTTGATAGTATCGCCATCTTCTACAAGTCCGATCGGCCCGCCAGCCATTGCCTCGGGGGAAACATGTCCTATACATGGCCCCCTTGTGCCACCGGAAAATCTTCCGTCAGTGATGAGTGCGACCTTTGTGTACCCGATCCCCATAAGTGCTGATGTCGGGGAGAGCATTTCCGGCATTCCCGGCCCGCCGATTGGACCCTCGTTGCGGATAACAAGGACATCGCCTTCTTTGATATTTTGGCCGAGAATTGCATCCATTGCCTCCTTCTCGTTCTCAAAGACCCTTGCAGGCCCGGTGTGCACCCACATATCGTCATTTACTGCCGAACATTTTATCACAGAGCCATCGGGGGCGAGAGTGCCCTTTAATATTCTAAGCCCTCCAGCTTCGTGAACAGGCGATTCAGTCGTTCTGATCACATCTCCATTGATATAACCGACAGCTCCCGCGATCTCGCCGACTGTCTTTCCGGAAACTGTCATCGTATTGGAGAGAAGCGGGAGGAGCCTTGCAAATACCGCCGGAATTCCGCCTGCACGGTGGAGCGCCTGCATGGAGTGTGGCCCGCCGGGCTGCATTGAGCATATATGGGGCACCTGCTCGCCGATTGCGGAGAATTCATCCAGGCTGAACGGGATATCAGCCTCCTCTGCAATCGCCATTAGATGAAGTACGGTATTCGTCGATCCGCCGAGCGCCATATCGACCCGGATTGCATTCCTCATACTGTCGGGGGTGACTATATCGCGTGGGCGGATGTTTTTCCTTACGAGCTCCATCACCCTTTCGCCTGTTTCGTACGCAAGCCTCATCTTTTCTGCATCAACCGCAGGTACGGCCGCACACCCGGGAAGCGACATTCCCATAGCCTCGGTCATGCAGGCCATCGTGTTCGCCGTATAAAGCCCCTGGCAGCTGCCGCAGCCCGGCATTGCCGCCTTCTCAAGCTCTGTCAACTCCTCATCGCCCATCTTCCCGGCAGCGACCTTCCCTACACCCTCAAAAACGTCGGTGAGCGAGATATCGCACCCATGCAAGTGACCGGGGAGCATATTCCCGCCGGTAATGACGATTGCGGGGATATTGCATCTCACCGCGGCCATGAGCATTCCGGGTACGATCTTGTCGCAGGTGCATATGCAGACCAGGCCGTCGAACCTGTGGGCCTGTATCATCAGTTCGACCGCATCGGCCACATTCTCCCTCGATGGCAGAGAGTATGTCATTCCCTCGTGTCCCATCGCGATCCCGTCGCAGATTCCTATTGTGTTAAACTCAAAGGCCGTTCCGCCGCCTGCCGCAACACCCTCGCGGACACGCTCGCCGACCCTCCTAAGATGGAGATGCCCGGGAACGATTGAGTTCCATGAGTTTGCGATGCCGATGAAGGGCTTGTCCATCTCTCCGTCGGAGATCCCAAGCGCCCGTATCAGGGACCTGTTGGCTGCCCTTGCATAACCCGATTTTGCTTCCTCGCTTCGCATTGTAATCGTTAAATGATATGGATGGAGAGATGAAATAAATTCGCGCAGGAGCGTGAAAAATGGCGATCTGGTGCACCTGTTATATCTGCAATACAATCTGATAGCTATAAGAATAATCGGGTTTTACCTGAATTATTATGTGTACTGAAGAGGAGATTCGATGTTATATAGATCGTATAAAAAACGGAAATCTCCAGGAAAGACGAGGGGCTGTCGAATCTCTCGGGGGATGCGGTGAGCCTGCCGCAGTTCTTCTATGTGAATTTTTGGATGCAGCCGGCGACAACGATTCGATGTGGTATGCCGCATCAGCACTTGCAAAGATCGGAGGCGCTGCTGTTGGTCCTTTGGTAGAGATCCTGAGAGACAGCCCCTCAGCTGATGTAAAGAAGTATGCGGCCGCAGCACTCGGGACTATCGGAGAGCCATCGATTGATGCTTTGATAGAACTGCTCTCTGGTGACGATAAAGTAGTCAGGGGATATGCCTCAAACGCCCTCATCCGTGTTGGCGAACCCGCTGTTCAGCCGATAAAGGATCTAATAGATAATTCAGAAGGGATTGTTGAGAGATGTGCTGTTTTAACCCTTCATAAGATGGGATCTGCAGAACCCGATGCAGTGGAAAAAGTTTTAAGAAAAAATTAGGGCCCCCTGATTTTTTTATATTTTTTATTTCAGGTTTTTTGAGGACTCGTAGTGTTTCAGTTCTGACTCAATTTTAAGTCCCTTTACGTACTTCATGAGCTCTTCGTGGTCTCTTTCGTGATACATGTGTGCCGAGACTGAGGTGTGAGAATACCATCCCACTTTGGCCCCAAGCCGGTCTGCGATCATCTTCTGGAGATGTACAAGGGCATACATGTTCGCCCCGAGTGCGGATAGCATGTCGTTCGACCTGAACTCGACATGCATATTCAGCAAACCGTCGCGGACGAAGCACTGTATTCTCTGGAGGCAGGGGGGATTGTCGGACTGCGCATCTTTAACCGGGAACCAGGTGATGGCCTCTGCACGGCGGGAGTTAGGTTCTGTTTTGAGCTTTTCGACAATATATCCAACCTGGTCGATTCCTTTCCCGTCACCATCGCCGCGGATTTCAGAATCTCCTACAGGATAGTCGAAGAGCCTGTCATGGTAGGTATATACGAATTCGTTCTGTGTCCCGTTTAAGAGGTCGTTTACATACTGCCTCATCGCCCCTTCGCCGAACATATTGAAGGGACTTATCATGTAGTCCTCAAACGGGTTTTTCACGTGAATATTCAGGGGTTCGGGAAGTTCTATTGTCTTTTCTCCATCTTCAGTGACCAGATATCTCCCGTGCTTAAGAATGGTCTTAATCACCTCTTCATGTGCCTTGCCCAGTGAAAATGCACGTACATTGAACATATAAACCCACTCCCTTTGATTAAAAGATATATTTGGTCGATCCTATTTCACATTGTCTGATTGAATCGCAATTGCATAATTAACAAATGGATTATACGGATGTCGATCGAATACTAGAACATGCAGGCTTCGCCGGAGATGGATGCCTATTTCAAATCCCTTCAGGAACAGCTGAAAACTGCAATTGAGGTTGCAGGACGGGCGCGTCTAAAGGGCATCGATCCGAAGACCGAAGTAGAGATCCCGATTGCAAACGACCTTGCTGACAGGGTGGAGGCGCTGCTCGATATTAAGGGAGTCGCCGCAAGGCTTCGCGAACTCGGCGAGACTATGTCCCGCGAGGAGGTCGCCTTAAAGATTGGCGACGATTTCATTGCAAAAAAGTTCGGTGAGGAGACGATCGAGGAGGTTCTTGACCACGCGATCAGGACCTCGATGGCGCTTCTGACCGAAGGAGTTGTCGCGGCCCCGACTGAGGGTCTGGGCAAGATCAGCATCGGCAAAAACGACGACGGGACTGAATACTTAAAGATCTATTATGCCGGCCCGATCAGGAGTGCCGGAGGAACCGCCCAGGCTCTCTCCGTTCTTGTGGGGGATTATGTTCGTAAAGGCCTTGGTATGTCGGCCTTTGTCCCGAGGGACGAGGAGGTCGAGAGGTATGTGGAGGAGATAAAAAAATACAACAATATCGTGAGTCTCCAGTACCTACCTCCTGATGACGATCTCCGGTATATTGTACGTAACTGCCCTGTATGCATTGAGGGCGAGCCGACCGAGAGGGTCGAGGTATCAGGTTACAGGAACCTTGAGCGCATCGAGACGAATACAGTTAGAGGAGGTATGGCTCTTGTCGTTGCCGAGGGAATGGGGCTCAAGGCACCGAAGATCCAGAAGGTTGTCCGCAAGGTTAAGATGGAAGGATGGGAGTGGCTTGACAAGCTCGTATCCGGCGGAGCGTCGTCATCCCCGGGAGATGAGGATGAGAAGGAGGGATTCTGCCTCAAGCCCAAGGACAAGTACATAAAGGATCTTATTGGCGGAAGGCCCGTATTTTCCTATCCGATGAAAGCGGGGGGATTCAGGCTAAGGTACGGCCGTTCGAGAAATACAGGATTTGCGGCTGCCGGTTTCAACCCTTCAACTCTTCACATACTTGGCGACTTCCTCGCTGTCGGGACGCAGATGAAGGTAGAGCGGCCCGGAAAGGCTGCTGGTGTTGTTCCGGTCGATACAATCGAAGGGCCGACCGTCAGACTCATGAATGGAGATGTTCTAAGAATCGACACGATAGAGGAAGCGCTGAAGTACGGCCCGCAGGTAGAAAAGATCCTTGATGTCGGTGAGATGATGGTCTCATTCGGTGAATTCCTTGAGAACAACCACAACCTTGTGCCACCATCTTACTGTCACGAATGGTGGATGCTCGAAGGGGGTAAGAGGCGCCCGGAAAACGAGGTTGAGGCTGTTGAGATGGCAGTCTCGGGGGCGTATCTTCATCCTGATTATACGTATATATGGGACGACCTCACCTGTGCCGATGTGCTGGAGATTGCTGATGCTGTTTTCACCGTAGGTGAGGTCAGGGACGGAGCCCTGTATCTTCCCGGGGATTTCCCCTTAAAAGAGAATCTTGAGATTCTCCTTCTTCCCCATAAGGTGAGGGACGGTATGATTATTGTCGAATCTCCTGTAGTATTTCTTGCATGTCTCGGTCTGACTCTGGGGCTTGAGAAGAGGCAGAGCTGTTCCAGTCTTCCTGAATGTGCAAACGGCCTGGAGGCCGCTTCATATCTTTCAGGCCTGAGGATGCGTTCTAAGGCCGGGACAAGGATCGGGGGAAGAATGGGCCGGCCTGGAAAGTCCAAGGCACGCCTGATGAAACCTCCGCCACACGGCCTCTTTCCCGTAGGCGATGAGGGAGGCTCAAGGCGGTCTTTCCAGGAGGCTTCGAAGTCAAAGGAGAACCGGAGGGGGGGGACAATCAATGCCGAGATGGGGCTTCGACGGTGTCCTTCCTGTAAAAAGATTACTTTCAGGAATATTTGTGAATGCGGGGTACATACAGAATCCGAGTTCGTATGCCCGAAGTGCGGCAGGAATGTCGTCGAAGGGAAATGCCCAGTCTGTGGTATGGAGGGAGTCTGCAGCCAGCACGTACAGATCGATGTAAAGGAGGAGTATGAGGCAGCCCTCAGGCATCTTGGTATGATCAGGGACATGGAGCCCAAACTGGTCAAGGGAGTAAAGGGCATGATGTCAAAAGAGAGATGTGCTGAACCGCTGGAGAAGGCCGTTCTCCGGGCGATAAACGATCTTTATGTCTTCAAGGACGGGACGATGCGCTATGATATGATCGATCTCCCGCTTACACATTTCAGGCCGGATGAGATTGGGATCCCGGTTGAGAGGCTTATTGGGCTGGGATATGAAAAGGATGTATATGGAAATCCACTGGTATACGATGATCAGATCCTCGAGCTGAAGTGCCAGGATATCCTCGTATCGAATGACTGTGGCGAATGGCTTCTGAGGGTTGCAAACTTCATCGACGAGACGCTTGTCAGGCTCTATGATCTTCCACCCTATTATAATGCAAAGAAAAAGGAGGACATTGTGGGAAGTCTGCTGATGGGCCTTGCCCCGCATACCAGTGCCGGGGTCCTCGTGAGACTTCTCGGTTTTTCAAAGGCTCATGTGGGGTATGGTCATCCTTATTTCCATGCTGCAAAGAGGAGGAACTGCTTCCAGGGTGAGACGGAGATAACTGTATTTGATAACGAGAAGTGGGAGACGCTTCCGATACGAAAATTCGTCCTCGAAAACTTCAATATCTCTGATACGAACCTTGACCTTGTCGGGACATATTACTCCGAACCGGTAAAGACCTTCTGGGTCCATTCCCTTGATGTCTCTGGAGCTGTCCGGATGAAGTGTGTGACATCTGTTTCAGTTCACAAATCGCCCAACACTCTCATCCGCTTCGAGACCTCAAGGGGGAGATCGGTTACTGTAACCCCGGAGCATACGATGCTCGTCTGCGATCTCTCTTACCAGCGGAGGATTAAGGCCCTTGAACTGGAGGTGGGTGATTTTGTCCCAGTCTTCGAGGGGACGGCGATGATCACCGACAGGATAGTCAAACGAGAGATCATCGAATCGGCAGAGGATTATGTATTCTGCCTGACCGTCGACCAGGATCATAATCTTCCTGCAAACGGTATATTCACCGGCCAGTGTGATGGCGATGAGGATTGTGTAATGCTTCTTCTTGATGGCCTTATCAACTTCTCGAAATGCTTCCTTCCGGAGACCAGGGGAGGTTCGATGGATGCACCTCTTGTTCTGACAAGCAGGATAGATCCTTCTGAGGTCGATGGCGAGTGCCACAATGTGGATGCGTGTTCCTCCTATCCTCTGGAACTTTATCTTGAGGCATTGAAATTTACGCACCCAAAAGATATTTACAAGATGATAGATCACGTTGCCCTCCGTCTCGGGACACCCGGCCAGTATGAGGGTATAATGTTCACCCATGACACCTCGGATATCTCAGCCGGGCCGCTTGTATCCTCCTACAATACACTCCATTCGATGACCGACAAGCTGGAGGCAGAGCTCGAACTGGGCAGGATCATCCGTGCGGTCGATGAGAGCGATGTCGCCGAGAGGGTGCTCAATACCCATTTCATACGTGATATAATGGGTAATCTCAATTCATTTTCAAAACAGTCGATGCGTTGTACTAAGTGCAACTCAAAGTACAGACGAATGCCGTTATCAGGCAAATGCCGGTGCGGAAACAAGGTGATCCCGACCGTCCACGAGGGATCGGTCAAGAAGTACCTTGAGATGTCGCAGAAGATGTGCGATGAATACAATGTATCCGATTACACGAGGCAGAGGGTTGAGGTGCTTTCGATGGCGGTTCTCTCCACATTCGGTGAACCGCCTGAAAAACAACTTGGTCTGGCAGATTTTATGTAATGTCCGTCATTGTAATTCTGGTGTTATCCGGATGGTTTATGATGTTCTGGTAATTTTAATTATTGCAGGGGTTTCTTTATTTTCCCGTCTCGTGCTGGTCTTTTCGGTCCATTTCTTGTTGACTAACTTCCACTGTACCTTTTCTCCCGTAAGCGGGCAGAAGAGAACGGTTTTGTCATCAAGCATGTTGAGTGTGCATGGGCTTACGCACATCTCGCATCTAAGTATCTTCATCCCATCTTCCTGCCGGAGACCGGCAGATGATAATCTGCAAGCGGTTTATTATACCTTATCTTAATAGATTCTATAATCCCTATTTTAGTATATAGGCTCTATATGTTGGGCAATAGTGCGGTTCAGATG
The DNA here is from genome assembly GCA_016928355.1 of Methanomicrobiaceae archaeon. Classification (GTDB taxonomy): domain Archaea; phylum Halobacteriota; class Methanomicrobia; order Methanomicrobiales; family Methanomicrobiaceae; genus Methanolacinia. The sequence goes on from JAFGKW010000028.1 coordinate 108,552, forward strand.
GTCGGGTTTATTAGGTATTCATGCAATAATCATTTTTATGACCGGGGCTGAGGATTACGACGAAATTGCCCGGAAATGCGTCCCATATTATGGTGCATTCTACGGGACGGTTCTTGATTTCGTCACCAAAGATGATAAAAAGATTCTCGAGCTTGCATGCGGCACAGGAATGTTGACGGAGATGATTGTTGCGAAATGCCCTGGTGCACAGGTATCCTGCATCGATTCGGATGCCTGGATGATAAAAAAAGCATCGGCAAATCCGGCGCTCTCCGGGGTGGAGTTCAATGAAGGGGATATGAGGAACTGCTCCGGTAATGGCTATGATGCGGTTGTGATCACGCAGGCGATATTTTTCATCAGCGATCCGGACAGAAGGAAACTTATCTCAAATATATACGGGATGCTGAATGAGGGCGGGCGGTTCATCTCAGGGGATATGTTCGCCCCTGAAACGGAGTTTGAAAAAAAGATCTACAAAAAGAACTGGATCGACCTGATGCTTTCAAACGGGCTATCGCTTCCCGAAGCGGAGAACATGATCGCACCTATCGATGATTTCTGCGGCATTAATACGATTCGTTCTTTTTCAAAGGAGCTTCAAAATGCAGGCTTTTCCCCCGTCATCTCACCTTACAGGTGGGGGTATTACGGTGTCGTCGCAGGGTATAGGTGAACCTCCGTATTTATGAATCATTTAAATCGGTGGAAAGACAAATATTTAGTTGAATTTTGGCGAGGGTGTCAGTTGCGGCGGACTCAAGAGCTGATAAGGATTATGGCATGAGACCCCAAAAAGAATAGAAACCTTCGCAGAAAAAGGGCGAGTATTACCGAGCGGCCAAAGGTGATCGACTCAAGATCGATTCTCATAGGAGTTCGCAGGTTCGAATCCTGCTACTCGCATCATTATTTTTTAAATTATGATATTATATTTTGTTGGATTATCAACAATTGCTGGATGTGAGAAAAGGATCAAATAGATCGAACAACCGATATATATTTAAGAAAAGCCCTTGTCAAGCGTCATCTGGCTTTCCATATTAAGACCGGTGACATAGACCGAACTTCCTTCACGCTGGTATCTGTCAATCACTCTGTCTATTGCCTCAACGGCCGATTGGTCCCATATATGCGAATTTTTAAAATCAATCTCAATTCTTTTTGGATCGTTTTTGTAATCGAAAAGATCAATAAATGCCGACATCGTTCCAAAGAAGAGCTGACCCTTTACAGTATAGACTTTAACTCCGTCATCCCTGACAATGCCTGAAACAGAAATGACAGACATCCTGTAAACAAGAACCAGGGCCGCAACAATAACACCTGCAATTACACCCCTGGCAAGATCATGGGTATAGACAACGATTGCGATTGTCAGAATCATGACAAAGGCATCACTCTTTGGAATTTTAGAGAGATTTTTCAAAGACTGCCATTCAAAAGTTCCAATGGCGACCATTATCATCACACCAACCAGTGCAGCCATCGGGATCTGTGCAACAAGATCGCCTAAGACGATTATTAGAAACATCAGAAACATTCCGGCGACCATCGAAGAAAGCCGGCCTCTTCCTCCTGAAGTTACATTGATAACAGACTGTCCAATCATTGCACAGCCGGCCATACCGCCGAAGAAGCCGGTGATGAAATTAGCAATCCCCTGCCCTTTAACTTCCCGCTCCTTACTGCTCTTTGTCTCTGTCATTTCATCAATTATTGATGCAGTAAGAAGTGACTCCAGAATTCCGACAATGACCAGTGTAATAGAATACGGGAGGATTATCAGCAGCGTTTCAATGTTTAGCGGAACAACCGGGAGGTGAAATACAGGAAGGGATTTTGTAATTGTTCCAAGATCTCCGACATTCATGATATTCAGGCCGGCTGCGATTGCAATCGTCGTCATTACAGCTATTGCGACAAGTGCTGCAGGGATTGCCTTTGTGTATCTTGGCAGAAACCAGATTATCCCGATTGTTGCCGCCACCATAATATACACTGCTATCGGAGCATCAATTAAAAACGGAAGCTGTGTCAGGAAGATAAGGATTGCAAGGGAATTTACAAAACCAAGAACCACCGAATACGGGATAAACGATATTAAACGGTCGATTTTCAAATAACCAAGAGCTAACTGCATTAAACCTGTCAGAACTGTTGCCGCAAAAAGATATTCCACTCCGAAATCACGGACCAGAACGACCATCACAAGGGCCATCGAACCTGTTGCAGCCGATATCATCCCCGGTCTTCCCCCGGCTATCGATATTATTACTGCAATGCAAAAAGAGGCATAAAGGCCGACCATCGGATCAACGCCGACGATGATTGAAAACGCGATTGCTTCGGGGATAAGTGCTAATGCAACCGTAATTCCGGCAAGCGTATCGCCTTTTATATTTGAGAACCACTCCTCTCTAATCTTCTGCGCGTCCATGAAAAATTCCTTTTAATAAATTTATGACTTACCCGGGCTTTTTATGATGATTTAATCGGAAATTAGATCTATTCACTCATATATATTATTAGCTAAAAAACCTATATTCTGTTCGGAATGATAATTTTTTTATATTATTCAGTCTGCATTTTGGGATAGTATTATTCGAAGGCTGCACAATTAATTGTTTCCTCATGGAAAAAACCTGATAATTATTTATACATTCCAGATGAATTTTAAGACCTGAAAAGTTTTTTGTAGTTTCTGGGATGAATAAATCCATCCGGAGGGAATTGCCGGAGTGATAAAATATGTATAAAAAAATTCTTCTTGCAACAGATGGATCAGAAAATGCCAGGCGTGCTGCCAGAGAAGCCGCAGGTCTTGCAAAAGAATTATCATCAGATATAATTATTGCATATATATTTGTCAGTCCCCCGTCCCAGTCAAAAATGGCAAAAGCACATTTTGATGTGCATTCAATACTGGAAATTGAAGCAAAAGACTCAATCAGTGAAACTATAAGATTTTTAGAATCAGAAAACCTGACTTATACATTGAAGGTTGCAATAGGAGAACCGGCAGTGGAAATAATCGGGATAGCCGAAAAGGAAAATGCCGATCTTTTAATCATCGGAAGCCGGGGTCTTGGAGCATTAAGAGGTGCTGTTATCGGAAGCGTCAGCCAGAAAGTTGCACACCATGCAAAATGTCCGGTGATGATTGTAAAATAGTATTCATCAGGATGTATTACGCAGGCAGAAAAACACAATAGAATTAATTTTTTTCACTTCTCAATACTAATCAAACGTCGTTTCAGTTCCCGGTTTACTGCATTAATCTCTGAAAAGTATGGATCTTCTGCTCCTCTTTTTTCTATTCCAAGCTCTGTTGCGATTATATGAATGTCCTGCTCAATACCTGCTTTTTTTATTTTTTTGCACGAACAGCAGTCCTGACACCCGTCCAGAACAACCACAAAGGCATTCTCTTTTAGCATCTCTGATTTTCCCCCGTCAATTGCAGGTGCGGATAAATGCCTCTCAAAAACACCCGGGTTTCTTAAGATAAATGAGTTTGCCGCCTGGAAAGTAAGTTTTCCCGTGCTTGAAATTCCAGAGCATGTAACAAGGATTTTTCCGGTCATTAAATAACTCTCCAATAATTTACATAAAAATGCCTTGAAATTTCAGGACAATCATAGATTAAGCATTTATGTCATTCCATATTTTGTTTGCAGGAGAAAAACCACTTTTTCCCTTTTTCAGTTAAGCTGTATGTTATCCATGTCCCTTTCTGCTCGCCGGTGATAAGCCCGGCCTTCTTTAAAATAGAGAGGTGGTATGAGAGGCGGGAGTCGGAGACGTCAAGGACTGCACGAATTATGCAGACACAAAGCGGCTGAATCTCAAGCATCGAGAGTATATTTATTCTTTTTTCGTCGGCAAGGGCACGAAAGATTAAACTTATCTCTTCTATCTCAGAGTTATCTGGCAAACGACTGATAAGACCTTCAAGACCGCCGCAGGTACATACTGACTGCTCTGCACCGTCAGGAAGAGAATCGATTATCTTTGCAATTATTTTTTTCCCACTCACTTTTCTTTCACCCTTATTATTTCAGTCGTTTATGATACATTATCAATAATATGGACAATGGCCGTCTAAAAAAGATCCTGGCATCATCCAAAACATCCCGATATTTTAACTCTTATTAGTATCCGGGCTCCTTTGTTTAAAAATATTTTGAAATAATAAATTATAAATATGCCTGGTAATAACATATGATTCAAATTAATTTGAAACAGGTATTGATGAAAATCCTGATGAAAAATAAACTAATGAAAAGAAAGGGTTTTTCTCCAGATTTATGAAGGGAAATGAGAGCAAATCCGGCTGCGGCTGCTGCGGCGGCATTAAGATTGTGCCAAAAGAGAGCAGCACTGAAAAGAAAGACCCTGTAAAGGAAGAGGATTCCTGAAAAAATGACCGATTCTGATTCAGCCTTGCAGAAAAAGACCAAAGAGAAGGCACTTGCCCTGAATAAAAAAAATTCCGTAAAACATTACTGCCACTGTATGCTGTTTTTTAAAAAGTAAGGTGTGATTGAAACGACTATAAATCCGGTTGCTGAGATGCTCATTACGGCAGGAGAATTCTTCGTAATAATAACACTTGAGCTCGTTCTCCTGTTTATTGCGGTGAGTTTCCTTGTAGGGCTTCTTCATGCATACGTTCCGGAAGAAAAGATTAAAAAAACTCTTTCGGGAAAGAGAAATTTAAGCAGTACCTTTTTGGGCGGAATATTCGGAGCAATGACTCCGTTTTGCTCATGCTCAACAATTCCTATTCTTGTAGGACTGTTAAACGCCGGAGTTCCGTTCACTGCCTCAATGGCATTTCTGCTGGCATCGCCCCTGTTAAACCCGGTAATCATCTTCCTTCTGCTTGCACTTATAGGCCCTGCGATGACTATCCTTTATGCTGCTGTCACCTTTGTGGCAATTCTCGTAATTGCAACTATGCTTGGCAGGCTTGGATACGAGCAGTATGTAAGAGAAGTAACAGTTGAAGGGATGAAGGCAAAGCCTGTGTGTGGATGCACCAGTGACAGTTTTTACAACCGGCACAAACCCCGGCTAAAAAAGGCATATGATTTTGCAATATCACTCTTCCGGCAGGTTTTCTTCTATCTTCTCCTCGGAGCAGGAATCGGGGCATTCATCTACGGGTTTATTCCGGCAGATCTGATAACAGCAGTCGCAGGCCCTGACAACCCGTTTGCAATCCTGGTTGCAGCCTTAATCGGAATTACTATGTATATCCGGGCTGAGACGATAATCCCGATAAGTGCGGTTCTGCTCTCAAAAGGAATGGGAATAGGCGCCGTTGTTGCTTTAATTATCGGAGGAGCGGGCGCAAGTATTCCGGAGATCACACTTCTCGCATCAATCTTTAAAAAACAGCTTGTTGCAGCGTTTGTAATCTCAGTCCTCGGTGTTGCGATATCTGCCGGAATTATATTTCAGTTGCTTGCAGGAGTTGTGTGATATTTTAAATGATATCAGGATACAGAATGAACCATTACAACCAGAAATTCAGGATGAAACAAAATGATTGATTTAATTATCGGCTCACTTGTTACCGGCTGGGATACGCTTGCAGGCTACCTTGCAGAGCATGTTGTAACCTGCTTAATCCCGGCGTTTTTCATAGCCGGAGCAATAGCCGCACTTGTAAGAAAAGATGCGATAATGAAATATTTCAGCCCGGATGCGAAGAAGAGCACTGCATACGGGCTTGCATCCGTTTCAGGCACAGTGCTTGCAGTCTGCTCATGCACAATCCTGCCGATGTTCGCAGGACTTTTTAAGCGTGGAAGCGGAATCGGGCCTGCAACGACATTTCTCTATGCAGGACCGGCGATAAATATTCTCGCGATTGTCTATACTGCAAAAGTCCTGGGTTTCGACCTCGGTGTTGCAAGGGCTGGATTCGCCATTGTCATGGCAATAATCATCGGGCTTATAATGGCATTTCTCTTCAAATCCCATGATGCCGATACAAAGAAGAAGAATGCTGCGATGCCGTCTTCCCCTGTTTCCGGTGATGCAGAAAAGCCCCGATGGGTAGTCCCTGTATTCTTTGTATTCCTTGTCGGAATTTTAATTGCAGGAACAGCGCAGGCAGACTGGATGATCAAGTTCCCGATAATTTACGCACTCACACTCGGAACCGCATTCCTTTTGATATACTACTTTGAGCGGGATGAAGTTACTGAATGGGGACTTGAGACATGGGATCTTACAAAGAAGATCTTTCCGATATTAATTGTCGGAACATTTGCCCTTGGAATGCTATCATTCTTCCTGCCGCCGGAGGTATTCAGGCCGTTTTTTGGAACGAATTCGCTTTCCTCAACCTTCCTTGCATCACTTATCGGAACAATTCTTTATATGCCGACACTGCTTGAGGTGCCGGTTATCGGGACGACCTTCGGGTACACGAGTGGTGTTATGGCAGGCGGTCCTGCACTAGCACTGCTTCTTTCGGGGCCGAGCGTGAGTCTTCCCTCACTTCTTGTGATATCAAGGATAATGGGTCCAAAAAAGACCATAGTCTATGCCGGTCTTGTGATTGTCTTTTCGGCAGTTGCGGGATTTGTGTATGGATTGTTCTTCCTGTAAGGTGAATGCAGATGTCTGAGAGAGATAAACCGTGCTGTGCTGCTGAGGCGATGCGGCGGATAAAACAGGTGGATGTCGGCGGCATTGTCGTAGGGCTTGCAATGCCTGGGGATATGCCCCGGTATACGGGATATGAACATCTCCGGCAGAGAGAAAATCGCGGATGAACTGATGAAACGAGTTAAGATCTATAATTATATCCCTGAATCTGCATACGGCAAATACCGCGATGCAGTTTTAAGGGAATACGAGATGATGAAATAAAATGGAGAATGATTGAGATGAAGATTGAAGTATTTGGAACCGGATGCATGAAATGCAAGAGGCTTATGAAGAATGTCGAAAAAGCAGTCTCGGAATCGGGTGTTTCAGCAGAGATTGTAAAGGTCGAAGACATTACCGAGATTATGGAAAGAGACGTGATGTTTACACCGGCTCTTGCAATCGACGGCGAGGTAAAAGTCGCCGGAAGGGTTGCAGACGTCTCAGAGATTAAGGAGCTAATCGGAGGTAACTGATACTACTGAACATCCGGCCTGTATTTGTAAACCGGAAGAGGAACATCAATTAGGAATTAGAAACATGAACGAAAAAACACTGGGATTTATTGGAGGCGGGCGAATCACAATGGTTCTGCTTGCCGCAATGGAGAAAAGCGGTTCGCTTCCATCACAGGTTGTCGTCAGCGACATGAATGCGGAGACACTTAAAGTATTACAGCAACGCTTCCCGTCAATCCGGACGGTTATTGGCGGGAACACGGAGGCAGCAGGACAGGACTTTGTTTTCCTTGCCCTCCACCCCCCGGCAGCAGGAGAAGTACTTGCATCGGTCAAAGGAGCAGTCAAAAAAGACGCCGTTGTAATCTCGCTTATGCCCAAACAGACCACAGCTCAGCTCTCAACAATGCTTGGAGGTTTCCCGCGGATCATACGTATGATCCCCAATGCCCCGGCAATCGTTGGCAAAGGTTATAATCCTGTTATTTATCCGGCAGGTTTTTCTGAGCATGAAAAGGATGCAGTTTCCCGGCTTTTTGCTGCATTCGGCGACTGCCCGGAGGTTACTGAAAGCAGACTCGAAGCCTATGCCGTTATCACCGCGATGGGGCCGACTTACCTGTGGTTTCAGCTTTATGAACTTGAAAAACAGGCTCAGGCATTCGGAATGACGGACGAAGAAGCCCGTGAAGCTGTCCGGAGGATGGCTGAAGGAGTTCTTGCAGTGATGAATGAATCCGGCCTTGCACCGGAGAAGGTGATGGATCTTGTCCCGGTCAGGCCGCTTGGTGCTGATGAGTCAGCGATCCTTGCAGCTTACCGGGAGAAACTTCCTGATCTGTACGCTAAACTTAAGAACTGAACAATGACTGAATGCGTTTAGATAAGAAATCGGACTTTATGACGAAGATTTTAAAGGAGTTAAAAATGGCAGAAAATGCAAAATGCACCTGCGGCCAGAGCGAAACGAAAAGAATAATATTTCCCTGCGCCGGACAGGCAAACACAGGACAAATTACGAATCTTGCCGCAATTGCACTGACAGAGGAGGGTTTTGGAAGTATTGCATGTGTTGCACTGCTTGCTACCGGCGCAGAAGGGCTGGTTAAGGGTGCAATGGAGGCAGAGGAAGTTGTAGTACTTGACGGATGCCCGATGCTCTGCGCAAAGAAGATTGCACAGGAAAAGGGCGTCTCCGTCGGAAGGCATCTTGTTGTAACAGAGCTTGGAATTGCTAAAGGGCCTTCAAGGTCATACACCGATGATGATATAGAGACTGTTGTTTCTGCCTGCTGGGAAGGCAAAGGCGTATGCAAGGATGAAAATAAGGATAATAAATCCCCTTGCACTTGTGGCAGCAGCTGCTGTGGAGACAATTCTGCAGGGGATTGTGCCGGAGTATTAACTGTTGAGTGGAGGCATGTCGGGGAAAATATCGACTCCACCTGCGAGCGCTGCTCTACAACCGGAAACATTCTCAAAGAAGTTCTTGATGAGATTGAGCCTTTAATGTCTGAGAAGGGAATCCGGATTGAAGTGAAAGAGACGGTGCTTCCGAATGAAAAGATCGGGGAGTCCAATATGATTCTCTTCAACGGCATACCGCTTGAGAAACTGGTGGAGGGGATGGAAATATCGCATACTCCCTGTGAATCATGTGCATGCATCACCGGGCAGGATGATGTGAAATGCCGGGCTGTGAACTTCGAAGGGGAGATCTATGAGGCGGTCCCGGCAGAACTTATAAGAAGGGCGGCTGAACGGGCTCTTGAAAATTAAAATCACCTGAATAATTTTTTTGAACCGATCCAGGCCGCATCAGGCCCGGGGTTAAAAAGAATGGTTCCCGTCCTTGTTTATAATCTCCCGCCTGTAACTACCTGTCTGCAAAACCCGGTCCGTCCCCGATGACGATCCCCGAAAATGCCGGGGATATTATTCCGTTTTTGTCGAATTCGGTCCATGTTCTTCTTGTAATATCTGATTTGAACTCGAACTCGTCTCTCAGGTCGTTGACGTATGCCTTTGCCCTCAGCCGCCTGTAAAACGGGAAATCGTCGACGAGAACGGTATAGCGGTTTGATGATGATATGTAGATATACTTCGATGTAATCAGGCATTCCCTGAGGATACCGGCGGCTTTTTCGATATCGCTCCTGCTGTCGATGAAGAGATCTGTTACAACCATCATCTCGGTCTTTCCGGCGTTTGCACTCGATGCCGACTGGTTGAATATCGAAAAGTTCGGGATGGAGACGAGGGTGTCGTCCGGGGTTTTGATCCTTGTCGCCCTGAGACCGATGTCGGTTACCTCGCCGTATTTATCGCCGATTTTAATCTTATCGCCAATCAGGTACGGCCTTTCGAACGCGATTACGATCCCCCCTACTATATCTGAAAAGACGTCTTTGAGCCCGAAACCGAGAGCTGCACCGAAAAGGCCGGAGAAGGCGACAAGCTGCGAGAGCGACGGTGTGAATACCGATGTCACTATGAGATAGGTTGCAATAAAATATACCGCGATCTTGAAGAGCGGGATTATCATGTTTGCAGCAATCCGCATGAACCCTGCAGTCTCGCCGATCTTTCTTATTAAAAAGGATACCAGGTGAATTGCAATATATGCAAGGATTATTATGTAGATGATATAGAGTGCCGTATCGATGTCAAACCTGATTGCTTCAATAAGGGCGTCAATTTCGGTTGCCATCTACCACACCAGCCTTCTCTTTCTTAGTTCATATATTACCGAGTTTACAGCCTCCGGGTTAACCCGGCATAAGTTGTCCGATATTTCTATCAGCCCTGAAAATTTAAGGCTTTGCAGCTTCTGTTTTAAGTTGATGTTGCTGCCTGCAATCTCAAGGAGGCCTTCATAGCCGACTGTATCCATTGATATTATTATCGAGAGGATATATGCCTCGTCGAAGTTAGATATGTCGGCAGTTGGGACAGCGGGAATTTTGCTTAAGCGAAGTTCGTTGTCCTTCATTGTATTTTTCCAGATTATTCGGGCTATGTCGTATTTTCCACCGGCAAGATTTGTAATCTTCTGAAATGCCTCTGTCTCGATCTCCTCCTTTGTTTTGCTTTTTTTCCCCTTTAGTGCCTCAGGATTGAATTTTAATTTGCAGACGCTCTTTTCGGTGTGCAAAAAAGGGAGTCTGACCTGGCATTTTTCAACAGATATGAACTTGTCCCCGTTTGCCGGCCTGTCGTCGATAAAGCTGATCCTTCCTTTTGCATCGGCCATTATCAGGTTCATTATGCTTTTGCTGTCGAGTTTGGGGATCGTGATCCGGACCTCGAAGAGGTCTTCGATATTGCTGATCTCTTTTAGGTAGTTCCAGGCGAATTTGTTCCACCCTGTGATAAAGAGTCGGTCTTCGGAGCTTACGAGATTCATGAAATGATCGAGTATCTCAAAGCCGCCGCATTTTCTTGTATAGAGGTACTGGCAGTTGTGCATCAGGGCGATCTTCTTTCCAGCGTAAAGATTTGAAAAAAAATCTGTGTCTGTTACGGGGCTGAATAATTTGATATTGTTTATCTTCTGCGAGTTGTCGCCGAGTATTTTATCGAAGATGTGCTCGATCCCGGAATACGGCTCGGCAATTACTGCAACATTTTCATAACCGCCTGAATCATGCTTGTCGATCTCATCCTGGATCTTTTTAATCTCATTTTCAAAGATGGATATTATGCCTGTGCCCATTCCGGATGATTCAGCCTTATCCATACCAGTATAGGTGTCATCCGGATATTTAAGGTCGATGACTATGGAGCCGCATGGCATGATTTCTTTTTTCAAAGGCTGCATGTCAATCTTTAACCGGGCGTCACGATTCTTCAACCGTTTGTCAGAAGCCTTAATATCCAGGATCTTTAACTGCAGCATCAATATTTGTGTAGGATGAAACTAAAAAATCCTCATCTTAGGGAGAACCCAAATCTTTAAGGAAGGGTGTGCCGGAGTCTATGCAGAGGACAGTGGACAGTTGGATATTTTTATTCATCCCCGCTCTTCCTGAACTTATCCTCAGGAACATGTACATTAAACCTCGCACCCCTACCGGGTGTTCCCGTCTCGGTAATCGTTAGGCCGGTTATTGCAAGGATCTCGCCTGAAAGGAAGAGCCCGAGTCCGGAATTTTTGTAATGTTCTCTCCTGAATATCTTTTCCTTGTACTCATCAGGTATTCCCACACCGTCGTCCTCGCAGACAA
>JAFGKW010000004.1 GCA_016928355.1 Methanomicrobiaceae archaeon
AGGGGTCGTGGGGTAGCCTGGAATCCTATGGCGTTCGGGATGCTGTGACCTGAGTTCGAATCTCAGCGACCCCATTTTCCAAAAATTTAAATGTTCTTAAGAAGTTCTGTGGAATTAAGATGACAACATCATACACCCGTTATGAAAGAGCCCGCATTGTCGGGGCACGCTCATTGCAGATCTCAATGGGCGCACCGTTGCTAGTGAAAACAGACAGGATCGATCCTCTGGAGATTGCATTAGAGGAATATGAAAAGGGCGTAATTCCCATTACAGTTAAAAGAAAATAACAGGAGAGCTGATTAATTGAATCCAAGTAGTGATATTGAGATTGAGCTGAAAGAATCTCTCGTTCCGGTAGAAGAATATCTCGCTGCAGGTGTGCATATTGGTACGCAGCAGAAGAGTCAGGATATGATGAAGTTCATCTACCGCGTCCGCGGTGACGGACTTTACATCCTTGACATTCAGCAGACAGATGAAAGGATCAAAACCGCTTCTGAGTTTATTGCGAAGTTTGATCCTGCAAAAATATTCGTCGTGACTTCACGTCAGTACGGGCAGTACCCTGCAAAGAAGTTTGCAGATGCACTCGGAGGAAGGTCCAAAGTAGGCCGTTTCATCCCCGGGATGCTGACAAACCAGAAGATCCCGAATTACGTAGAGCCTGATGTGCTTGTTGTGACAGACCCGATTGGGGATTCACAGGCGATAAACGAGGCAGTCCAGTGCGGTGTTCCTGTAGTGGCACTCTGCGATACCAACAACATTACTAAATATATTGATCTCGTAATCCCTACAAACAATAAAGGGCGCAAAGCTCTGAGCCTGATTTACTATCTTCTTGCAAGAGAGGTTCTTAAGACCCGTGGAATCCAGACCTCTCTTACAATGGAAGACTTTGAGATCGAGCTTTAAGTCAGCCCGGGGTTACTGGTTATATGGATATGCGCAGGGCCACTCTGGCCGGGAGATTCTATCCCGGAGAGCCTGCTTCTTTAAAGGAGCAGCTGGATTATTTTTTTAGTCGTGTTGCTTTGCCGCATCCTGTGGATGCCTGCGGGATAGTGTCTCCTCATGCAGGAACGACCTATTCCGGTCAGGTGGCTGCATATTCCTATTCTGCTGTTCCTGAAAATTTTGAAGGGACTTTTATTGTTATCGCACCAAGCCATGCAGGTTATCCCGACTGCACCTCCGGACTTGCATGGGAGACTCCTCTTGGTGTTATTGAGTGTGATGTGGATCTTGTATCAGAAATTGATATACGAAGGGATGATTATGCACATGCCCTGGCTGAAAATTCCCTTGAAGTCCAGATGCCTTTTATAAAATACAGGTTCCCTGGAGCGAAAGTCGTACCTGTACTTATGGGAAGGCAGACTCCCTCCGCAGCAAAGAATATGGCCGATGGGATTGTCCGGGCGCTCAGGGACTCATCATCTGAAGTGAGAGTGGTTGCGTCTTCCGATTTTTCACATTATATCCCCGATTCTGAGGCAAGAAGGCTTGATGCCTATGCAATTGAGGCGGTTCTTAAGCTTGATTCTGAAGAATTTTTCAGGATAATAAAGGAAGAGGGTATCAGTGCATGCGGTTACGGACCTATAACTGTCATGATTGATATATGCAGGGAACTTTTCGGTGCAGAAAAAGGGGAAATGTTGAAATATATGACAAGCGGAGATGTCTCGGGAGATTTTGATCAGGTAGTCGGATACGCGGCTATAGCAGTTTTTTAGTGATATTATGGCTACGTGGAGTGCACCCGGCAAGGTGTTTTTATTTGGTGAACATGCGGTGGTTTTTGGCAAACCCGGTATTGCCATGGCCATCAAACCAAGGGTCTTTGTAACTGTAAGGAGGACCCGGTACCCTTCAAAACTGAATTCTCCCTATATCGAACGCTGTTTTGAAGAGACAGGGGTGAACGGGAGCGTATATATACATTCCCAGTTGCCGAGCTCTTCAGGCCTTGGTTCATCGGCTGCAGTTACGGTTGCAACATTATCGGCAATAAACGATGAATTCAACCTTGGCTTTGGACGCAAGGATATTGCCGATATGGCATACCGCGTTGAAAAGAAGGTTCAGAGGGGGAGGGCAAGCCCGACTGATACGTTTGTATCTGCTTATGGCGGGCTGATATTGATCAAGGACAATAAGAGAAGAATTCTCCCTCCTGAAAATTTCAATATCGTGATTGGGAATACGATGGTCTCTCACAAGACCTCGGAGCTTGTTGAAAGGGTTGCTGAATTCAGGAGGACCAATCCTCTTGTTGTTGATCCAATCCTTGATGCGATTGAGGCTGTCACAACCCGCTCCATGCACAATTTCAACAACCTGAAGGTTCTTGGGAATTATATGGATGTCAACCACTCGCTCCTTGAAGCCCTCGGCGTTGGTCATCCTGCACTGACAAGGCTTGTGAATGCTGCAAGAAGCAATGGGGCTTATGGTGCAAAAATGACGGGTGCGGGCGGCGGAGGGTGCATGATCGCCCTCTGTCCGAAGAGATCCAAAAGCAGGGTTGCAGCGGCAATCGAGGCTGCAGACGGGAAATCGATAATAACTACAATTGATACTGAAGGGGCACGCAGGGAAAACGATGAACAAAGAGAGGATTATTCTAAAGTTGGGCGGTAGCGTCATTACCGACAAATCTTCGGGAGACTGCAGGGTTAACAGGCCAGTTCTTGAAAGGATTGCAGGGGAACTGTCATCACGGGAGGGCATAGTTCCTTTGATAGTCCACGGTGCCGGTTCCTGTGGTCATCCGGAGGCAAAAGAGCATCATCTTGATAAAGGGTTAGATCATACTAATAAAGCAGGAGTATTTATCACCCACAGAGCAGTGTGCAATCTGAACTATGAGGTGGTAAACGCGCTGCGTGCCAGTGGTGTGGAGGCTGTAGGCATTCACCCGCTTGATGCATGTACTGCGAAAAACGGACGTCTAATATCATTTGACTGCAAGCCGGTCGAACTGCTGGTTCAAAACGGAATAATTCCCGTTCTTCACGGGGATGTTGTTATGGATGTCGGGCAGGGCGCCTGTATAGTGTCAGGCGATCAGCTAATCAGCTTCCTGGCAGGGAATATGGCAGTTGACAGGATCGGGCTTGCAACAGATGTTGCCGGTGTGTTTGATCCGGACGGAAATGTAATCCGCCATATAAACAAAAGGAGTGCCGGCAGTCTTGAAATACGTGGATCAGGAAGCACTGATGTGACCGGAGGCATGAGAGGCAAGATCAATGAGCTTCTCCTTCTGGCAGAAACAGGTGTTGAATCCGAACTGTTCCACGTATCACGTGTCAGTGATTTCCTTGACGGGCGCGATAACGGTGGCACCCTGGTGTCACCTTAAAACAGGATTAAAACCCGTAATGTATAATCGGGTTCATATTGACGGGTTTATGCGGGACGGTATGAGTGTTTGTGATACACCGCCGGATCGGCGAAAATAGTCGGTAAATAAAGATGAGTGAAAAAACAGATAAATCGACGTATACCTCTTCAAGGAAACTGGAGCATCTCAGGATATGCTGCAGTGGAGATATAGAAGCAGGCAGCAGCGGTTTTGACGATGTAAGACTTGTACATAATTCATTGCCTGAATGCAATATGGATAAGATCAGTCCTGCAGTCCGTTTTCTTGATTACAGGCTGAATTCTCCTTTGTTCATCTCAGCTATGACCGGGGGCCACCCGGATACCGCCGAGGTAAACCGCAGGCTCGGAGAGGCTGCTGAGCATTTCAATATCGGTATGGGCGTCGGTTCGCAGAGAGCCGCATTAGAAAACCCCGATCTTGAGGACAGTTTTTCTGTTGTCCGTGAGGCTGCACCAGGTGCATTTCTCTGTGGCAATCTCGGTGCTGTTCAGCTCAGGGAGAAAGGGGCCGAGTGGGCGGATCGTGCAGTTGAGATGATAGATGCACAGGCTCTGTGTATACATCTCAATCCTCTGCAGGAGGCAGTACAGCCTGAGGGGGACCATGATTCCTCCGGGTGCATTGAAGCAATATCGGAACTCTGCAACTCTTCAAAATATCCTGTCATTGTCAAGGAGACCGGGGCAGGAATCTCTGCTGAAGTTGCAGGGAAACTCTGGTCTGCCGGGGCTGCCGCCATAGATACAGGCGGTCTGGGCGGGACTTCATGGGCGGCTGTTGAGGCTCTTCGTGGAAAAGATGAATCCCTGAGACTCCTGGGCCGTGATTTTTCTGACTGGGGAATCCCGGCGGTTGTATCTCTTATTGAGGTGTGCGGTGAGGGAAAACCTGTTATAGCTTCGGGTGGTCTGAGGTCGGGGATTGATATTGCAAAGGCAATAGCTCTTGGTGCAGCACTTGGAGGTATGGCACTTCCCCTGCTCAAACCCGCGATGGAGAGTTCCGGGGCCCTGTTTGAAAAGATCAGGCAGATTCAGGATGAGCTTCGGATAGCTATGTACCTGACAGGATCCGTGAACTGTGCTGCACTGGCCGGAAAAAGAGTCTATATTACCGGAAAGACTGGTGAGATGATATAAAATAAATTAGGTGAACTAAAATGGATATAGAAATAATAGCCGTTGGCGGTTATAACGAAGTCGGAAGAAATATGACCGCCGTAAGAGTCGGTAAGGAGATTGTAATCTTTGATATGGGGCTCCGCCTCGATCAGATTATGATACATGAGGACGCGGAAGTGGAAAATATGCACTCCCTCGACCTTATCGAGATGAAGGCAATTCCTGACGATACGATCATGAATACCGTTGAGGGCAGTGTCAAGGCGATTGTCTGCACTCACGGGCATCTGGATCATATCGGGGCAATCCCTAAACTTGCCCACAGGTATAATGCCCCTATAATCGGGACTCCCTACACTGCAAAATTAATTGAACAGCAGATTGAGGGAGAGAAGAAATTCGGGGTGAACAACAAAGTTTTCGCACTCAGGTCCGGTAAGAAATACAGGTACGAGATCTCAAAAGACCTCAGCATTGAGTTTGTAAACATGCAGCACAGTATCATTGATACTGCAATGGCTGTTCTTCATACTCCCAAAGGTGCGATTGCATATGCCCTCGATTTCAAGCTCGACAGAACTCCTGTCCTGGGTAACCCCCCGGATATAGAGAGGATGAGAGAACTTGGCCGTGAGGGTGTTATTGCACTTATTGTCGAGAGTACAAATGTCAGACTTCCGGGCCGCTGTCCCAGCGAGAGAGTTGCACAGAAGCTTGTCCGCGATGTAATGACAAGTTACGAGGACGACAAGAATGCGATAATCGTCAGTACCTTCTCTTCTCATATAGCAAGGGTCAAGACTATTGCGGAATGTGCACATGAGATCGGAAGAAAGCCCGTTCTTCTTGGCCGTTCGATGGAGAGATACTCTTCTACCGCAGAACAGCTGAAGCAGGTCGGTTTCCCTGAAACCCTTTCGATGTTTGGCAACAGGAAGACCGTTGACCGGGTCATTCGCAGGATGTTAAAGGAAGGAAAGGACAAATATGTACCTATCGTCACAGGACACCAGGGCGAGCCGGGTGCAACCCTGACGAGAATTGCATCCGGAAACACCCCTTACAGGATTGACAAGGGGGACAAGGTTCTCTACAGTGCCAATGTAATTCCGAATCCAATGAATTACGGGCAGCGCCATCTCCAGGAAACTCTCCTGAAGATGAGGGGGGCAAGGATCTTTGAAGGTCTTCATGTCAGTGGACACGCCCAGAGAGAGGACCACTATGAGGTCATCCACCTGTTAAATCCGCAGCATGTTGTTCCTGCACACGGAAATGTGGATATGACCGGAGATTACATCCGGTTACTTGAAGAATGCGGTTATACACTGGGCAATGATATCCATCTGCTCAGAAACGGAATGAAAGTCAACGTTACAAAATAGGAGCATTGGTAATATGAATCTGGAAAGTTATCTTGAAAAGAATGCGGATCTTATTGATGCGAGGCTTGACAGTTTGTTTGGGGGTCTCCCGGGCGAGCTGAATAAAGCGAGCGCCCATCTTTTATGCGCCGGCGGAAAGAGACTGCGACCTGCAGTGACAATGCTGGCTGCAGATATTGTTAAAAAAGGGATTTCTGATTCGGTAATCCCGGCTGCACTTGCACTTGAGGTAACTCACACTTTCACTCTTGTCCATGATGATATCATGGACGGCGATGTTGTCCGCAGGGGAGTTCCCACTGTCCATACGAAATGGGACGAACCGACAGCCATCCTTGCAGGGGATGTTCTTTATGCAGAGGCCTTTGAGCTGATCACTCTTGCAGAGGCCGATCCGGATGCAAAGGTAAAGGCGGTTGCTCTTCTGGCACGCACCTGCATTGATATATGCAGGGGGCAGCATGATGATATGTCATTTGAGGACCGTGATGATGTTGACCCTTATGAATATCTTGAGATGGTCGGCCAGAAGACCGGGAAATTATATGCCGCAGCGGCAGCTATTGGTGGTATTCTTGCCGGCGGAAATGTAAATCAGGTTGCCGCCCTGCATGACTGGGGATACCTGAGCGGTGTTGCCTTCCAGATACAGGATGATGTGATCGACTTTATGGCAGATTCTTCAAAGTCAGGAAAAGACCGTGCATCTGATCTGAGGGAAGGCAAGAAGACACTTGTCGCTATCCTTGCAAAGGAAAAAGGTCTCGACCTTTCAAAATACAGGAAGGAATCCCTGTCGGAAGAGGAGATTGACAGGGCAATCGCAGAACTCGATGAAGCCGGAATTATTGATGCTGTCAGGGAAACCGCCATCGACCATGTGAACCGTGCAAAGGATATGCTTGTCATATTCCCTGATTGCGAAGAAAGAAGACTTCTTGGAGAAATTACAGATTATTTCATCAACCGGAGCTTCTGAAAAATATGTCAGTTGACCCGAAACAATTTTTTTACATTCATGCATTGTCAAACGCGGTCGAGCATGACAATGTTCCAAAGGCAGGTGCCGTTCTCGGACTGCTGATGGGCAAACATCCTGAGTTCCGGTCCCGGGCAAAGGAGATGTCAGGAATCCTCAATGAGGTCCTGCAGGAGATAGAAGATATGACTCCTGCCGGGAGAAGAGAAAAATTATCTGAACTTGCTCCTGAGCTCCTCGATCAGAAGAAGGAGAAAAAAACCCGTGAGCGTGGTCTTCGTGAGCTGAAGAATGTCGGTGATAACGGTGTTGTTATGCGTTTTGCACCCAACCCGAGCGGACCGCTCCATATCGGGCATGCACGTGCGGCATATCTGAACGACTATTATGTCAGACAGTACGGCGGAAGATATGTGCTTCGGATTGAGGATACTGACCCAAAGCGTGTTGAGCCTGAAAATTATGGGATGATCCTTGAAGATATAGAATGGCTTGGCCTGAAGATTACTGATGTCGTGTACCAGAGCGACAGACTGGACATCTATTATTCACACTGTGAAAAACTTCTCGAATCAGGCAATGCTTATGTCTGTACCTGTGATTCAGCAGCATTCAAGACCATGAAAGACAATAAAAAACCGTGTCCGTGCAGGGATCAGACAACAGAGGAGAACATGTCACTCTGGGAGAAGATGCTTGACGGCACTTTCCCGGAGGGTGCAGCTACGGTGAGAGTTAAAACCGGAATCGATCTGCCTGATCCTGCTATGAGGGACTTCTCGATATTCAGGATAGTTGAAACACCTCATTTCAGGACAGATGCACGTGTCTACCCTATGATGAACTTCTCGGTCGTAATCGATGACTACCTTCTCGGGATAACTCATGTTGTAAGAGGGAAGGATCATATCGCAAATACTCGCCGTCAGGGATTCATCTATGATTATCTCGGCTGGAAACAGCCTGAGTTTTATCATTATGGAAGAATGTCCATCGGTGGTCTTGTGCTCTCGACATCAGCTATTAAGGAGGGAATAAGAACGGGACAATATTCAGGGTGGGACGACATCCGCCTGGGGACGCTGAGGGCTATTGCAAGGAGAGGTATCCAGGCTGAGGCTGTCAGAAATTCCATGATCGATATAGGCATCGGTCAGACGGATATTGTGTTTTCATGGGAGAACCTCTTCGCTGAGAACAAACAGATTGTCGATCCTGTTGCAAACAGGTATTTCTTTGTAACAAATCCTGTTAAATGCAGTATAAAAGGAGCTCCCTCAGTCACCGCAAAGGCATTTTTACACCCGAACGATGAATCAAGAGGCTGCAGGGCGCTGGATTTTAATGGGAAACTTTATGCTCCCGGTGACGAAATCCGGGATGTATCAATGGTCCGGTTCAAGGATCTCTTCAATGTGAAGATCGGAAATGAGGGGGAAAAACCTTCATTTGAATATTCGGGAGATTCACTCGAAGATGCCCGTAAGGAGAAGTCTCCAATAATACAATGGCTTCCTGAACATGGTCATATTAAATGCACTCTCATGACTCCCGAAGGAAAGACTGAAGGAATCTGTGAAGAAACTGTATGTAATGAAAAGGACAGGGTAGTCCAGTTTGAACGTGTTGGATTTGCAAGAATTGATTCTGTTTCTGATTCAGGAATTGTGGCTTATTTTGCTCACAGATAATAGCTCTTTTTTTTATTCACAGGGACTGTCCTATAAAAGAGCTGCCCTTTTCTCAAATACATAGGATATTTATTTCAATCCGGTAATTTACGAATGAAAAATCTGCAATAGTTAAAAATTGATCTCAATTCAAAAATTATTTTTATCATCGCCCCTTTAGTAACATTATCAGAGTAGCGGATATGGACTATATTGCACCTTATTTCATTTTGATGTTCACTTCGGGGACAGTTCTCCTTCTTCTCGTGGTAATGGCCATTTTCAGGAGAAAAGTCAAAGGTGCAATATCCTATTCGGCCATGATGATTGCAGTATGCATCTGGTCTTATCTCTATGCCCTGGCCCTTCAGGTTTCAGATCCCATGCTGATCGCATTTTTTTCAAAATATGCGTTTATTGCAATGACTTTCGTCCCTGTCCTGTGGATATGTTTTGTACTTGACTATACCGGCAGGGAGAAGTACATTACCAGACTGAATGTCGGTCTGTTGCTGATTGTTCCTGTTATATCAATTATAATCAGCTTTACCAACGATGTTCACCAGATATTCTATTCTGTCTCAATAATCAGGGATTCCCTGGGTGTATCTCTTGTTTCAGGACAGTACGGGTTCTGGTATTATGTTCATACCCTGTACAGCTATACCCTTCTCTTTTCCGGGATGGCCTATCTTTTTGTGATATACCTTGATTCTCCCAGGGTTTACAGGTCTCAGATTGCCCTTGTCATTGTTGGGGGGATGCTTCCATGGCTGGGAAATCTGCTTTATATAATCTCAATTCTCCCTGACATCTATTTTGATATGACTCCCTATTTTTATGCACTTACAGGGCTGACTATTTACGTGGCTCTCTTCAGGATGCCGCTATTAAAAATACTGCCGATTGCCAGGGATTCTGTTGTCGAGAACATGAATGACGGGGTTATGGTTCTTGACAGTAACAGGATGATCGTTGAGATGAATCCTGCAGCCCTGGGATTCTTTGATATTGAAAAGCCAAAGGCCAGGAGCATCTTTTTAGAGGATCTTCATCCTGATTTCTATGATTTCATAAAAAGACATGAAGGAGAGAATGAATTTGAAGACCTGTATGTTAATGGGAAAGATGATGAAGTCAGGTACTTTAATGTAAAATCCTCCCTCCTTCTTTCCGGTGAAAGAAACAATGATGCGGTTATTCTTATAATCAGGGATGTAACAGAGAGTATAATGGCTGAAAAGGAGATTGCAGAATCTGAAGAGAAATTCAGGATGCTCTATGACAACCTTATTGACGCAGCTTTACTTTATGAAGTCCCCGAGAACAGTATCTTCGGAAAAATCCTTGAGGCAAACTCGGCGGCGGAAGAGATCTCAGGGTTTACAAAAGATGAACTCTATAACCTAAGTGTTGATCTGCTCTCCCGGAATATTCAGGAAGAAAGGTCTGCAAAACTTCTTGAAACTCTTAAGGAAAAAGGTTATGTCAGATTTGAAACGGACTTGATTAGAAAATACGGTTCCAGGATTCCGGTTATTGTTAGTTCTCATATCTTTCAGTACAAAGGGAAGAAGGTTGTCCTCTCACTGATAAGGGATATCAGCTTTGAAAAGGAGATGCGAAGAAAGGAGAAGGAAGCTCTTGTTCAGATAGAAAGCAATATCGAACAGCTTTCAATACTCAATGATGCTGTTAGAAATCCTCTTTCAATTATCGTGGGACTTGCTTCACTTGGAGAATTTGAAGGTTCTGAGGATATTATCCGTCAGGCGGAGATAATCGATGATATCGTCGACCGTCTTGACCGGAATTGTCTTGAATCTGAAAAGATCCGGAAATTCCTAATGAAGCACTGCAAATTCATTATTTTTGATGATGAATCATGAATACTTCTACGGATAAAAACCATCTTTACCATATACAGCCAAATTATTGGCAGTATGCCTAATCTTAATGTTGTTGTTCTTGGACCTCACGGATATGCGAAAACCGTAGGTAAGGCCGGAACCGAATCCGATATCACGTTTTATAATCTGAAAAAGGGCGAAGATACTGTCACGATTATTGAACCCTCTAGGTACCCCGAGAGGGTTGCACCACTATATTATTCGGTGGCAATGTCACAGTCGGCAATCCTTGTGGTGGATGGAATAACTCCGGAATTTGGTGAATGTGTGGTCATGCTTGATTGTGCGGGAATAAAGAGCGGTTATGTAATCCTAAGAAATTATATTGACCAGTCACAAGTCAACCCCCTGATTAAGGGAACCGTTGTGGAGAATTACACCTTCATTGAGGAAGATTCTATTGTACTTCGGGAGTCACTGCTTGCAGATGCGGCAGGTGTCCGGAGAGAGGTCTCCGATATCCCCGGTACCGTGATGGTGGATCACCATTTCAATGTAAAGGGTATCGGGACTGTGATACTCGGCAGTGTCGTTAAAGGGACGATCAGGACCCATGATTCAGTGAAAGTTCTCCCCGGTGAGAAGAAGGCGCAGATCAGGTCTATCCAGAGGCATGATGATGACTGTTCCAATGCAACAGAGGGCGACCGTGTCGGGCTTGCACTGAAGAACATAACCGCCGACGAGATCGACAGGGGCCAGATAATGACCACCGACGAATCGATAAAGACTGGAGATTCGTTTAAGGGCCGAGTGTCAGTTGTCAGGTACTGGAATACTCCATTAAAGGATTCAATGGTTGTGCATCTTGGCCACTGGATGAGTTATGTTTCGGGGAGGATCGATACAGTGGCCGACGAATCCGATCCGAAGAATCCCGAAGTCGTAATAAGTCTTGAAAAGGAGATTGCTTACTTCCCCGGCGATAAGGCGATCATTCACCATCTCGATGAAGGAAAGCTCCGTGTCGTCGGAACAATGATTCTTGAGTAAAGGGTTTGACAACATATTAGGTGTTAATCCGCCGGGTTTCAAAAGGGTGGTAGCCCTTCGGTAAGCAACCCCTGCGTAAGTTCGCTTCGCGAACACGCCCTGACCTCAGGGCTTTGCGCTATTGTGATACCGGCCTTCGGCCGGGAGAAAGGGAAGAGCAGGAAAGGATGCGGGTTCATCCCTTCCTGCGACATATCGCGCTGAGGGGGAGGGTTATAGGGAGTGGAAATCCTCCTCCTCTCTTTATTTATTTTATGAAAATGGTAACTTCAGCTTTTTTCGAAGTCATGAATAGGATTAATAAAATACAGAGCTATATTCTCCTGATAGTCTATGAGTATTAAAAAAATTATACTGGTTTCGGTAATGCTCGTCCTGATCGCTGCAATTGCGGGTACCGCTTCAGCAGCCGATTCATCGGAAGATAAAACGATCTCCGTCTCCGGTACAGGCAAAGTGACATCGGCACCTGATACGGTCATAATTTCGATAGCTGTCGAAACTGAGAATACCGATGCTTATCAGGCACAGCAGCAGAATGCTGAGAAGATGAATGCGGTTGTAAATTCACTGAAGGCAATCGGTCTTACTGATGATGAGATTGAGACATCAGGTTATAATATCTATTCGTACACCTCAGGCGACGATTCTGTATTTGGATCCAAGAAGAAGATTTACAAGGTTACGAACACTATTAAGGTGACATCATCAAAGGTTGACATGGCAGGCGAGATCATCGACAACGCTGTTTCAGCCGGTGCCAACAACATAAATTACATCTCATTCACTCTCAGTGATGAGAAGTCAAACCAGCTTCGTTCACAGGCCCTTGATGCGGCAGTTTCACAGGCAGCCTCCGATGCGAAATCCGTTGCTTCCGCACTTGGCGTAACAGTTATGGGAGTTAAATCTGTGAATGTCGGTGCAAGCTATACTCCTGTGAGATATGACTCCGGCTACAATGAGATTGCAATGTACAAAACCGCCGATGCAGCAGGTTCAGCTGTTCCTACAGCTGTTCAGCCCGGCGATGTGGATGTAACCGCTTCTGTTTCGATAGTTTATCTTATCCACTAAATCCCATTTTTTTATTGAAGCTCATTTGATGCCTGTTCGCCTTTTTTTTTATGTGAGAGATGCCATTATAAACAGAAAGCTATTTTTTGTATATGCATAACTACTGATCAGGTTTGATGAATGACTCCGGATATTGATTTTTCTAAAAAGAATGCCGGCTATTTTGCTGCAGATCTGGTACAGGACGGAATGGCGGTTGGACTTGGTACTGGCTCGACTGTTTTTTTTGCGATGGAGCGGCTCTCTGAACGTATCTCTTCCGAGGGACTTGATATTACCGGAATACCCACTTCTTTCCAGGCGACTATAAGAGCAAGGGATTATGGTATCCCGCTTTCAACTCTGGATGATTTCCCTGAACTCGATATCGCAATCGACGGGGCCGATAAGATCGACTCTTCTCTCAGGCTGATAAAGGGAAGAGGTGCAGCCCAGACTCTGGAGAGATGTGTTGCAGACGCATCTGAGCTTTTCATCGTCGTCGCCGATGAATCAAAGATGTGTGACAATCTTCATGGTCCGGTACCCGTGGAGGTAATTCCATTCGCTTTAGGTCTTTTTGAAAAGCGTATCCGGGAACTTGGCGGCATCCCGACAATCCGTGTGGGTGTAAAAAAGGACGGTCCTGTTATTACAGACTGCGGAAATTTCGAAGTTGACTGCGATTTCGGTGTAATAACTGAGCCTGAGCAGCTGCAGTCATTGATTAACAATCTGCCCGGTGTACTTAGCTGTGGGCTGTTCACTGAATTTACCGGGAGGACAAAAGTTGTTATCGGAAATGAAAATGGGGTGAATATATTTTAATTAAACAATTTTTCTTAGCTTTTTTATGATTTCAAGCTGGTTATCTATCTCTTCTTTCTTCTCCTTTTCAAGAGTATCGATTATTTCTGTCATCGGCTTTGAAAGATTGTATATTTTTACCGGCCTGCCTTTGCTCTCTGCCTTGCTTTCCCTGTTCGAGATCCATTCTTTCTCACTGAGAGTTCGCATTGCAATGCTTACTTCGGGCTGGCGGAGATCTGTGCCCCTTTCGATCTCCCTTGACGTTGCTTCTTCTGTATTTGCAAGATATACAAGTACTTTGGCAACATTTTTTTTGAGACCCACGTCAGAGAGAAGATCGGCCATCTCCTCTTCTTTTTCCGTGAATGTCAAAACTTTTTCGAGTTTCATAACTACACCAGTCTATACAATCTATTTCGCCAGTTTGTTATAAATACATTTTTATCTTGACCCTGGTATTTACGTTAGAATGATAATGGTCTAATTATTGATTCATCAAAAAAGATGCTAATATATATTATTTATTGTTTAGATAAGGCCCAGATTTGAAAGGTCCGATAGTATTTTTTGTACTGCCTTTTTGGCATCTTCAGGCTGCTTACCGCCGGTGATGATAAGTTTTCCAGATCCAAACAGAAGAACAACGACTTTCGGCTCTTCAAGCCTGTATACAAGTCCCGGGAACTGCTCTGGTTCGTACTCGATCCTTTCGAGATTGAATCCTACTGCTATCTTATTGAGGTTGATGGGGGTTCCGAGATCTGCTGATGTGACAATATTCTGGACCTTATACTCGAGTTTTTTAGGAATATCAAGTTTTAGGTCCCTCAATTTA
Source organism: Methanomicrobiaceae archaeon (assembly GCA_016928355.1). Lineage (GTDB taxonomy): Archaea > Halobacteriota > Methanomicrobia > Methanomicrobiales > Methanomicrobiaceae > Methanolacinia. The sequence continues at coordinate 14,160 of JAFGKW010000004.1, forward strand.
TCTCCAAGAATATCCAGACCTTTTGAAAGGCTGTCAATACTCTTTGCTCCCGTAAGGACCACCTTACCTGATCCAAAGACCAGTGCGGCTATCTTTGGATTCTGCATCCTCAGAACAACTCCAGGGAATCTCTTCTTATTATACTCTGCATCCTTGATCTTTTCGTTTATCATCTGGAGGTCGAGTTCTTTTGCTACCTTGGCTGATGCAACGATATTTTCAATCTTCAGTGATTCTTCCGGATTCACCTTCATGTTTATAAAATTATTTATAAACTATATAAATAGTTGGGTGATAAACTACTCCTCTGTGAACCGGATCTCATTAAGGGTAATATTATATGCCGGACATTTATTGATTGTCTGAATCCGGCAGGATAATTTTATGAAGAAAAAAGTGGTACTGGGCGCTGAAGGATATCAGCTTCTGGAAAAATATGGCATCCCGCATCCTTTATATGGTCTTGCGAAATCTGAGGGAGATGCTGCACGGATTGCTGAAAAACTGGACTTTCCTGTAGTTATGAAAGTAATATCTGCAGATATTATTCATAAAAGCGATGCAGGGGGAGTCTTACTTGATATAAACTCGGCAGAGGAGGCACGGGAGGCATATTCGCGTATAATCCAAAATTCTCTGTCTGCAGTTCCCGGAGCATTGATTGAGGGTGTAATTGTTGAAGAGATAGCCCTTCCCGGTCTTGAGATAATCGTCGGCGGCAAGACAGATCATGCCTTCGGTAAAGTCCTGACATTTGGAATTGGTGGAACAAACGTCAGTATATACCGGGACGTTTCATTCGGAATACTGCCGCTCACCCCTGAAAAGGCAAAATATATGATCCATGGCATCAGGGCCCGGATGCTGATAGAGGGATACAGGGGTTCAAAACCAAAAGATGAGGCCGGGATGGTTGAAATTTTGATCAAAGCAGCTTCAATGTTTGAAGAAACCCCCGGCCTTTCCGAATTCGACATTAATCCTCTAAGACTATATGAAAATGGGGCCTGTGCTATAGATACTGCGTTCCTATTCGATGAGAATCATTCTTTCAGCGGCCCGGAAGAATATACTATTCCTGATACCGGAATATTCAGTCCTTCTTCAATTGCACTTGTCGGGGCTTCTGATAAACCCGGAAAGATAGGCAGGACAATAACTCTCAAGCTGGCAGAATTTGGAGGCATTTTTTATCCGGTAAATTCTTCTGATGAAGAAATCTTGGGAATAAAAACATATCCGTCTGTTTCAATGATTCCCGGAGACGTGGATATGGCGGTGATAGCGGTGCCTGCCGCAAATGTTCCCGGAATTGTGGAAGAATGTGGAATGAAAGGAGTCCGTCTGGCAGTAATAATCTCAGCCGGGTTTAAAGAGACCGGAGAGGTGGGTGCTAAACTTGAGGAGATGGTGGCCAGGTCGGGGAAAAAATACGGGATGAGGATCACAGGTCCAAACTGTCTTGGTCTCATTAATCCTTACGCGGGTTATGATACAACATTTCTCCCTGCTACACCAAAACCCGGGAATATTGCATTTATTTCTCAAAGCGGAGCACTTTTAAATGCGGTTATTGACTGGAGCATATCATATGGTCTTGGATTTTCTCTTGTGGCGTCAGTAGGAAACCAGTGTGATTTAAAATTTGTTGATTATCTGGTCTGGGCCGGCTCAGATGAGAACACAAGTGCAATTATTATGTATATCGAGGCTGTAGATGACGGCCGGAGATTTATGGAGCTTGTTTCTGAAATTTCCCCTCAAAAGCCGGTTGTTGTGATTAAATCCGGTTCATCTGAGAAAGGTCATATTGCAGCGGTATCACATACGGGGTCGCTTGCAGGAAGCCACGAGATTTACCTTGAGGCGTTCAGGGAGTGCGGGGCGATCTTTGCTTCGAATATTGAGGATGCTTTTTATTCTGCCGAATTCCTTGCACATCGGAAGAAGTACCCGAAAGGTAACCGTGTCGTGGTTGTAACCAATGCCGGGGGTTTTGCGGTCCTGTCATCAGATTATGCAGAGAAATACGGGCTGAATATGGTCGATCTGCCTCCGGGAGTAAAAGAGGAATTTGACGGATTTCTGCCCTCTTACTGGAGCCGGAGAAATCCTGTTGATATTGTTGGTGATGCCGGTATTGAAAGGTTTACCGGAGCATTTGATCTTCTCTGTAAATATGATGAATTCTGGGATATATGCGTATTAATCACTATCCCCAGCAACAATATCCCTTTTGAGAAACTTGCTGATGAAGTAATCAGAATGACAAAAAAAACAGATAAGAGGGTTGTTCCTGTCCTCGTTGGTGGTGAGGAGCTGAAGCGCGGGCGTGACCAGCTGACAGGTGCCGGAATACCTTCATTCGATGAACCTGAAACCGCATTCAGGGTCATGGGCGGTATAGTTACAAGTAAATATGTGATTAAAAATTAAACTGGAATTTTGCTGCTTATTAAGGTAAAAGGTTTAATTTAGGTGGATAAAAAAAGATTGTTCAGTCATATTCACGCCAGGTGTATTTGCACTTGACGCATTTGAAGAACCTGACTTCTGATTCATCTGCAGATCTGAGCTGCCTGAGCCACCAGTATGCGGTGTCATGCCCGCACTCAGGACATCTTGTTTTTATTGTCGGCAGAGTGGCAATCTCATCAGCGTTTTCCACGATGACAATCTCTTTCTCTTTCATCGATTTGACTTTTGTTAATTTGGACCTGTCTTCGATCTCCTTCTCAAAACCGCATTTTGTACATTTAAGTTTCCCGTTGAAGGATTTCATAAGACTATGGCATTCAGGACAGAACATCATCTGCTATATTATCTGCTTCCAATTCATTAATTCTTATTGATTATGTCAAGGGTGATCACAAAAACGAAAGAGTATATTGGAAACAATAAATGGCTTTACCTCCAATTTATATGAAATGGAACCTCTTCTCATATATGCCGCGGCTGTTTTATTTATTGCATTCCTTCTGATTAAACCGCCATACAGCCTGTACTGTGCCGCAGGCGGGTGGATATCGGTTGTATTGTCAATTGTCGTGGATTTTCCCCATTATATCATTGTTGAAAATAATTTCATGTACCCTCTTTTGGGTATTCTTGGAATTCCGTTTCTTGCGATAACAATTCCTGAAATGATTAAAGGGAACCAGCTTACCCTGAGTCTTAGCAGGGGGGCGGCAATTGCATTTTTAATCTATATTCCATTTGGTTTTTATCCGCCGCTCGGTGACTGGCTGATAAATATGGTTACATCACAGGTAGCTTTTCTGCTTGATTCATTTGGTTTTAATTCTACCCGGACTGAATGGAATATGATCGCGAATAACGGATTTCGTGTAGAGATAATCATGGCCTGTACCGGGATACAGAGTATTGCCATTATGCTCGGTCTTGCCTGCTGCGCACCCGCGGATCTCAGGCAAAGACTGACTGCGGTGCTTCTCATAGTTCCAACCATATATTTCCTCAACCTCCTGAGAAACGCATTCGTGATTATGGCATATACCGGACAGTGGTTTCAGGTGTTTCCAGAAATTGCTTCAAACGGTGAGTATGGCTATGAGAGTTTCTACTGGGCGCACAATGTTATGGCCGAGGTGGGGGCACTCATTTTTCTTGTGGTTCTTGCCCTGGCACTTTTTAAGATTAATCCCGCACTGGGTGAATTCGCAGAGGGAATAGTCTCGCTTTACACTGAAAAAGTAAAAAAAATTACAGGTTTTGGTAGAGGTAAATAATCCGCTGAAGTGCAGAAAGATTTGTGCAAAGTGCAACAATAATTACTGCAATCGCAATAAATCCTGTCAGGCCGCCAAGGACGAGGACAATGATCGTCTCCGGCCTTCCGAAGAACCCGACCCTCTCCAGCGGGTCGTCGATCTTACCGTCCTCTCTTTTTTCAAAACCGACTTCCGCATATACTACCGGTTTTATGAATGTATTCATAAGGGAACCTATGATGGCGAGGGCAACAATCGCAAAATCAGCTGCAGGGATATATTCCGGCGGTACGGGGAAATAACCGCTGATTATTGCGATTCCCGAGAGTCCGATTCCCAGAATAACAATACTGTCTACATATTTGTCAACAATCCAGTCAAAAACTGCTCCGAATCTGCTTTCCTTTCCCGTTTTTCTTGCAACACTACCGTCCACCAGATCCAGTATTGCTGAAGCGAAGAGCATCAGCGCACCATATATAAAAAACATATTAAAAAAGAGATATGCCGCAGCAATGCCGGCGAGCAGTGAAAGTACGGAGATAATATTTGGTGTTAACCTAAGCTTAATGAATATATTTGCGAGAGGTTCGAGGCATCCGATAACCTTAGGTCTGAGCGCAGTAATATTCATTTCTTATATATTGTTGACTCTCAAAGGGAAAAAACCCTTTTGAAATATGAATAAGACTAAATGCTTTACAGGTTGAAGATCAAATTTATCACAAGAAGGTTGATATGGCGGGAAATAATGTTAAGCCTCATGTGCTGATGATGTCAGAGATTACAGTTGACGGTAAACTTACTCTCAAAAAGGGAGCTTCAAGTAAAATTTTGATGAAGTATATGGATCACGAAACCGATATACTTCTACATAATACAAGGGCTGAATATGATGCGATAATGGTCGGTTCAAATACAATAAATATTGACAATTCCTTCCTTACAGTCCGGTATGTCGAGGGGAAAAGCCCCTTGAGAGTGATACCTTCGAGCAGGGCGGATATACCTCCCGAATCAAATGTACTTGGTCCGGATGCCCCTACTCTTATTGCAGTCAGTAAAAAGGCATCATCCGAAAAAATACGCATCCTTGAGGAGAAAGGGGTGGATGTAGTCTGCGTCGGGGAAGACAAGGTGGATCTCCCTTCACTGATGAAGATCCTTGTTGAGGATTACGGTGTCTCGAAGCTTATGGTTGAAGGGGGGCCGACACTTAACTATTATATGCTCCAGGACAGCCTTGTCGATGAGATTCGCCTGATACACCTCCCCTTTATTGTAGGAGGATCGGATACGCCCTCACTTGTCGGGGGGATGCATATAGAATCGGAAGAGGATATGTTCAGCCTGAGGCTGAAAAAATATTATCTGTGCGGTACGAATCTGGTCACAGAATATGATGTCCTTTACGGGGAATGAAAGATGAGCTGGCTTGAGCATGAGATTACCAGTACCCGGAAGAAGAGATCACGAAAATTTAGTCCTTTATGGTTCGCTGCAGGAATTTTCATAGCTCTTGTCATCATTGCTTCATTTGTTATCCTGATCCCTTATTCCGGGAGTGAGGGTGTTTCTGTCATCCGGATTGAAGGAACTATTGTCGCCGGTGATTATTCCGGAGGCGGGTATGTCGGGAGTGAATATGTCGGAAGCCGTATCCGGAGTGCAGCTGATGATCCACTGATTGAGGCGATTGTGCTGAGGGTTGACAGTCCTGGCGGCTCCCCTGCAGGGGCCCAGGAGATAATTGAGGACATTGAATACGCCAGGACTAAAAAGCCTGTCTTTGTTTCGATGGGTGACATGGCTACTTCTGCCGCGTATCATGTAAGCTCACATGCCGACAGGATATATGCCAACAGGGATACCATGACCGGCGGGATAGGAACAATATGGACATTTTATGATGTAAGCAGGTCGATGCAGCTTGAAGGGGTAAATGTATCTGTTGTGAAATCCGGTGAATTGAAAGATCTCGGTTCGCAGTACCGGGGCCTTACCGAGGATGAGTATGAATATGTCCAGAAGATGGTGGACGACAGTTTTGAACTTTTCATTAATGATGTCGTCACTCAAAGAAATCTCAACAGGGAGGATATCGAGGAGGCCCAGTTGATCCGGGGTGAGGATGCATACGATCTCGGGCTTATTGATGAATTCGGAAATCTTTTTACAACGATTGAGGCCGTGAAAAAATATGAAAGGCCTGTAACCTTTTCAGAAGGGAGTGAAAATGTTACCTTTGAGGAGACCGGGAACGGAACCGGGATAACAATCTAACTCTCGTTTTTTAAATCATCTTCTCCGGGTCTGTCTTCATGATCTCACGGCAGATGGTGGTTGCATACGTCCCTGGTGAAAGGCTGAATTCAAGGTCAATTTTATCTCCGGAAACTTTCCAGCCGAGATCCGCCCGTATTGCTGCCGCTCTTGAAGCTCCCCTGAATGCAGTTTCCGTAACTTCCGATGCCCGCCTGAAGCTTTCAATTCCGATCCCGGCTTCTTCGAGAAGTTCTGCAATATAGATGTCGGTCTCCCCGGCAGGTTTGAAATCTTCTGATCCCGGCATGAATATAGCAGGGACGCATCTCCCCCTTTTCATATGCACCCGGGCAGTCCTGATATTCTCTTCAGTCACGACATCCTCCCGTCCACCTTCAAAGATAATCCTGTCTCCTACGAACGGTTCGTCAAGTCCACCGATCTCAAGCCTCCTGCTTAATGCCTTGTTGAAGACCCAGGATTGGGCGGCGCTGACGAACATCGAAAGAAGCTTTGGGGGTGTCACCTTCAGCGCCCCTTCGTAGTCCCCCGGCTTTTCAACCAGATGGTGAAGCATTGCAAGTTCATACCTGAGATGAGTCGGCATTATGGCGAGTGTCTCCTTCGCATCTTCGCAATCCCTGTAGTGTTTTCTTGCCGTCTCGGTATCTTCAGGCTCATGTCCGCATGAAAAGCTGATGTAAGTCTTTACTGCCTCCCTGAAATCCCCTTTTAGTATCTCAAATCCGGTGAGATGCGTCACGGGTCTTGTGGCCCCGAAACGCTGGATGCCGAAATAGTTGGGAATGTTGCCTGCCGTTGCAAAGGATGTGACCTCTTCAAGAACCGGTGAAGGATCTTCTGTCCCGATGTCACTGATTGTTATTCCAAAGCTGTTGCCCTTAAGCTCACCTAAGGAGATCTGTGAGTTTGCTCTTCCAACAGTTTTTAGCGAGATGTCTTTGATCCTGATATTCGCGATCTGCTCCTCGTTTATCCCGTATATGGATATCAGCTGCTTTGTTACTGCCCTCTTGTCCTTTGTACCTGCCCAGCTTATTCTCCTGTGACTTACGCCGAGAACCTTTGATATTTCACGGACAGCTCTTTGAAGGTCCCAGTTTGTCTTTTCAAGTTCGCAGATGAGATAGGGGCCGCCGGACATTTTGATGTCACCATAGAGTTCGTTTACACGAAAATCTTCCGGGCTTTTCTTCAGTATCCCTCCTGTTCCTCTGGAGCCGGTTGAATAATAGTCCATCCCGAGAAGGATCTCGATTGGGTATTCACTCTTGATCATAATAGCTGGAGGTCCCCTGTTATCTTATCAAGGTCTTCGGATTTTGCCGGTCCGAGGCCCAGTGCTGTCACGGTTCCGGGCGGGATCTCGGTCATACCTGCATCGGTGATGATCGCTGCTGGTATCCCTGCATCCTCTGCAAGAGTTTTAATCACATAGAGATCCTTTTGCGAGTGGACCTTTAGGGCCACTTTCTTCATCCCCTCGTCATACCACTTTTTTTTCGTAATCTTGTCTGCCTTTTCATAAGCAGCGACTGCCGCATGTGCTAGCTGGGCGCATTTCTTGCCACAGGTCATCTTGATATCGTTTCTGATGATCAGGCACTGTTTATATTTGAAATCGGGTTCGGGCGACATTTCTGTAATATATTGAGTCCGTTATTCAGATAAGTATGGGTGCTGCCGCTGCGTTTCATGAGGATAGATTTGACGGGGTCCGGTCTCCGGTAAAAGTTATTCTTACCCATGCCGATATTCTATGCTATCTGTGATCTATGATGTCATCGTTCCAGGTGGAGGGCCTGTGGGGTGCATGGCGGCAGAATGCTGTGCAAAGGCCGGACTGAAGACGCTTTTGATAGAGGAGCATGCCGCCGCAGGTATACCTGTTCAGTGTGCCGGACTCCTTAGCTCTAATGCCTTTGAAGAGTGTGAGGTATCAGAGAGAAGTATTATCCAGACTGTATCGGGTGCCCGTGTAATCTCCGGTCTCGGGGAGGAGTTCTCCTTCGATGCCGGTGAGGTTAAGGCATATGTTGTGGACAGGAGTGCTCTTGATCGTGAGATGCTCGAGAAGGCGGCAAACGCCGGTGTAGAGGTAAAGCTCAAGACCTCTGTAACCGGGGCTAAGAACGGTTCAACGGGCTGTGTTCTGTCCACAAAGGGGGTGGACGGGATTCGTGAATTTAAATCCCGGCTGGTTATTGCAGCAGACGGCCCGAGAAACATCTTTTCAAGAATATACGGCATGAAACGTGCACCTGTATTCCTTTCCGGAGTGCAGGCCGATGTTCCATATGAAGGCGAAGGGCGTCTGGTTGAACTTCATCCTTATGCTTCGCCCGGGTTCTTCGGGTGGGTGATCCCTGCCGGCACAGGAAGGGCACGTATAGGTCTTTGTGCTCAGAAGGATACTGATGTTCATTTTGAGCAGTTTATCCGGAAATTCGGGCCATCCTGTGTTCACCAGGTGACAGGCACTATTCCGCTTGGTATTATGCCAAAAACATATGGAAACAGGACTTTTTTTTGCGGTGATGCCGCCGGGTTTGCAAAACCCACATCCGGTGGAGGGGTATATACCGGGGTGCGGTCTGCAAGGCATGCGGCTTTAACTGCAATTAAATGCTGTGAATCAGATTTGTTCAGCGATTCCGCCCTCTCTTCATATGAATCTGCCTGGAAGGCTGATTTCGGTCGTGAACTTGCATTTGGAATGAAACTCTTCCGGATGAGAAGAAATCTTACTCCTGAGATAATCGATGATCTCTGCAGGGTAATGAATGAGAAAGGCATGGCAGATGATATCATACGATATGGTGACATGGATCGTCCTGGCAGGATTGTCCGGAAGATGGCGTTCAATCCTTCAATATACCGGGTCGCAGGGAAGGTCATCGGAAATGAAATCCGTTCTCTTTTTGGGAAGGAATGAGGGGGAGGGTAACAGGGATGGGGAATCCTCTTCCTTCCTGTTTGTAATTAAAACCAGAGCCCATACCTTTTTCAGGTAAAATTCCTAAATCAAAAGCATGGAAAGTCGTTTTGGAAGGGGTTTTATAACCAATATTATGCTCGTATCAAAGCACATAGGACTTCCTCCGGAGAGGGCATGGTCCGGTCTGTCCGATCACCTGGTTGAGATACAGATTCCTGATCAGTTTCGGGGAACGGAAGTCGAAGAGCTTCTCACGATGCTTCGCCAGAAGGCAAACTGGCACCAGAACGGGATTATGGATGATGAGGATCTTGATTCTCTTGAGAAAACTTTGAAAAAGCTTGTTATTGCAATTGACCGCGAGCTTGGGATCGCTGATCCCGCAATAGGAAAATTTGACTGATCTGCCTTATCATTCCACTCCGGTAATCGAGTCAAATCATCCTGAATTTTATGAGAGTCCTTATTTTTGCGATGTTTTAAGTGCCTGCAGGGCCAATAATATATGTGCGATTTATTGAAACTCCAATGTTGGTTTTTTGCCCTTGGGCTGCATCGCATTTTGCAGAACAAATATCATGGAAATTTATTGTTTCCACCTGATAAAGGGGGATGATTTTGGCTCAGAATAATTACAATGCATCAAATATTACTGTTCTTGAGGGACTTGAACCTGTAAGGGAAAGGCCCGCCATGTACATTGGAAGCACCGATGTCCGTGGTCTTCACCATCTTGTATATGAAGTGGTGGATAATTCCATTGATGAGGCCCTTGCCGGGATATGCGACCATATAAAAGTCATACTTGAAAATGACGGTTCATGCATTATCGAAGATAACGGACGTGGTATCCCTGTGGATATCATGGAGGAGCAGGATGGAAAGAGTGCTCTTGAGATAGTGATGACAGTCCTTCACGCAGGAGGAAAGTTCGATAAAAATACCTATCAGGTATCCGGCGGTCTGCATGGAGTAGGAGTATCGGTTGTAAATGCACTCTCTGAAAACCTGGATGTAGAGGTCTACCGCGACGGGTACATATACGAGATGTCCTTTGCACGGGGAGGTCTGTGTAAGGAACTTACATCGCGGAAGAATGCTGCTCCTGATGCCTTTGAAAAACACGGCACAAGGGTAAGATTCAAGCCTGATTCTCTTATCTTTGAGACTGTATCCTTCGATTATGATGTCCTCAGCCACAGAATGCGTGAGCTTGCATTCCTTAATCGCGGGATTACAATTGAGATATATGATAAGAGAAGCGGTTATGAAGATGAACAGGTCTTTAATTATGAAGGTGGAATACAGGAGTTCGTATCTTATCTCGTATCCGGAAAAGAGCTTGTTCACCCTGATGTAATATATTTCAATACAAAGGATGAGGAGAGCAAGACCGAGGTCGAGGTCGCACTCCAGTATTCAACTGCATACTCCGAAACGATGATGACATTTGTCAACAGCGTAAATACAAGGGAGGGCGGCACACATCTTGAAGGCTTTAGGAGTGCTCTTACCCGGGCTATAAACAAATCTGCAAAGGATAACAACCTGCTGAAGGGGATGTCCGAATCGCTGAAAGGGGATGATGTCCGCGAAGGTCTTGTAACTGTTATCAGTTTAAAGATTGCAAACCCGCAGTTTGAAGGCCAGACCAAGATGCGCCTTGGAAACAGCAATGTAAAGGGGATCGTCGATTCCCTTGTTTACCAGTCTCTGACAGAATATTTTGAGGAGAACCCAAAGGTCATACAGGCAATTGTATCCAAGGCGGTAAGTGCCGCAAGGGCCCGTGAGGCTGCGAGAAAGGCAAGGGAGCTTGCGAGAAGAAAGAGTACCCTTGAGAGCGGCGGACTGCCAGGTAAACTTGCAGACTGTTCCGAGCGTGATCCTGCAAAGAGCGAGATATATATTGTCGAGGGAGACTCTGCAGGGGGTTCTGCAAAACAGGGCCGCTCAAGGCTGTTCCAGGCGATCCTTCCCCTTCGTGGTAAAATTCTGAATGTCGAGAAGGCGAATCCCCACAAGATCCTGAAGAACAATGAGATACAGACCCTCATATCGGCAATCGGATGCGGGTTCGGGGAGACGTTCGACGTCACGAAGGCACGTTATCATCACATAATCCTGATGACTGATGCCGATGTCGATGGGGCGCATATCTGCACTCTCCTTCTGACTTTCTTCTACAGGTATATGCCTGATCTTATTGAAAACGGCTATGTCTACATCGCCCAGCCGCCACTCTACAGGGTTTCAAAGGGAAAGAACGAGAAATATGCCTTCTCTGAGGAAGAGATGAGAAGACATCTGAAAGAATTTGGTGAAAAGGGCACCAGTGTCCAGCGCTACAAGGGTCTTGGTGAGATGAATGCCGAACAGCTCTGGAATACAACCATGGCACCAGAATCAAGGGTTTTAAAGCAGGTTACTGTTATGGAGGCCTCATACGCCGATGAGATCTTCAGTAAACTGATGGGTGATGATGTGGTTGCAAGAAAAGAATTCATTACCCGGCATGCTAGGGAGGTGATCAACCTTGACGTCTGAAGATACCGCTCCGGTGGAAAAGAGAATTATTCCTGTCTCGATAGAAGAGGAGATGAAGACTTCTTATCTCGATTACGCAATGTCCGTAATCATCGGGAGGGCCATACCTGACGTCAGGGACGGTCTGAAACCGGTGCACAGGCGCACTCTCTACGCAATGGGGGAGATGGGCAATTATCATGACAAACCTTTCAAAAAGAGTGCCCGTATCGTCGGAGAAGTAATGGGTAAATATCACCCTCACGGCGATTCATCAATATACGACACACTAGTCAAGATGGCCCAGCCCTTCTCTTACAGGTACACTCTTGTAGAGGGTCAGGGTAACTTTGGTTCAATTGACGGTGACTCCGCGGCTGCGATGCGTTACACCGAGGCCAGACTCGATCCTGTCTCTGAGTCACTTCTGGAGGATATTGACAAGGAGACTGTTGATTTCGGTCCCAATTTCGACGAATCACTTCAGGAACCTCTGGTGCTTCCCGCAAAGATACCGAACCTTCTGGTAAACGGTTCGGACGGTATTGCGGTTGGAATGGCCACCAAAATGGCTCCCCACAATATTGGTGAGGTCTGCAGTGCCGTATGTGCGGTAATAGACGACCCGGAGATATCCCCTGCCGGACTTATGGAGCTTATGCCTGGTCCTGACTTCCCTACCGGTGGAGTTATTCTCGGCAGGAGCGGTATTGCAAGTGCATATACCACAGGCAGGGGCAGAATCCGCCTCCGTGGAGTCGCAGAGATCGAGGAGCCTGAAGGGGCAAAGAAGAGCCGGATAATAATATCGGAGCTTCCCTACCAGGTGAACAAGGCAAGACTAATCGAACTTATCGCAGATCTTGTCCGCGACAAGAAGATCGACGGGATATCGGATATCAGGGATGAGTCCGACAAGGACGGTATTCGTGTTGTGATCGAGCTGAAAAAAGCGATTATTCCCAGAGTCGTCTTAAACCAGCTCTACAAGCACACACCACTTGAATCCACATTTGGGATTATAAATCTTGCAATCGTCGACAAACAGCCGAAGGTCCTTACGGTAAAGGAGATAATCCAGGAATTCCTCAAGCACAGGAAGACGGTTATATTCAGGAGGACCGTATTTGAGCTTAAAAAGGCGGAAGACAGGCTGCATATCCTAAAAGGCCTTCTCCTTGCCCTCGAAAACATCGATGAGGTCATAGCGACAATACGCGGCTCTTCAACAACTGACGAGGCATCCAAGAAGCTTATCGAGAATTTCGGACTGGATGAGATCCAGACTGATGCTATACTCAAGATGCAGCTCCGTCGTCTTGCGGCTCTCGAACACCAGAAGATACTGGATGAGCGGGATGGTCTTCTTAAGGAAGTCGAGAGACTGAAACTTATCATATCCAACGATGAGCATATCTTTGCTGAGATAAAGAGGGAGACTGTTGAGATTGGTGAGAAGTACAGTGATGAAAGGAGAACCAGCATAAGCCATGACGTATCTGACTTCGATAAGGAGGACCTGATAGAGAACAAGCAGGTTCTGGTCTCACTAACATCCCAAAATTACATCAAATCAATGCCTCTTGATACCTACAAAGGCCAGCACAGGGGTGGCAGGGGAATTATCGGAATGTCTACAAAGGAAGAGGACTTCGTCAAGAGCGTGTTCGTTGCATCCACCCACGACTACCTGCTGTGCTTTACAAGTTCGGGAAGGGTGTACTGGCTCAAGGTCTATGAAATCCCGGAAGCGACAAGGCAGAGCCGCGGAAAGGCGATCGTTAACCTTCTCAACCTGGGTGATGATGAGAAGGTCACGGCAGTTATTCCCGTATCCGAGTTTATGGAGGATGAATTCTTCCTGTTCGCAACGATGATGGGAATGGTTGTTAAGATCCCGCAGGTTGAGTTTTCACGTCCCAGGCAGACAGGAATCAATGCAATCACACTCAAGGATGGCGATTCACTCGTTCATGTTATGAAGGTGACAGATAATGGTGAGATTATCCTGACGACCCGCATGGGCCAGAGTCTCCGTTTCGGAATAGATGCAATCCCGCTTCGCCACAGGAATGCTCTGGGAGTAAAAGGTATCAAACTGAGATTCATGGATGAGCTCCAGGATGTAACTCCAATCGAGAATGATCATCTTCTGACAATCACCGAGAAGGGTTATGGAAAAAGAACGGAGTTTGATGAATTCAGGGGGCATGGAAGAGCAACCATGGGTGTCAGGAATATACAGACTGACGTAAGCGGGGGTGTGGTCTCTTCAAAGGCAGTTTCTGATCAGGAAGATGTTATCCTGATGAGTAAATCAGGTATCGTAATCCGTACTACAGTCTCAGAAATCTCGATCCAGAAGCGTGGAACCCGCGGGGTCAGGATCATGAAAATGGATGACGGTGACAGCGTTGTGGGCTTTACCATTCTTGGAGCCGATGAAGGCAAAGAGATGGATGAAGAATAAATAACCTTTTTTTAACCCTTTTTACGGACAGAATTATATTGTTTATTGCCCTAATGGAAATTATGGAAAATAACAATATTATAGTAATACTCCTCCTTGTCGTCATAATTGCAGGAGGGGGATATATTCTTCTTGTAAAATACCCGCCTCTCCTGGCAGGTGACAGCGGGGTTCAGTATGTCACATCTTCAGCACAGCCCACGTCTTCAGATTCTGGACTTTCGGGGGAAAATGTCTATATAACCGGCGCATCTTCGATAGATTATGTATACGCGGGAGAGACTATCGGGACAACTTCTGATATAAAATCCCTCGATATATATGCCAAACCGCTTGACTGGGACGAGAATCTTGGAAATGATGGAATTGCAATCCATTTTACATTTTATGACGCCTATGGGAGAAAGGTAATATTCAGCGAGACTTCTATCAGTACCCAGATTACTGTATATAGTCCTTCTATCGACATCTATGGCCGGACTGTAAGCCCTAGAAAGATATTTTATAAGGGTTATACAACGATTACGTCATCTGACGAGGGGAGCAATACGCCTTACGGCGGAATAAGGATTCCTTATTCCTCAATTAAAATCAGTTCAGACGATTATGGTATTGGGCAGATAAAGATGTCAGCCTCACTTCCTACCGGCGGAACTATGGAGGCATATGAGAACTTCCTCTGGCCAAAGACATAGGAGACGGTTATGCACACGGCTGTAATCGATATAATAACTTCAGGCGAAGGAGATATAATCAATATCACGCCACAGGTGAATGAGATCATAGCCGGAAGCGGGATTCAGACAGGAATCATTTCTCTTTTTATCGAGGGCTCTACTGCTGCACTGACTACGATTGAATATGAATCAGGTGTGTTGTCTGATCTCAGGCGTGCACTTTCTGCGATATCTCCCGATGACGTTCCCTACGAACATGATCTGGCATGGGGTGACGGAAACGGCCGTTCGCATGTAAAGGCTGCGCTTATAGGTCCTTCACTAACTGTACCTGTAAGAAAGGGCAATGCGAAACTTGGGACCTGGCAGCAGTTAGTCATCCTTGAACTGGATATAAGGCCATCCAGGACAAGGAAAGTTCATTGTACAGTAATTGGAGAATAGTTTGTCCGGATCGGTTTTCCGGATTATAATTATTCTTATAAGTCTGCTTTAGTCAAGAGGTACTGTTTCAAGCTGTGAGACAAGTTCCCAGATTCTGGTTCTTGCATGTACAGGCATATTCGGGTCATTTGAGATCTCGTCTATCATTGAAATAGCAGTTGCTGCACGGAGACCAAGGCCCTTTGATTCATCAATCAGAACCTTTTTTGTATCATCTGCAACTCTTCTGATATTTCGTGGAATTGTTGAGTCTTCCATTATGGCCTGAAGCATCTGAATACAATAGTTTATTGTTTTTTGCGGTTCTGCCATTGTTTATCACCATCCTATTATTAATTGGGGCACCTGCATATATAATGGGTAGGAGTGAATAATTAAGATGCCATCGAATCCTGAAGACATTATGGCTGAATACCTGCTTAAAGGTGGAAAGATGCTGGATAAAACCTGTCCTTCCTGCGGTTCTCCGCTTTTTCTTGTAAAAGGCGATACGATGTGCGTTGTCTGCAATAAAGCGCAGAATTCAGTGCCGCCCGAAACATCCCTTAAAGCCCCGGAACAACATGAGATAGTCCCTGAGGATTACAGGGAGATGGAATATTCTAAAGAGGGCCGGGAAATGTCCGGGGATCTCAGGGCGGAGATGGAGGGAACGATCATCTACCTGTGCAGAAGAGTCCGTGAGGAATCCCGGGCGAAGGACAGCCTTGCTCTTATGGAGTGTGTAAAGATCGCGAATGATGTTTTGAAAGGCAGATAGGTTCTTATTTTTTATTTTAACATTATCGGAATTTTCTTAGGGAGTCAAACCGGGCATAAGCCCCTGTCGGGGCAGCCCCAAGCGCAAATTTCTACGAAATTTACGCTGAGATTATAGCCCGGTCTGGGCACTGCCCTTCCGGGTAGCCTCGACCGGGAGAGAACCCGGTTTTCGGGATGTCATTTATTTTCCGGAGCAAAAGGGGACGCTGGGCCGTCCCCCTTTGCGACTTATCGCAATTAGGGGAGGGTAATAGGGAGGGGGAGTCATTCCCCTCCCTTGAATAACTCTCAAAAACACCTTACCTGTATTTCTTCCTTGAAAGTTCAAAAACGGATCTTGCGGTTTTCTCCCCGATTCCCTGAACTGCTTTCAGATCTTTAATATTTGCATTCATAATATTCTGTATGCTGCCGAAATGATCAAGGAGGTCTCTTGCACTCTTAGGGCCCAGTGAAGGGAAAGATGAGACAATATATTCAAGGGATTCTTTCTCTGATTTGTATGTTTTATGAAAGTGAGGAGTTTTCCTTGGCCCGTACTCGTTCTCCTCCCTTCCTGCAAGTACGTAAAGCATCTCGGCTGTATCCTCAGCGTCTTCTGTCTGGAGAATGGTGATGCCCATTCCTACAGACATGGCTGCAAGCGCCCCTCTTATTGCATTAGGATTGATATTTCGTTGCATATACAGATCTTTGCCTTCAATAATGACGACCGGTTTTAAGGACATCTCTGACATCCTTTTCACCTGTCCAAGAAGATCTCTTTCGATCAGTGTATCGGCGAAGTCTTTTGTTGTCTTTCTTTCGACAAGGATTCTGTCGCCTATTGCATAATCTCCATATTCAAGCCGCTCTATTGTAATCGAGGCACCCTTGTTGTGGAGCAATTCAAGAACCCTGGATGAGGTTTCCCTGTCGTCTGCAACAATGGCAGGTCCTTCCTGAATGAACGAATCGATTGCGGTCTGCCCTTTCCCCGCCGGGCGTGTGTCTTCGGCGGGTTCAGACTTACTGAATCCTGCATCAGCTGCCCGGGAAAGTGAGGTGGCTGGAGTTGCCGATGCAAGGCCTGCGATGCCCGTCTTCATGGTCTTTTCACGGTTCTGGCTCACGTACCTGTAGGTCTCGTCCGATGTGCCCTTTGTAACGAGCACGATGATGCTCCCGCTCCCGTGCCTGCCCGTTCTTCCTTTTCTCTGGATACTTCTGATCTCGGAAGGGACAGCCTCGTAGAATATGACAAGATCTGTTGACGGGACGTCAAGCCCCTCCTCGCCGACAGATGTGGCGATGAGCACCCTGAACTCACCGTTCCTGAATCCCGTGAGGGTTTCGATCTGCTTCTTTTGTGAGAGCCCCTTTTCGGAATCTCTGGACGACTGTCCGATAAACTTCCTGCAGTCTATCCTCCTGCCTTTAAGGTATTCTTCAAGAAGACTGACACTGTCCCTGAAGTTTGCAAATATTATGATTCTGCTCTCCGGAAACTCCTCCAGCTGTCTTTCCACCAGATCTGCCGTCATCTCTGGCTTTGGATGGATCTCGGCCTCCCATGAAGATATCTCATCGACGATCTCTCCAAAGAGCGGATCGGCCGCAAGCCGTTTTCCTGCCTTCGTTCCCGAGGGGGAGGTCCCTTCTGAGAGGAGTTTGAATAGATA
The DNA here is from genome assembly GCA_016928355.1 of Methanomicrobiaceae archaeon. GTDB lineage: Archaea > Halobacteriota > Methanomicrobia > Methanomicrobiales > Methanomicrobiaceae > Methanolacinia. The sequence continues at coordinate 31,655 of JAFGKW010000004.1, forward strand.
ATTCTTCAGTACCGTGCTTCCCTGTGATTCGCCGAGGGTTATTGCATGCCTGATCTTCATTAGCTCTGCCTGGATCGACATCGCCTGGTAAGCATTACCTGTATTTGTCCGCAGAGATGCATTGATCTGTCCTTTGAGGCCGTTTAATGCCTTCATGGTCAGCCGCTCTGCCTTGGGGACTACAAATCCCATCTTTTTGAGAGTGTCCAGCCGTGACTGGAGAATTGTCTTCAGTTTGTCTGTAACTCCTTTAAGCCCGGGAGGGAGGGGGACATCCACATATTTCAGGTCCCTCTGGTGGATGTATGGCCTGACATCAGGATCGTCCTCGCTCCTCGTTTCGATAATCTCAATATTGAGATTTGAACATACCTCTGCGACCTTTTCCTCTTTGCTCCCTGGGGACGCTGTCATTGCAAGTATGAGGGGTTTTCCGGCAGTCTTCATATACTCCTGTGCGATGAAGACATAGGCATAATTACCAACAGCCCTGTGGCACTCGTCAACCACCAGGAGAGAGACATCCCTGAGGCTGTATCTTCCGGCGATTATATCATTTTTTATTATCTGGGGTGTTGCAAATATGAATCTCTTCTCTCTCCATAACCGCTTTCTCTCAGATGTTTTGGTCTCACCTGTAAATAGTGCAAAGCCGGAGAACGCTTCATCCTCAGGGTCAATAAAATATTTTTCAAATGACTTTAGATGCTGGTCGACAAGGGGTTTTGTCGGGGCCATCATGAGAAACCGGCCTCCGGTATTTTTTATTCTTGCGGCAGCAGATATCATCGCGACTGCTGTCTTTCCAAGGCCGGTGGGCAGGACAACCATTGTGTTGCCATCCTGTGACCTGAGGGCTATTGAGAACTGGTACTGCCTCTCTTCAAGTGATTCAGGTCTTATCAACGGATGGCTGATATAATTCATAATTACAGGTATTCTTCAAATAATGATCTTCCTTTTATCAGGTCTGAAATCAGTGCAGGAAGCCTGTCGATATCGTACCTGATCTGTTTCATAGAGTCACGGTCACGGATGGTTATGGTATTGTCTTCCTTTGAATCGTAGTCGACGGTGACTGCAAAGGGTGTACCTATCTCGTCCTGTCTCCTGTATCTCCTGCCGATCGCACCTGAATCATCATATTCTGTCAATATCCCTTCATCCTGGAGTTTTGACCTGATATCACGGGCGATATCGTCAAGTCCGTCGCGTGCCATAAGAGGAAGGACAGCCACCTGCACCGGAGCGACTTTTGGCGGGAAGCGGAGGACCTTTCTGGTCTCATCCTCGACCATCTCTTCATCAAATGAGTGCTCCAGGACCGCGTAGATTATCCTGTCAATTCCATAACTCGGTTCGATAACATGGGGCATAATATACTCTCCGTTTATCTCGGTCTCAACGTCTTTTACCTCGTAAAATTCAGGTGGTACCAGTATCTTCTCACCATCGAGCTCTATCTCCGCACCGTTATCCGCCGGTGATGATTCGGCAAGGGCATCGGCGACAGCCTTTGCACGGTTCCTGTATTTTGGTCCGAGAGCGCCCATTTTGGCGACGACCTTCGTCTCCCTGACCCTCTTTGTCTCCTCATACTGGAGGAAGACGGTGAATGGTTCTCCGCTCTGTTTGGCATGAGCTCTTAGGTCATAATCTGTCCTGTCTGCAATACCGACAGTCTCTACCCAGCCAAACCTCTCTGAAAATATTTCAGCATCCCAGCAGTCAGTTGCATAGTGTGCCCTTTCGTCGGGAAGGTGCTGCCTGAAACGAACCTTATCCGGAGAAATTCCGCATGTCAGCATGAAGTCATGCGTCTGGGCGATGTAGTATGCGACATACTCGTTTGCGATTGTTCCGGATGAGACCCCGTCTGCCATTGTCATCTCAGTTGCGTCCTTCCTGTTCTCCTGGTTGGAAATGCTGTATAGCGGGACCTTCCTGTCCGCATATCTCGTAAAAGCCGGATGATCCTTGTGTTCAGGGTGAATAAAGATCTCGGCCTCGGCCTGTGTAAACTCCCTCAGGCGGATCATTCCCTGACGAGGCGATATTTCATTTCTGTAAGATTTTCCGATCTGGACTGTCCCAAAGGGAAGCTTATCGCGGTAGAATCTTAGAAGTCTGTTGAAATCAGTGAAGATGCCCTGTGCAGTCTCAGGTCTGAGGTATCCCATCCTCTGCGAACCTGGTCCGATATTTGTCTGGAACATGAGATTGAAGAAGTAGACTTCCGCCCCGTCAAAGGTTTCGGAACATATGGGACAGGGGATGTTTTGAAGGGCCGTTGTCAGTTCTTCAGCAGAGATGATTTCTGCATTTTCAATACCTTCGGCCTCGGCAACGTGATCTGCCCTGTGAAATTCACCGCAGTGCGGGCACTGGATCATCTTGTCGGCAAATCCTTTTACGTGGCCGGATGCGATATATATTGATTCCTCACCGATGGTTGGGCATTCAATTTCATAGTAGCCATCCTGGATAACATAAAAATATCTCCAGATATCCTCTATCTTCCTCTTCATCATAGCGCCGAGGGGGCCATAGTCGATAAACCCGGCAACAGAACCGTAGCATTCGGACGTTGGCCAGACAAAACCCCTTCTTCTGGCAAGCTCCATAATTTTGTCGTATATATCAGGCATTACTATCACACAATAAATATCATATACTTCGACTCTCTGGCTATAAAAGGTAATTATCATTAATTTTCAAGAATATTTTTCCCTAACCGGTTTCATCCAAAAGATTTATCGTCTTGGAGCAGGATTTAAATTTCTGAATATAGGTTATTAGGAGTCTGTATGAAACAGAAAATATTTATCTAATACGTCCCTTTATATTCGAAACCTTATGTGATCTTAATGGCAGTTGCAAGAAGGAAGAAAAAAATAAACTCAGCTGACCGGAAAAAAGAACTTTTGAGTCTTTTTACGGATATTTCGGGAAAAACTGAGATTGTAGAGCCAATGAAAAAAATACATGGTACCCTGCGTGACAAAGATGCAATTGAACGCGAAATAGCTTTAATAATGCGGGAAATCCTTGATCAGGGTTACTTTAAGACAAAACTGAAGCCCCGTGAACTTGCCTGTCTTGTATGCGGGTACTATGAGAGCAGAAACGATACTGAAATTGCCCGTGAACTTGGAGATGAAAAGTTATCTAAAACCGTCGCCCGTGCCCGTGTGAGGCTGAAACTCTTCAGGGAGCTTGATTTCAAGATGCCTTTTGAAAGGAGTGAGATGGAGCAGCTGCTTGATTCGGGAAAGACCATGAAGGATATCAGTGAAGAGCTTGGAATAAGCCCCTCCACTCTCCGTGAATATCGTCATGTAATCGAACAGGAGAGGGATACAACTCTCGATCCGTTCCTTGAACGCATCAAGGATGTTATGGAGGACAGGGATCTTACCGAATCGATGACAGGTGGTCTTGTAAATGACGGACTTTCAGAGGCTATCGATGCAACTGAGGCTGAACTGGCCGACCTTTCATAATTTTTTTCAGATAATTGTCATTATTTATCCCAATTTCAAGAGTAAGCTAAAATCAGAGCGGCTGTTTAGACTTATTGTGAAAAGAAATTCTGCCGCAAACCCTTGTCCTATATATATTCAATACAAACTTTTTTGACAGTAATATATGATCAGGCGCCTGAAAAAAATCGATTATGAACGGTATACTGTATTTATACTTGTTTTGGCAATAATTCCTGGTTCCTTCGGGTATATGTCCTGGGAGGCGGAGAATGTGGAGATAACAGTCCTTATTATTGAAGGAGCTCCCGAGTCAATTGTCTTTATAGCTGATCCTCACCTGCAGGAAGGGAATATTGAATTCATTCGTGAATCCGTCGGTATAATCAACAGCCTTAATCCCTCTGTTGTCCTGATTGGCGGGGATTTTGTAAACGGCGAGGAAACTGATTTTAATCTGCAGGAGGTCTGGTCAGAAATCGATGCGCCCGTATATGCCGTCATGGGTAATCATGACTATGAATCGGGGATACATGGGTTGAATGGTCAGGTAAAGATGCTTGAGGTGGCCCGGAAGGCCAATACTACTGTCGAAGGATATGATATGAGTATGCTCACTGATGAGAAAACAAATATTGAATTCGGAAACAGGCTTGAGCAGAAGCTTGAGGAGTGTGGTGTCAATGTTCTCAGGAATGAATGTGAGATTCTTGACCTGAACGGTGAAGAGCTTCTCCTGGTTTGTCTTGACGATGGCTGGGCCGGTCTGGCCGATCCCCCGGAGGATATTCCGGAAACGGATGCTTTTACAATTTATATGATACACGAGCCGGAATGCAGGGCGGACTGGCCTGATGCCGACCTAATCCTCGCTGGTCATACACATGGGGGGCAGTTTGCTCCTCCATTTATACAGGCATTAAATGAAAACGGGGTTGTCGAGCTCAGTGGGTATGTTGGTGAAAGTGTGCCCACCTATATCACAAGGGGGCTCGGCTCATCACACCTTTTCGGGATAGAACTGAGGTACCAGTCCACCCCTGAGATTGTAATAATCAATCCTGCGGATTCCACCAATGAAAGGCTTAAGGCTTAGACAAACCAGTTAAATTATTATTTTTCAGATTGAATTGTGATGCATGAGGATCAAATGGCTCGGCCATTCATGTTTTTACCTTGAGGGCTCAAAGAAAATTATTGTCGACCCCTTTATTCCATACGGGGATTTTGGCTGTAAACCCGATATCGTTGCAGTGACCCACGGGCACGGGGATCATTTTGGGCAGACTATGGACTTCAACAAGCCTGTAGTATGTCCGAATGAGATTGCAAAATACCTTGTTTCCGAGTGTTATGATGCCGAACCAATGAACATTGGGGGTACAATTGAACTTGAAGGAGTGATATTTACAATGACTCCGGCACTTCACTCTTCATGGCTGGAGATAAAGGGTCAGGGGTTTTATGGTGGTCCTGCTTCAGGCTTTATTATCAAAATGGACGGTTTGACGGTTTATCATGCAGGAGACACCGGTCTTTTTTCTGATATGAAGTTAATCAGGGATGTCTATCACCCGGATGTAGCAATGCTTCCAATTGGCGGAAGATATACTATGGGGCCGTCTGAGGCGATGATTGCCGCAAACTTCATTGGTGCGCCTCTTGTGATCCCGATGCACTACAACACGTTCCCCCAGATTGAGCAGGATGCCGGAGAATTTAAAAGGTCCATTGAGGAGGTCACTCACATGAGGGTGGCCGTTATGGAGCCGGGCGATGAACTGGATATGGATGATTATGGGGCGGACTAATCCGCCGTTTTTTTCAATAAAAATTGTTTTTTCTTATCCATCATTTTTATCTGGCCGAATTTGTCACCGGTGGTCTTTCTGTAGAACAATGAAAGGACTGCGGGCATTACAACAACTCCCCCGACAAGGGAGAAGAAGATCGTAATTACCGTGGTCTCTCCAAACATCTTTATTACATTGAAATCGGAGAGGATCATTGATGAGAACCCGAGCAGGGTTGTTGCACCCGAGATTGTTATCGCCGATCCGATTTTACTGACCCCTGTCTGAAGTGCCATGTAAAAATTTTCACCCTTTTCAAGCTCCTCTTCAAATCTCTCCATAATAAGTATTGTATAGTCCATTGCAAGCCCGATCGTCATCGAACCGAGGCATGCAGTCAAAGGCGTATACTCGATATTCAGGAGGTACATAATCAGGGTGTTCCACCCGAGGATCATCGCGACAGGAATCACCGGAAGCAGAGATTCGAACCTCCTGTACACTAAAATGAGGAATACCAGAATCATTACAAATCCAAGGGCTGTCATCCGGTTTTTGGATATTCCCACGTTGTCAACAAGATCGCCGGATATCTGCGACATACCTGTAGGAGAGGCAGAAATTCCTGCAGGAGGCTCTAACCATTTGATATCCTTCCTCAATGATGTGACAAGGCTGTTCTTATCATAATTGTTGAGTTCGGCCGTTTCAAACTCAACAACGGCGGTAATTCCCCCTTTTAGTACGGTATCTTTTTCAGAATCCGGGATGTTTTCCAGAATCTCGCTGATTTCATGGCCTGTATCTGGTATTTTACCATTGTTATATTTTTTTACCAGTGTTGCAGGGCTTGTGACTCCGGTGATCTCGGGATGTGTGTCCGTGGAATATGCCTCGAATTCATCGATCCACTTTATAACCTCTGTTGATGTTATGTCATTTCCTTCTACTAAAACAGGGAATGTGCTGGTCTCACCTACAATACTCTTGACACTGTCAAGATCCACCTTTGCGGGCATATCCGGGGGAATGAACGTATTTAAATCCACGTTTGTATCGACTTTGTCATCCAGCTGTACTCCAATAATTGCAGCGGACCCGAATATCAGTAGTACCGGGACCGGGTTTTTTGCGATCCTTAAGGCAAGTCTCCCGAGGAAACTGCTGTATTTCTCCATTATTGCACTGCCAGTCTCTTTTTCGGACTTCGGCTCATATCCGGCGATCCTGAATGTCAGGGGGACTATGACAAGTGCGGTGAAAAAGCTTGATATGACTCCAATTGTGCATGCAAAACCGAAATCATATGTCATGGGAATTGAGGATGAGAGAAGGGCAATAAACCCGAGTGCGGTCGTACACATTGCCACGAAGTGAACCGGCCCGGATTTTGTAAGGGTTGCATATACGGCATTCTTTACATTTTTATTTTTTATCTCATCATTGAATCTTGAGTGAAACTGGACGCCGTAGTCAATTCCAAGACCTATTATTACCGGGAACGCTCCTATGGCGGGCATTGTGATGGAAATGTTCATAAGGCCGAGAATGCCGAATGCAACCAGCAGACCTATGGCGATAACCGCAACCGGGAGCATCCGGTACTTTACATACGAGAAGAGAAAGGCAATCGATAAAAGCATCATTGCAAGTGTTATTCCGACGAGAGTCCTGATCTCTCCCTGCATCTCTCCATCAAGGTCTTTGTTGTATGCGGGGTCTCCTGAGATCTTTACCGATATTCCGGGAGGGCCATATGTATTTTTTGTAATCGATCTGATGTTCTTAAGGACAGCATCTTCCTGGCCTTTATTTAAGTCATTTTGGAGACTGATAGTACATAGTGCTGTGATTTCCGACTGGAAGTGTTTGTTTTTTTGTTCTTCAGGGATTTTGTTGATAATATTTTTAATTTCGGTTTCGGATGAAGGCAGAGTGCCTCCATTGTAGAGTTTTAGTATTTCAGTAATGCACTGGACGGATTTGACATACTTTTCGTTTGAGATATCGGTGCATAACGTATCAATATATTTAAGGGTTTCAACTGACAGTACATCGCTCCCTCCGATGATTAGAATTATTTTACCTTTTCCGAAGATCTCGTTGTACTTGTCTATCCGCAGTCCTTCTTCAGAATCCTCCCAGACAAAGGTGTCGTAGCCTGTGCTTTTCATACTGAGGTTCGGGAGTCCTGACGCCGATATGAGAATTACTGCAACAAGAATACCTGCAACAATCCACGGGTGACTGTTAATTGCTTGAGCAAGGATTGCAAAGGGCGATCTCAATATTCTCCTCCCCGCATGAAGGCGAGATGCAGCATCTCAACAAGCGCCTTTTCGAAACCGGTTGCGGTGGCCCCGGCATCTGATTCACTCCATAAGGATCCTGTTTCAAACGAATCCTCTTTTCCAGCCATAATCTCGCTGAGAGATATGCCGCAATAATGGCTGATTATCGCATCGATCTCCGGATTTATGGATTCCGGAAGATTATTCCCTTTACGCTTTCTTGTATAGTATGACACTTGCGTCATTATTATGACAGGTGAGTCATTATGCCAGATAAATTATACTGACACGAGTGTCGGATTTTTATATTCTCCGAACAAAGTTAGAATCGGGAGATAATGCCTAAAGTGATGCCCGAATACAAGGAAGAGGTCCGGAAGAAGATCGTCCATGCTGCAATTGAGCTTAGTGATGAGGAAGGTCTTGCAAATGTACGGATGGAGGATGTCGCGAAAAAACTCGGAATCTCAAGGACGACACTTTACCTGTATTTCAAAAGCCGTGAAGATCTTATAACACAGGCCCATAAGACATTCCGCCAGGGCATTGCAGAAGTATTGAGCAGTGCCTTTGAAAAGGAGAGCTACGAGGAGACTTTTTCAGCAATTTTCAATGATTTTATTTATCCTGTGAATGGATTCGGGACGAGAAGCGTCATAGAGATGTTTGCCGAAGCAATCAGGAATGATAAGATAAATGCAGCCATGGAGGATAATTACCTCGCTATGCGGGAGATGATTGCAGGAATAATTGAAGAGCAGAAGGGAAAGGGCCTGATATCCGAAGAAGTGGATCCAATCCGTGTTTCAGAGATCATACAGTCGATAACTCTGGGGATCAAGATGGGTTCTGTTGTCGGACTTGGTAGGGATGAAGCAGAGAAGATTTGGAAATCTGCAATAAAAAAGCTGATCTTTAAATGAAGATCGTTCTCTTGTTTAGGCGGTATACTTCATCAGAGCCCAGAGAACAATCAGCACAACCGGCATGAAAAGGTCGAATGCAACAACGGTGCCGGTATTGTATTCTGAAATATTTTCACTATTTTTCTGTTCGTAAATGTGGCCAATCCCCGCTCCAATTAAAAAGACGGAAGACATGATTATTACTGCGAGCCAGTAATTATCCCTGAAGAAGAAGCATAGAACTCCTGCAATACCTATTCCAAGGTTTGAGAACGCGATCTCACGCTGGAATGGACTTCCCGTCGGCCAGCCGATCTTCTCCGCCACTTCATCTGCCCTGAAAAAATGGCCGAAAAATGCAATAATACCGGTTAATCCTGTACTGATTACAAGGAGCCATAGAAGGAATGTGTAAATTGCAATATGAAGAGTAACAGCTGCACCTGTCAGGTTAATCAAAGCTGCAATTATACTGAAGATAAATGTCCCGGACCAGATACTGATCTTCATGGATTTCTTTTAGTCGTTAACTTCTTTTATGTCTTTCTTCAGCCAGCCATCATTTTTACAGGGCCATTTTTTAATATAGTTATTGTAGTTAAGGGATGTTAACTAATAGTAAGTTATATAAAACTTAATGTAAAATATATTTTACAAGGTGTGGCAGGCAACCCTGGTTGCATCCCACCTGAAGTACAGGAGTGAGTATGATAAAAATCAGAAATATAATCGGAATCGCATCTGTGCTCTGCGTACTTGCAGTACTTGCAATGCCTGCAAGTGCCCTGCCGCAGAATGCAGGATCTGAAGAGATAGTCAAGGGGATATCGGGCCATCTTGACATGCTTGAATCCCTGGGCTACGATGTCACAGAGATGAAAACCGCTATTGAGAGCGGCGACATGGAAACCTTCCGTACA
>JAFGKW010000005.1 GCA_016928355.1 Methanomicrobiaceae archaeon
GACCTCCGCCAGCTATACAAGAGCGATGTCGACTGGGTGAGAAACGAACCGATAGCAAGAAGCAGGAGATACTGAGATGCCGGTCATTAAATTACCCTATAAATATCTCGAAAGGCTCACCGGAGCGGACAGGGAGAAGATCATCGACCGCCTTCCAATGATGGGATCGGATGTCGAGAGGATCGAAGAGGAGCAGATCGATGTCGAGTTCTTCCCCAACAGGCCGGATCTCTTCTCTGTCGAGGGAGTTGCAAGGGCGATGCGGGGCTTCCTGGAGATCGAGACAGGGCTGCCCGGATACAAAGTAGAACAGGGGGATACCAGATTCTCTGTCGACCCTAAACTGGCTGATATAAGACCATACCTCGGTTCTGCAATTATCAGGAACATCTCATTCGATGACGAATCTATCGAATGCCTGATGGGGCTGCAGGAGTCGCTCCACTGGGCCGTCGGAAGGGGAAGGGCGAAGGTAGCCATAGGCGTCCACGACCTCGATAAGGTTAAGGCACCGTTCAGCTACATTTCATCACCCCGCGACAGGAAGTTTGTCCCCCTTGATTTCGAAAATGAGGTGACGATGGAGCAGATGTTAAATGAGCACCCGAAGGGTGTCGATTATGCCCACCTCGTCGAAGACAAACCTCTCTTCCCGCTGATCGTCGATGCGGATGACAAAGTACTCTCGTTCCCTCCAATAATAAACGGGGAGCTTACAAGAGTCACGAAGGAGACAAAGAACATACTTCTCGACTGCACCGGAACGGACGAAAGAGCTGTCATGACCGCCGTTAAGATCATATGCACCGCAATGGCTGAGGCAGGAGGCAGGATCGAAGCGGTGAATGTCAACGGAACAGTAATGCCGGACCTCTCGCCATCGGAGAGAATAGTCGGGGTTCCCGCCTGCAACAAACTTCTCGGCCTGTCGCTGACACCCGCGGAGATGGCAAAGCTGCTTGAGAAGATGAGGTTCGGAGCAGTTGCCGATGGCGACTCCCATGTGAAAGTCACGATTCCCTGCTACAGGTCGGACATCCTTCATGACTGGGATATCTACGAGGATGTGTCGATCGCATTCGGGTACGAGAACGTACCTGCAGAACTTCCTCCGACATTCACGATCGGAAAGGAGCATCCCTCCCAGAAGAATCTCGGAACAGTCAGGGAGATTATGGCAGGTCTCGGTTACATGGAGATGATGCCGTTTACGCTCTCAAACGAGAGGGTCCTCTTCGATTACATGCAGAGAGAAAGGAACCCCAAAGCCCTCCCGCTGATGCACCCGATTTCAGAGGAGCACACACTTGTAAGGACGGATATTCTCCCTCTCTTAATGGAGACCCTTAAACTGAACCAGCACAGGGAACTCCCGCAGAGGCTCTTTGCAGCAGGTGATGTCGTGGAATCCGGAGAAACGTTCCAAAAGGCAGCAGCTGTCATAATGCACACCGAGGCCGACTTTACGGAAATATATTCGGCTGCAGACGTCCTGCTCAGAGAGCTTGACCTCGAATATACGGTTGAGGACTCCTCCGATCCTGCATACATCGAAGGAAGATTCGGAGATATCTATGTAGAAGGAAAAAAGATCGGATCATTCGGCGAGATCCACCCGCAGGTCATACTGAACTTCGATATGGACCAGCCCGTTGCAGGACTTGAGATCGATTTAAGGATTCTCCGGTAAAAATAAAATAGATAACCCCCTAAAGGGGATTTTATACTTTATACCAGATGGTTGCCGCATCCACTACGGCAAGCCTGTCCGAAGGATTATAGAGAGCTATGTTCAGGTAATCATCCGAAGACTGCTCAAGTACCTGGTAGTTTACATTATCATACCTGCTTACAGGAGTATACTCCCCCTGGTTGGTCGACATTTTATTTGTAAAATTTTTAAGTTCCGCATTGCTCAGGAACATCACAGTTATCGGATTGTCCGATCTGACCTCAATCTTAAGCTCTTTGAACATCTCCCCGTTGACATTCGGTGAGAATGTCTGATACCCGCCAAGAGCGTTCAGGGTTTGCGAACCGCCCTCTCTCCAGATTACCCACTCCGTCTCCGCCTCTGCAGGCGTTTCTTCAACTGTTACGACCGGAGTTGCTGTCTGTGTGGCAGGAGCAGTAGCCCCCGAATCTGTACACCCACAGGCAAGAGCACTTAAAGCAAGCAATACTGCAATAACTCCTAATAATTTATGACTGTTTTTCATTCACAATCCTCCGAAGAGTAAATCTTTTTTCTGTATATATAGCACTTTTCCATCCCGGTTTTAACCGGATAAATTCATATCTCTTCCCGTATACCATCTGGACATGAGATATTACCCGAAACCTGCAGAGAACCTTGACCTCAGGGAAATCAACAGGGCAATAGAGGAAGCGTTCGCAGAGCATGGGAGGGATAACGTGCAGATGCCGCCAAAGAACTATGTCTTTTTTAAAAAGGGAGACTTCCGGACTATGCCGGGATACATCCCATCCCTGGATATTGCCGGGGTTAAAGTAGTAAACGTTCATCCTGAAAACAGGGAGAAAGATCTGCCCACTGTTATGGCCGTCATCGTTATAATCAACCCGGAAACAGGGTATCCGGAAGCGGTGCTTAACGGCACGAAGCTGACCGATCTCAGGACGGCTGCCGCAGGGGCTGTTGCGGCAAAATATCTCTCACCTTCAAAAAAAGTCTCTATCGGTGTGTTTGGCAGCGGAAGACAGGCACAGACACAGGTGGCTGCCACCGCCCTTGAACTTGAAGTAGATGAAATCAGGGTCTGGAGCAGGAACCAGGTTCATGCAGAAGCGTTATGTAAACAATTCCCCGATTATGAATGCCACCCGGCAGCACCCGAAGAGATATGCGAATGCGAATTGATCATTACTGCGACACCATCGCGGGTACCGATTGTAGAGAGTGAGTGGATTTCGAAAGGGACACACATCAACGCGATCGGTGCTGATGCACCGGGAAAGGAGGAACTTGACCCTGCAATCCTTAACAGGGCTACCGTCGTCGTCGACGACCCGAGACAGGCAGTACATTCTGGCGAGATCAATGTCCCGATTGAGAAGGGGCTCTTCAGTGAAGGCGCAATCGCCGGAACTCTCGGGGAATACGTCCTCGGAAGAAAGAAGAGACGAACACCGGATGAGATTACAGTATTCGACTCAACCGGGCTTGCAATACAGGACCTTGCCATATCCAAAATCGCAATGGAAAAAGGAGAATGGATCGGGCTTGAATTTTTGTAGGCACAGGACAGGTTAAATATCCCGGCTAAACCCCTGCAATAATTATTTATATGCAAATCTCCTTATCAGGACTACCGGGTCTGCACAATATTCTTTGCCGCAGGATGGATATCACAATACTTTTTTTCATGCCAAATCCGACGGACAGACCCTCTCTAAATTCAGGTGATGCACATGAAAGAGATTGATAATCCAATCCCGTCTGAAAAACGCTGGGAGATATCTGCAGCCCAGAACAATGACGTGATGTTTGCATACGAACTTGCAATCCGCAGGGCAGTCCCCGGGAAGATGAAAGATCTCGAGGATGAGACCAGGGAGTTATGGAAGAGAATCGGGAAGAAAAGAGGACTTGAGGCAAGGGAGATGTGTTCTGCGCCTGAAACTGCAATAGGGGTGGCCGAGGCCATGAACGCCTATTCAAATTCAATCTTCGGGAACCGGTTTGGATATGAGATCAGGCCGGGGAGAGGTGATTCGGCATTTGCAGTTGCAGTGAACTGCCCGCTTATGGCAAAGAGCGAGAAATGCCTGAATGAATCCCTGACTGCAAGAAGTATATGCATGAATTATACATTATCCGCGATTGAAGGAATCAATCCGGATTATGCCGCCAGCTATGAAAAACAGATGTGTATGGGAGACGGCAAATGCATTATGAAGATCGAAAAAAGATTTTGAGGTGCCGGATTATATCCTGACCGGAACCCCTCTTTTTGCAAGATACTCTTTTACATCGGCGACCGTCATCTCGCCGAAATGAAATACGGATGCGGCCAGACATGCATCTGCCCTGCCATAGACAAACCCGTCATAGAAGTGCTCCAGTTTCCCGACACCCCCGGATGCAATAACCGGGATCCTGACCTCTGTAGAAATCTTTGATGTTACCGGGATGTCAAAGCCCTCTTTCACACCGTCGGTCTCCATGCTTGTCAGGAGAATCTCGCCTGCCCCGCGGCTTTCGGCCTCCTTTGCCCATTTGACAGCATCGATGCCGGTGGGTTTGCTTCCACCGTAGATTACAACCTCATACCAGCAAAGGCTTCCGTCAGGCATCTCGATTACAGTAACTCCGTCCTTCATCTCGTCGTTGCGTCTTAAATCTATGGCAACCACAATGCACTGGTTGCCAAACTTCTCAGCACCTTTTGTGATGAGCTCCGGGTTTTTTACACCGCCGGTATTGATCGAAACTTTGTCGGCACCTGCACGGAGGAGGTCCTGCATGTCGCCTATTGAATTGATTCCCCCGCCAACAGTAAGTGGCAGGAAGAGCTCGTCGGCTGCACGCCGGATTACATCAATAAGGGCACCTCTTTCCTCTTTTGAGGCGGTTATATCCAGGAAAACCACCTCATCGGCACCCTGCGCGTTGTATCTCGAGGCCAGTTCGACAGGGTCGCCTGCATCCCTTAACCCGAGAAAATTCGTCCCCTTTACAACGCGGCCGTCCTTGATATCAAGGCATGGAATAATTCTCTTTGTAAGCACCATCTCTGTTATAATGAATACAACTGTATCCGTAAAGTTATTTCGAACGATAAACACCCGGCACCTGCACCGTCACCTGTATAAAATGTAAGTGCATACCGCAATAGCAGAGACTAAAGGACCAGAGATCCTGGAGAAAAGTTATGGGAGAAAACGGAGGAAACGGCAAGATAGTCAGGCAGATCCTGAAAGATATCCTGTCCGGGTCAATATCGGATGAAAAGGATGCACTGGCACTCCTGAATGCATCGGGAAGGGACACATGGGAGATAGCCGCAGCGGCAGATCTAATGCGGGAAGAGAAGGCGGGCGACGATATCACCTGGGTTAAGAACCAGAATATAAATGTTACAAATATCTGCATCAACTCCTGCGGATTCTGCGGTTTCTGCAGGAAGAAGGGCGACCCGGACACCTATTATTTTGATGAAGAAACTCTTCGCAGAAAGGTCAGGGAAGCAAAAGCAAGAGGAGTGTCAGAGATCTGTACTGTCAGCGGACTCCACCCGGACTTCAATGCTGAATCATATCTATCTCTCCTGAGATTAATCAGAGAAGAGACGCCCGACATACACATACATGCGGCAAACCCGATGGAAGTCTGGTACGGGGCAAAACAAAGTGGTATTTCAACAAAGGATATGCTTATCGCGATGAAGGAAGCAGGCCTCGGTTCTATGTGCGGAACAGCAGCCGAGATCCTCGTCGATGACATCAGGAAGAAGATCTGCCCGGGAAAGGTAAGTACAGGAGAGTGGGTCCGGATAATCAAAGAGGCCCACAACCTGGGTATCCCGACTACTGCAACGATAATGTACGGATCGATTGAAAGCCCGGAGGATGTTGTCTCACATTTGAAGATCATCAGGGATATCCAGGATGAAACAGGTGGTTTCACCGAGTTTGTTCCTTTAAGCTACATTCACGGACAGACGCCCCTCTACAGGCAGGGACTCTCAAAACCCGGTGCAACAGGCAGATATGATATCCTGATCTCGGCAGTATCAAGACTATACCTGAACAACTTTACAAATATCCAGACATCATGGGTAAAGTTCGGGACGAAGTTCGCCCAGCTCTGTCTTATTGCCGGTGCAAATGATATAGGGGGGACGATGTTCGAGGAGAGTATCTCAAAATCAGCTGGTGCAACAGATACCGAGTATCTTGACCCTGAGGAGATGGAGAGGATGTCCCGGGACCTGAGGAGGGGGCTTGTAAGAAGGACAACACTTTATCAAAAAATAGATTGAACCTATAATCTCTCTTTTCTCGATTCACTGCACCTTTGACGGGTTGCTTCAATTGATCTCTGATAGTGTTCAATAGTATTGAGGACTTTTTTCCTATCCACCGTGACTTCCTGAAACCTTCCGGACGGGCTTTTTTTCCAGATACGGCCATCAATGGGATCGAACATCGCAGAAGACGGGACACGCTCCCCACTCCTGTTAAGTGCTTCTTTTAACTGCCTTCCAACAGGCAACAGACTCTCTTCGTACTCCCTGTCCATGATATAATACAGGATATTGTTAGAGAAGGTTTGTAAATAACTATTACCTTTCAGGAACAAAATAAATGCAGTTTCAATAAACGGTGATATTTTTGAATTCCGGTGAACTTAAAATGAGTTGGGCAAGGCAGTACATGCCTGTCCTTGGAGAGATAAGAAAGAGGTTTGAATCAGAGAAACCTTTCAAAGGCAACAAGATAGGAATGGCACTCCACGTTGAGGCAAAGACCGCAGTTCTTGTGGAAACACTCGCTGCCGGAGGAGCCGAGGTGTACATTACAGGGTGTAATCCTCTTTCGACACAGGACGATGTTGCCGAGGCACTGGGCAATGTTCCGGGCGTACAATGCTACGCAAAGAGGGCATGCTCGGTTGAAGAGTATTATGAAGCGATCGATAAGGTTCTTGATGTAAACCCAACGGTTACAATCGACGACGGAATGGATCTCATCCACCGCCTTCATACAGAAAGACGTGATCTCCTTGACGGAATCATAGGCGGTTGCGAAGAGACAACTACAGGCATTCACAGGCTCCGTGCAATGGCAGCTGAAGGAAAGCTTGAATTCCCTGTGATCGCTGTAAACGACACCCCAATGAAGAGGTCTTTTGACAACGTGCACGGAACAGGCGAGAGTGCGCTTTCATCAGTAATGATCACCACAAACACCCTCGTTGGAGGGAAATGGTTTGTAGTTGCAGGCTATGGTTACTGCGGACGCGGACTTGCAAAGATGGCCCACGGCCTTGGTGCAAAGGTAATCGTAACCGAGATCGACCCGAGAAGGGCGCTTGAAGCCCATATGGACGGTTACTTCGTCATGACAATGGAAGAGGCGGCAAAGATCGGCGATATCTTTGTGACAACAACCGGCAACACCTCTATTATCACAGAGAAGCACTTTAAGGTCATGAAGGACGGCGCAATACTCTCCAATGCAGGACACTTCAACGTCGAGATCGACCTTGAGTGGCTGAATGCAAATAAGGAAGACTACGAAACCCGTGATAGTATCGAATCATTCGTAATCAACGGCAAAAATATCAACGTCCTTGCAGAGGGCCGTCTCGTGAACCTTGCGACAATGAAGGGAATGGGCCACCCGATTGAAGTAATGGACCTCTCATTCGCACTCCAGGCGCTCTGCTCGGAGTATATTCTCAAGGAAGGTTCCGGACTGAAAGGAGATGTCTACGATGTTCCGAACGGGATCGACGTTGAAGTCGCCTCACTGAAACTCGGTTCCCTTGGGGTAAACATCGATGTCCTGACAAAAGAGCAGGACATATACATGAACTCCTGGGATATCGGGACGTAAATCAAATTACTTTTTTTAGTCCTTCCAGTTCCACCACTTAAGCAGTTCAGAATCAGGATCGCGATTCCCGGCAAAATATACTGCACACCTGAAGACATATAGGACACACCTGTCAACATGACCGCCATGGAATACGCATAGCTTTGAGTACATCTCTTCAGGATCCTCGTCAGCAAGATCATAAACCCTGAAATAACCGATATTCATCAGGTCCCGTGCAATGGACTTCCCGACGCCGGGAATTCTTGTAAGATCAGCCAGTGCGGCATCTTTCTCAGTTCCCGTCGTCATTTCCTTCACTCATCATGGCGATACCCATTGGACACAGGTCATTCATTTTACAGACAGAACATACCTTTTTCCGGCTTTTTTTATTTCCAAACAGGTAAGCGATGATTACAAGAACTGCAATAAGGAGCACCTTCAGTAATGTGAATTTGAATATGAGCGAGACTGCAAGAATTGCCACCGGCAGAATGCAGATGCTCATCCATAGAACAGGAGCGAACTTTGCCCCGAAACACCCGGGAAAATCCTCTTCATTGCCTTTTTTAAACAGTTTTGAGGTGTACCACCCCCACCCCGTTGAGCACCGCCCTCCATAATACCTGCATTTAGTGCATATTGACATTCTCATTACAAACAAAAACATTACCAGAAGATAAGCGCCCCAGACAGCTGCAAGAATGGGAATAACGAGCCATATCGCATAGACCCCTAATGCAAGCCATATAATTATAACAATATTTGCAAAAACTACGCTCTTCAGCGGGTAACTTTCAACAGCCAAAGTCTTCTCCATAAGATATTGATGTATCGAACCGGTTAATAAAACTCAGGATGTGACGTGAAAGTGAGAATTCACTGCCGTCCGGCAAAGAGATACTCCTGTGCATACCCTGCATACCGCCCGAAATGCTCTCGCCCGAAATCAGCGATTCTGTCATATTCCGCGACCTGCAAAGGTCCCTCAGACCTTCGAGTCCCGTAGAGATCGTTCATTATCCTTCTTATCCAGACATCGACAGGAAACGCCTCATAGAACTGAAAACCAAAAAGAAGAACGCAGTCAGCCACCTTTCTCCCGACACCGGGGAATTTCATGAGAACCTTCCTTGCTTCGGGGTAAGTTAGAGACCTGATGCTCTCAGACCATCCGGGATCTTCCGCAACAATAGCGGATGTCCTGCAGATATACCCTGAGCGGTAACCGGTAGAACATACTTTAACATCAGAATCGCAGCAACGGGAAAGGTTTTCAGCCGCCGGAAATGCATAACCACCCGCTTCTCCGGAGATAATCCTCTCACCTGACATCGCGGACATCTTCTCAAGCATCCTCCGGATATTGGGAATGCCAGTATTCTGTGCGCAGATGTATGACAAGAGACATTCCCAGGGGTCCTGTCGCATGATTCGCAGTCCGCGGTTTCTTTCAACCGCTTCGCTGATATGGTCATCAACGCAGAATGATCCAAAGGCTGCCTCGAGATCAAAGTCGAGATGAAAGAGATGTTCAAGATAATTTTCATCACAACCTGAGTACTCAAGCTTCCTTCCAGACTGCCTGACCCTTATCAACTTCCCGTCCGAAACCCCGGTCCATAAGGACCCTGTCTTCTCCCACCTGAAAACCTGTCCGCAGGAGAGGGTCGCATCGAGGCTGAAAGGCTGATCCTTCTCAAGAATATATACGGATCTCACATTTTTCTCCCCGGCTCATTCCCACCTGTGGAGATATCCCCTTCTTTCGACAGGCTCTCCGTCGATGAATACACCGGTCGAGGACGTAACCCGCCCGACTGCAACCGCATTTATTCCAGGAATTGTCATTATACCCGGGCTGCATGTGAATAGAAGGCCAAAATCTCCGCCTCCATATACCGCCTGATCAAGAGTGACACCGGGGGAAAGAGGGATCTTTTCCGAATCAATTTCAAATCCAATGCCCGATGCATCCGAAAGATCGTGAAGGGATAAAGCCAGACCATCGGAGACATCCATCATCGCAGATGCACCCGTCTTTGCGATTATCACCGCTTCGGATACGAAAGGACGGGGCTCGATAAGAGACAGCCGGTACCTTTCATCTCCGTCAAGAGCGGCCTGCGCTTCGCCGGGATGGCCGAGGATATATACTGAATCTCCCGCTCTACAGCCCTTCCGGGTAATATGGGCATCGGGATCTGTAACTCCAAAGCCGGTTGTAACTATGGTTAATTCCTGGTGGGAATCTATATCTCCGCCGAGGATCTCTGTCCCATAGTATTCACAGCATTCACTTGCACCCTCCATTATTTCTTTTAGCCTGTCGGGGCGGTCAAGACCGACTGCAATGAGAATAAAAAGCGGGGTTGCACCTGATGAGGCGATATCGGATATCGTCACCGCAGCAGACATCCACCCGATCTGGCGACCGGTCATTCCTTCAGGGAAATCGGTGCTCTCATGGAGCATGTCTGTGCTTGCCACCATGACCTTCGACCCGATTGGAAATGCTGCACAGTCGTCGAGTA
>JAFGKW010000029.1 GCA_016928355.1 Methanomicrobiaceae archaeon
AAAAAATGGGGCAATGACGTGCCGTTATATCTTCATGATCCGTTGGCTGATTGGTCTGTGAAGGCTGATTTGGGGATCTTATTATCAGGAGATTTAATCTTCCCAAAAGAGGCGAAAATAAGCCCAAATTGCGGTTTTTTGGGGTTTGGTTTTCACATTCATGAAAAGCGAGGGGAGTTTCCCCCCCTTCAACCCTCCCCCGATAGCGACAGGTCGCCGTCCGGGATGGACAAGCATCCCTCCGGCTCCTAAAAAAATGTATGGTGGATAAGAAATTGCCAGTAAAAAAGTGGAGATAATATTTCAATTTTCGAATATACTTTAGTCACTCAGACAACAAGCTCGATCTCGCCTGCCGCAACAGGTTTACAGCAGATCCTGCCTTTATGAACATCTTCCATAATCTTATCGATCTTCCTGGAGATCTCGGGAGTGAAAAATACCTCCCCACACTGGTCGCAGATATAAGCCGGAATCTCCTTGATTATTATGACCTCTTCACCAACTCTTACCATGAATTCGGTCTTTCCTTCTTTCAGGTTCCCCTTACAATAACTGCATCTTTCAGGAATCATTCGATCTTCCTCCTTATCTTATATTCAATCCAGTGAGATTCATCAGGTTCATATGCCGTAATTATCCTGAGATGATCTTCACAGATTCCCACTACTAAATGATATGGCTGATTATTAATATAACCAAGCATCAATACAGAAGGGCATGGCTGATCATCAGGATATTCTTCAATAATCTCTCCTTTCTTCAATAAAATAACCAGGTCATCAGTGGAGATATTCCTCTCAAACATCCTGACCCTGGCATGCATTGAAATAATGAACAAATCATCAGATAGTAATTGCTTAATCCTGTCAGAATAATCCGGCATATAAATCGATAATTATCTTATTATCATCCTGATATTTGCAATAATCGATTTCCGAATCAAAACAGTGAAGCTCTCCTCCCTTCAACCCTCCCCCGATCGCGATAGGTCGCATTCGGGATTTACGGGCATCCCGCCGGCTCCTTTTTTTTACTTTTTTCGGCTGATGGCGGAGAAAAACCGGATAAAGTCAATGAAACAAAACCTTTTACAATAGTAATCGTTTATAAATGAATTATCCAGTAATTCAAATGAGGTGCCCCCGGTGTCTTCCGTCTGTCAATTAATCAAAAAATACCAGTTAATATCGTATTTCGTACTGGCATTCGCCATTACATGGGCGGTATTCTGCATACCGTTCTTCTACACCATAAACGACCCGGCGACTTTCATCCTGGCGATGGGCATCGGAGGAACAGGGCCTGCATTTGCCGCAATAATCCTCTCCCGCATAATAAAGCCGGAGAAGGTGGAGACCGATTCACAGATGCGGTGGACTGTCTTTTCAATCGCATTTGTCGTAACCGCCACCTCTATCATATTATATCTCGGGATCAGTCCGGATGCGGCCTCCTTTCCGCTGCTTCTGCTCGTGATCGTCAATTCCGCAATCGCGGCCTATATTATCAGCGGGGGGCTGGCGAACCGCGAAGGAATCAGGAATCTTTTAAAGAGACTCTATATCTGGAAGACCGGCTGGAAATGGTATGTAGCGGCCCTGGCCCTCATCCCGGTCATAATGTACGTAACCATGATCATCTGCTCGGTGATCACCGGAAATCCCTTAACCGGGATAATCCCGGAGATCTCCTTAGGAGTCGCATCATCGGTAATCATCGCCTTGGGTTACGTGACCCTTGTCAGGGGGCCGTTAAGAGAAGAGATCGGGTGGAGAGGTTTTGCACTCCCGAGACTCCAGTATCTCTACTCCCCGCTTGTGGGAACCCTCCTCCTCGGGATAATATGGACTATCTGGCACCTCCCGCTCCACTTAAACGGCGTATACGGAAACGGGATGGGCGGATTCATCGAGAGATTCTATTTCAACATCGGTGTCACCTTTCTCTTTACCTGGATCTACAATCATACAAAGGGCAGCCTCCTGATGACAACCTTCTTCCACACGTCCGTAAACACCACCGCAACGGTGCTCCTCATCCCAGCGGCAATAACCGGACCGTATTACCTGGTATTCTGTGCACTTGTGAACATAGGAGCAGTTATTGTAATCCTCGCGGACAGGATGTGGAAAAAACTACCCGGCGACCATGAGGCGGTTTACAAATATTAAAAGGGATTACAAAATCCCTGTCTCCCCAAAATATCCCCTGCTCTTTTTAAATTCCGGTGCTTACCGGAAAAAAGATCGAAATAAAATATATCAGCCCTCAGGAAAGATCATCTCCGTCAGAGAAAAACATGAACGACGGGGCTTAAGCTGAATCACAAAATACGGTTCAAAATAAGGTACAGCTGTATTAACCCGGATAGACGAAATTAGATCAATTAAGGGCAGATACGATGCACAACTCAAAGATTACCCACGAAGAGATAATCGTTGCAATAGCAGTCGTTATTGCAACCACCCTTGTTTCACTGCTAATAATATTCTCAACACCGGCCGGTATGCAGTTCTACGGCGACACACTGATAAGGCTTGCAGGAAGCGAAGGGCATGAGATAGGATTTCAGGCCTTTTCAAAAGAGGATTTTGCGGACATATATGGCCTTAACAATACAGGGGATTTCATTACGGCTTTTGAGGAGAAGTTCGGCACGGAGAACAGGAAAGATAATCTCTTCTTCGTCTTCTACGATATCGGGGACCCGGATAACTGCTGCATCCGCACAAAATTCGGGATCAACAGGTTTGCAGACCTTATCTATATGAATAAAAGGTGCACATGCAGCCCCCCTGATACCTGCGGGCAGTATAACCGACAGGGAGATTTATGAAAGAGCACTTCAGCATCAGACAAAAGATCGTGCTTGCGATATGGATTACTGTCGTGATCCTGATCCTTTCCGTTTACTATCTCGATCCGGGGCTGTTCGATCTTTCAAGGCTTGGTGATTTCGCCAAAAATTTTTACATCCCTGCCCTTCTGGCATACTTTATCCTGCTATCACTGAGAGGGCTTACACTCCTCCCCTCCACTCCGGTTTTGATCGCAGGAATCCTGATCTTTGAACCGGTGACGGTATTTTTTGTTAATATTGCAGGATTCCTTGTATCAGCAACACTCGTCTACCGCTATTCAGGCTACCTCAGGCTCGGCGAATATTTCGAGAAGAAATACCCGAAAGAGATTGCATGGATCAGGAACCTCTTCAGAAAACGGGAAATCCCGGTCATAGCCGGATGGAGCGTCTGCCCGTTCACCCATACGGATCTCATAATATATGTCAGTGCGTCGCTCAAGATCAAGTTAAGGAAATGCCTTGCAGGGGTCCTGATCGGAGAATCGTTCATCAACGCATTCTACATCTTCTCAATAACAATCATCCTTGGGATCTGAGTGTGTATACTCCTATAAATTATAATTCAGCAATGGATACAGGTATTTAAGGATAAAAACAGGGACTAATAAAAAATCGAAGCATTATCATCACTTACCCCAGAATAACTCCCAGAACAATAAAAATCGAGATCGGGGCCTCGATGCCGTGAACTATTACGGCCATCCAGTTGCTCCTGAAACGCTTCGAAGGGTAGCTGAGCATAAATCCTGAAAATACAGCCTGGCTCAGAATTCCAAGCGGCTTGTGAAGATGATATAATGCGAAAAATATGCCGTTGAAGAACCAGTCCCACTTCCCGAAAACGCCGTTCATCTTCGGGAGAAGTATCCCGCGGAAGAGGAACTCCTCGCCAAGGAAATAGTTGAACGGTATCGTCAAAAGTGTAAGGCCCAGTATCAGCCAGACCCCCTGGAATTCGGGAGTCATTACCGCCCCGAGGTTGTAGTGCGGAAGTGTTTTCAGGAAGGGAAAGATAGTGCCAGGGACGTCGGGCATCGGGACGACCTGGAGGAAAAGGCTCAGTCCGACGAAGGGAACCACCCAGATTAACAGGCTCCATTTGTGCTCCCCGGTAACGGGATCGCAGGGCTTCACGTACCACATCCTCCTCTTCATCGTCTGCCAGTTCAGGCAGCCGGTCTCTTTACGGATAATTATGAGAGACAGAACAAACTGCCAGACGAGGCCGACGATCATAAACGGCCAGAATACAAGGAATGACGGAACACTATCGGGAATACTCAACCAGTCAATTACAGCAGGTGTCAGAACGAAGGCAAAAAAAGTCATCGGTGCGGTGGCAATAGCCCAGATAGATACGATCTTTGCAAGACTGTACTGTTCTCCGTCCGGGATCTCTATTCCGGATCCGGGATAATTACGGTTAATCTCCGGCTCCATTCTCCTGCCTCTCCCTCTTCTTTTTGTTGATATACAATCCGGCAATATTTATTCATTGCTCCGTGATCTTGATAATACAACAAATTCCATAATGTTAATCTGCTCTTTCAAACTAATTATCAAAAGAAAGACACTCTTTGAGAGTCAGTAAGCCCGGCAGAAAGCTGGAAAATATTGAAAGAGGCATT
Organism: Methanomicrobiaceae archaeon; assembly: GCA_016928355.1. Lineage (GTDB taxonomy): Archaea > Halobacteriota > Methanomicrobia > Methanomicrobiales > Methanomicrobiaceae > Methanolacinia. The sequence goes on from JAFGKW010000029.1 coordinate 4,495, forward strand.
ATTTTGGCTGAATACTGCAATCAAAACAATCATCCCCGGAAGTTCCTTTACAAGAAACTCGATGAAGCGGAGATGACACCTCTGCACTGGAAGATCTGGTTCCTATCCTCGATGGGAATTTTCCTTGACGGGTTTGACCTTTTTGTAATATCTATCGCACTTCCCCTGGTAATCACACAGTTCAGCCCCGGCCCGGTAATGACCGGAATGATCGGTGCTGCCGCTGTGATTGGTGCAGTATTTGGAGCTGCAATCGGAGGGAGAATAACAGATAAATGGGGACGAAAGGCGATCTATATAATAGACCTCATATTTTTCCTGTTCTTCTCGATAATGACAGCAATGGCATGGGACGTGCTCTCACTGGTCATATTCAGATTGCTTCTTGGAATTGGCATAGGTGCTGATTACCCTATATGTGCAAGCTATGTCTCTGAATTCATGCCGGCGAAAAACAGGGGCAGGATGCTTATCGGTGCTTTCTCATTTCAGGCACTCGGGATGTTCACCGCTGCCGGAGTGGGGCTTTTGATTCTGCTCATTTATCCGGATGTTATAGCCTGGAGGCTCATGCTCCTTGCAGGATGCGTACCGGCTATTATAATTCTCATCTTCCGCCTCAAAGTGCCTGAAAGCCCCAGGTGGTATATAGAACACGGGCAGACCATAAAAGCGGCAGAAGTTGTAAAACAGCTTATGCCTGCAAAAAGCCCGGAGATCGATGATATCATCAGTCAGGAGAAAAAGTATTATGAAAAGTATGAATGCAAAGAGCCCCGCGGGTACGGGGTACTCTTCTCAAGGAAATATATAAAAAGGACAATTCTCGCCTCAGTACCCTGGTTCAGCATGGATATTGCCACCTATGGAATAGGCGTATTCACGCCGTTACTGATAGGAGCCATGATGGGTTCGGGGACGGAGGGGCTGACCACCATTGCAATCGATTTTCTTGAGACAGAAGGTGCCGCATTTCTGGATATTTTCCTGATATTGGGGTTCCTCCTGAATATCATTCTCGTTGAAAGAGTCGGCAGAATCAAACTTCAGATAATCGGTTTTTCAGGGATGATCGCGGGGCTTTTGATACTGGCCACAACCTCATTCGGCCCTTCAGCCCTTCTTTTGATCATGACAGGATTCATTGTATTTAATCTGCTCATGAACATGGGGCCGAATGCAACTACATTTATAATTCCGGCAGAGATCTTTCCCACCTCAATCAGGGCCACAGGGCATGGTTTTGCTGCATCCACCGCAAAATTAGGTGCAGCAACCGGCATATTCCTTCTGCCCGTCCTCCAGGCAGGCGTGGGATTGCATACGACACTGGTGATAATTGCGGTTGTCTGCCTGGTAGGAATAATAGTGACTGTCCTGTTCGGAATTGAGACCAAAGGGCTCTCACTTGAAGAGATCGAAAGTAATTCGACTGGAAAACCCCTGTATATTGAGTCAAATATCGCTATTGATTAAGAAATAATTCAGAAATTTCAGGATAAAAATTATCCATACCCTCTCTTTTTATTGCCGTTTCATTTTACCGGCAGGGGAGACCTGAATATTTGACCATAAAACACAGGAGGAGAATAACGAAATGAAAAAAATAACAATGATAATCCCGGAAATTTTAATTGCGACTGCCGTTGTTCCTGCTTCTGCCGGATGCGTAAATTCTGACAGGTCGGGAAGGTCTGTTGCAGCGGGCAGTCCGGCAGTATCATCCGGGACGACAACTGCAATGATGCTCAGCACAATAGAAGTGGAATACAAGGATTCAGATCTCAATACGGACTGGGACGAATCCGGATCTATATACATCTTCCTTAAAGGGAATACCATAACACCAGGAGGAGCCGGTGCAGAAACCGACGGGAGCACACCGCAACCGACGGCCTCTATTCCGGCGGAACATATACCCGGGCACACAGGTCACTACATTCACCGTATCAAATGCCGTGACATATAAAGACTCATCCACGACAGGTATGGGAATGAGCGGCGGAGGAATGCCTGCCGGAGGAGAGTGGCAGGGGCCAGGCCCCCGGCAACAGGGATATGAAAGGCCAGACAATGCGCATGCACCACTCAGTTTATATAGATCAGTAGATATTGTATAATGCAAAATTAATAATTACAGAAAACCTTGTTTTTAAGAAATTACCCCGAAATTCCTTTTGAATCTCCCGGATTTAAGACTGGATTTACGAAAAATCTACCAAAATTAAACCCTAATCCTTTAAATCAAAGAGCATGAAACCTAGAGATACAAATGACTGGAACATAATTTTCCATCAATTTTACCAATCAGATTTTTCAACCTGTATCCAGGGAAAGAGATCGAACTCTTTCAGATAACAGGATCAAACGAGGAGGCAGATCTATGTCAGAAAGAATGTTAAGCGAGGCTGAGGGTTACCAGCTTCTAAGAGAGTTTGGAGTTCCTGCTCCAAAATTCGAGATAGTGAAAAGTGCGGAAGAAGCCGCGAAAGTCGGTGCGGGAATCGGGTTTCCGGTCGTAATGAAGATCATATCGCCCCAGATTATTCACAAGAGCGATGCAGGCGGCGTTGTCGTTGGAGTCACCGGAAAGGATGACGCAAGGGACGCATATAACAAGATCGTCGAATCTGTAAAGGCATACAATCCCGAAGCCGTAATCGAGGGAATAATCGTTGAAGAGATGGCAAAGCCCGGTCTCGAACTTATCCTCGGCGGAAAAACAGATCCCGCTTTCGGCAAGGTAATCACATTCGGAATGGGAGGAACGCTTGTCGAGCTTATGAAGGATGTTACACTTCGCATCCTGCCGGTAAACGAAGAGGATATCAGGACAATGATAACCGAGATCAACGCCTACCCGCTGATCTCAGGCTACCGTGGTATGAAGCCGAAGGACGAGGAGACTCTTGTCGAGATTATTAAAAACGTAGCAAGATTCTTCGAAGAAAATGCCAATGTGAAGGAGTTTGACATCAACCCTCTCCGCCTCTATGAAGAGGGGGCCTGTGCCGTTGATGCAAGGGTTATCATAGACGATGACTACAAACCCGAGAAAAGGGCAGAGAGAAGACCAGTTCCGCCCGAATACTTCAACCCGCGGTCAGTAGCGGTAATCGGTGCTTCATCCGATCCCAAGAAGATGGGATACGCGGTTATGCACAACCTTCTCCACTTCCCCGGACAGATCTATCCTGTAAACAACAAAAGGGGAGAGGTCCAGGGACTGAAAGCATACCCTACTGTTAGTGCAATACCAAATCCCGTAGATCTTGCCGTTATCACGGTTCCGGCCCTTCAGGTTCCAAAGGTCATGCAGGAGTGCGGTGAGAAGGGGATACCGCTGGTGGTTGTTATCACGGCAGGGTTCAAGGAGACCGGGCCGGATGGAAAAGCCCTTGAAAACAGGATGCTCGAGATCGCCAGAAGCTACAATATCAGGATCGTAGGACCTAACTGCCTTGGCCTGATCGTTCCCCCACGCGGACTTGATACGACATATGTCCACCAGTCTCCGAACCCGGGCGGAATCGCGTTCATCTCGCAGAGCGGTGCAATCATCAATACAGTCGTCGACTGGAGTCTGAAGCATGACATCGGATTCTCAGCGGTTTTCTCCGTAGGTAACCAGTCGGATCTCGATTTCATCGACTACCTTAGATTCGTCGAACAGGACAGGAACACCAAGGCAGTAATTCTCTATGTCGAGCAGCTGACCGACGGACGTGAATTCATGGAGGTCGTATCCGAGGTTTCAAAGAAGAAGCCTGTCGTCGCAATCAAGTCAGGTTCATCTGCAAAGGGTCAGGAGGCTGCATCTTCACACACGGGATCACTATCAGGATCATATGAGGTCTACATGGAAGCCTTCCGCCGTGCGGGAGTTATACCTGTAAGGGCACTCAGAGGTGCATTCGAGGCAGCGGAACTCCTTGCAGCACCTGCTTCACCCACAGATGAGCTCAAAGGAACAAGGGCCATTGTCATTACAAATGCCGGTGGTTTCGCTGTATTATCCTCAGACTATGCGGATATGTACGGTATCAATATTATCGACCTTCCAACAGAGATACTGGACGAACTCAACACATTCCTGCCTGACTATTGGAGTCATGCAAACCCACTCGACCTTCTCGGCGATGCGTCTGAAAAGCGCTTTAGTCAGGTCTTCGATGTCCTCGCAAGAAACTCCGACCAGTGGGACATTGCATTCGTAATCGGGTTCCCTAACCTTGTTCTCGATTCCGAAGTCTTCGCACAGGCAATTGCAAACTTCTCCGAGAAGACAACAAACCCGGTTATCGGAACACTCCTTGGCGGGGAGTGCATGGATGCAGGAATCAAACTTCTCAAAGAGAAGGGAATTCCAAACTTCGACGAACTCGAACAGACCTACAAGGTCGTCGGCCGTGTCGTGTGGCAGAGATGCAGGGCAAAGTCGATAGGATTGCCCTAATCTTTTTTATTTCATAAATTTTTTCAAAACTCTCAATTCAGAACTTTACATTTTAGCTAATATATCCTCACAGGTGACCAAAGGTCGCCCGGGGTTTCGAAAGGTACCTATAAATACCGCCTATATCATCGGATCCGGATAAAAGGTCATTGAAAGAAATATTGCTGCAGAGAGCATAATCAATCCGCAGAATGCAAGAGGCAGCGTATAATTCCTGAGAACAGTGCCAATATCGTCGCCCGTGGTTCTCTGGATCAGCCAGAAATACGGGTCCGTCAGATACGGGATGAAGCATGTTCCCGCCGAGACCATAAGTATCAGGGGGAGCGGGTGTACCTGCTGTATTATCTCCGTTGTCCCGATTATCTGGGATGCTATTACCGCAGTCACAACCCTTGAACCCTGTGCTGTGGCAAATACGGCGGCAATGATAAAAGGCACCATAATAACAGGCACAACGGGGATCAGCGAGTCCACGATCCCTCCTGCAAGTCCCGAACCAATAATGACTTTACCTATCGCTCCCGCTGAACAGAAATCAAAAAGAATTAGTCCGGCGGATTTTGCTCCGGCAGAAAATCCCTTCATCCTGATATCGCGTGGTGCAAACGCGAGAGTGGAGATCAGACCTGCAAGCATAATAAACTGGACCAGGCCAAGATGAGAGAGCTGAAGCAGAAAGACCCCTACCGGGACTGCGCCAATGATTGCAATGAAAGGAGTCCATGCACGAAGATGGGTCTTCAGCGGATATTCACTAACCCTCTTTTCCCCGGTTTCAGGGGAACTGAACCCCTTACCATACCAAAATCCTGAAAGGAGGATGACAATCGCCAGAATGGCAAGAGAAAGAGGAATTGTGACGGCATTGAATAAATATGCAGGACATCCGCCTCCGAGATTTGAGAGAAGAGGCATCGTCGCAGGAGTGGGAAAGATCAGAACATATGATATGATGCTCCCTATTGCGACAAGATAGAGAGGTTTGTTCGACCCGGAAGATTCGTCTCCCTGACCTTTAAAAGCGGGAGCGATCATAAGATAGGTCGTGATGCAGCAGGTCGTAGGAACAGAAAGAATAAACCCGATAATCCCGGCCCCTGCAGCAGGAGTTTTTATCCGGCCGGATATTCCGGAGACTATCACATCTAAAAGCCTCTGGTCAAGGAGCAGTCTTGCGATAACCATCCCGGACAGGATTACAATGGCAAATGAAGAGAAGATCTCCCCCATCCCCTCCGCCGTCCATTTCAGCACCTGATCAGGATTAAAACCGGCGATTAAACCCAGGAATATCGCCCCTGTAATAAGAACAAGAAATGCAGGCACCCTTCTTGAAAAGGCAAGGACAGTTATCAGGATCAATGTTAGAATTAAGACGACCAGGGGATCCATTGAAAGATAATTGGGGTTTAGTATTAATTTTCTTTCGTTTTGAAAACATCTCAAATTGATCTCCGCATTTTTGGCCATCGGTTATGGCCCTAAGACGGATCATTCGATTGAAATTCACGGATGAAATCAACTTCCTTTTTATTTACGTCTTTATCAGATGCAGTTTCAGATTGCCAGAGAATTTCTCTTCTAATAGTAATATCCCTCCTTTCTTCATCGGAAAAATCCTGTACTACAAGTTCGCTATTTGGACTTCCGAAGTAGGTAAAAGTTCCAGTAAGATCCTTTCCAATGTAAATTTTACCATTAGGATAAGTTATTTTGTAAACCCATTTCATAATAAAAAATAAATTACCACTAATTAAGTGCTTTTGCTATGATATTGCAGATTTAACATAAAACTGCTTCTGACAACATCTCTGGATTGATAAAAGGAGTTTATTCATTAGACAACCCCTGCGCAATTCGCTTCGCGAAACGCCCTGACCTCAGGGCTTTGCGCTGTCGCGATAACCCAGCCTGGACGCTACCCTCCGGGTAGCCTCGGCCGGGAAGGAAAAAGGAAGTGGATATTGGTAGTAACCGAGGGAAGAAGTGGAGCAAAAGGGGACGCTGGCCCGTCCCCTTTGCGACTTATCACCATGAGGGGGTGGGTTGAAGGGATGGGGAAACCTCCCCCTCCCTTTACAAAGAGAATTCAAACCGAAATCAGCAAAAAAGCCATCAGCGGCACGGTCACCAGGCTGAGAAGTGTCGAGATAAAAACGCCTTTCGATGCGAGAGTTGAGTCAACCTCATACTCCTCTGCGAGCAGAACGGAATTAGCTGCAACAGGCATTGAGGCAAGAAGGACCGCAATGCCGATGAAGAGTACATCTTCAACGAAAGGTGTCAGGACGAGGAACACCACAAACGGGATTGCTATCAGCCTCAGGAAACTGATAAAATAGATTCTTGGATCTCTAAACATCCCTGATATTGGAAGTGTGGCAAGCAGAGCACCCACAACCACCATTGCCAGAGGGGTCGTCAGGTCACCAAGGATTGCAAGCACATCTATAACAGGCGATGGAATTACGAATCCTGAAAAGAAAAAGACCAGGCCGATAATCGACGAGAGAATCCCCGAATTCAGCAGTAGTTTGGGGTTTAAGGATCTTCCCATATCCGGCCGGAGCATGAGGATTCCTGCGGAGAAGACCAAAAGACCGAAAGGCAGCATCACCAGGGATGTATAGAATACCGCCTCATTGCCGAATATTGCGGCGGTAACCGGGATTCCCATAAATCCGAGATTCGAGAAGACGAGCATGAACTTCATTACGCCGGTTTCATGTTCATCCTTAGAGAGGAATCGCGGAAATGTAAATGCAAAAGCAAAAGAGATCAGGTAATAAACCGCCGCAATAGCAAACATCTGCATAGTACTCCCAAAACTATCTCCGTTCAGGGGAATCTGCATGGAGACTATAATGAGACAGGGCAGCGAGATATTGACAAGAAAGCTGGAAAGACCACTGGCACCCTCCCTGTCGATAACCTTCATCTTAAATGAAGCATATCCTATCGCTATCATTATGAAAAGTATGACAATGCTGTTTGTAATCTGAAAAAAATCCATCTGCTGATGAAATATTTAAAATGGTAATTAATAATCGTTCCTGATTAGAAAGGACAGTTTTTTTAAAATGCAAAAAATATAAAAACTAAAATTTACCAATATTTCTATAAATCATTAAAATTATTGTTGAAGCGCCGCGATTGAGAAAATAGAGACCGTATACCGATATCAGAAGGTATATTGTGAACTATTGCATATAAACCATTTAAGCCGTGAGCAAAGAGATCGATATTTTTCTTGAACTGCTGGGTTCAGGAAACAATAAAAAACGAAGAAATGCGATTGAAGGGTTGAAAAAGATCGGAAGATCTGCATCAATGCAGCTTTTAAATGCCCTCAACAGCGAAAGCCCTGAAGTCCGGGATGGAGCAGCGGAGGTTTTAGGTTCTTTCAGCAGTGAGGATATCGATACCTTTATGAAACTGCTCGTCTCGGGCAGGGAAAATGCACGGGACGGTGCAGCAAGAACCATAGGGTATATTGCAGGAAACGGAGTTAACATCACGGCTCCACTTTCGAAGAACATAAAGGATGGTGAACCTGAAGCAAGAAAAGGAGCCGCTGTATCTATCGGATATATTCCCCGCCCGACAACCGGGGCAATCAACATGCTCCTTTATCTTCTCCGGGATGACGATCGTGAAGTCCGGAGACAGGCTGCAGAATCACTTAAAAAACTCAAATGGAGTTCCAAAAATCCTGTGGAGATGTCGTTTTATTTTCTTGCCGAAGATAACTGGAAGGAACTTGGCAGGATCGGAACTCCGGCACTTGATGCAATCAGTTTCGGGCTGGAAACAGGAGATTCAGGTGACCGTGTACAAATTGCAGGTATTCTTACGGGAATAGAAGGGAAAATTTCCCGGACCTTACTGTTATCACTGTTGGACGACCCGGAAAAAAGTGTCAGGCTTGCGGCGACAGATGCAATTGCCGATACCGGAGATAAAGAGTTTCTCAATTATCTTGTCGCCGCAATGGACGATTCCGATTATGACATCCGCGTAGAGGCTTCATGGGCCCTGAAAAAGGCGGGATGGATTCCTGAAAACGGATATCAAAAGGTGAAGTCACTGATGCTCCGTGGAGATTTCAGGGAAGTTGAGCTGATGGGGGAAAAGGCCCTGCCATTTTTGATCGAAAATCTTGGAGATAATGACCCGGATATCAGGAATGATACAATTAAAATATTATATTCGATCGGGACTCCTGCATATGATGCACTTGTTAAGGCAAAAAACAGCTCATCACCTGCGATCAGGGTTGGTATAAACGAGGCGATAGATTACTTCAGCCGTGAAGATGAGAAGGCCGGAAAGAAGAAAGATGGGGTTTCAGTAAAAGAAGAAGAAATCCGGGCATATAATACGAAAGAATACTGGTACAATGCACTTATCTCAAACAGCTACAATCATGAAATGGCACAGAGGCTCTCGGGTGCACTCTCTGATGAAGACGATATCATAAGAATCGCAGCGGTTGAAACCCTGAAAGGCCATGGAAAAAAATCAGTTCCGGTCCTGGTTCTCCTTATAAAGGATGAGTCGGAGAATGTAAAAACCGCTGCCATAGAAGCACTAGGAGATCTTTACGCTGCTGAGGCGATCGAACCGCTCGTTGAAACGATAGAGGATGAGCACAGTCAGGTAAGAAAGGCATCCGCATATTCTCTTGGCAAGATCCGGGATAAAGGTACACTGCCCGTACTTGTGAGGCACTTTGCAGATCCTGATGAGATCGTCCGTAACGAGTGCTCGGAATCAGTAGCAAAGATGGGCAATATCGCCCTCCCGTTTCTGGAAAATCTGATCACACACTATGAAATGGGTGTACGTATTGCATCCCTTATGGCCCTTGGCGGAATAGGTGATCCTTCCGGAATACCGTTTGCAACAAAGGCCCTGAATGATCCTGACAATCCTGTCAGGGCACAGGCAATGGACTCACTCGTTCAAATCAGCAATTTCATGTTCATATTTCTGATGAATGAGATCCAGAGAGTCAGCATACAGGGAACAAAGATGGAGAAGCTTGGCATGCTCAGCGTTCTCTCCAGGTTAAAGGATTTAAAGATCATCCCGGTCGTGAAAAGATTTCTCTCTGACGATGATGAAGAGGTCAGGAGAAATGCAGCAGAGATCCTTGAAGTATACAGGACACGTGAAGTTAAAGCGGAGAAAGAGAAAATTCGCGAGTACAGCAGGGAGACCGCCGACCTGCTGAAGAGAAAACTTTCCTTAAACGAGATAGACCGGCTGCTGGACCGCCTGATAAGTACAGACGACGCAGCGGCAATGGAGATACTCGGAAGAAAACTATCGCAGGATGAGATCAGCGGACTCATCAGGGAACTCTCATCAAAACAGAAAAGAGACACCGCAAAGATACTTGGAAACAGGCTCTCGCAGGAAGAGATCGACGAGCTCATCCATCGTTCAGCATATGTAAGCAATAAAAACACAACAAAACTGCTTGGTAAGAAGCTCTCGCAGGAGGAGATCGATGATCTTATCAACAGGGCTTCCTCCGACAAGGATGAAAATGCAGCCAAGGATATCAAGAAACAGCTCACCCAGAATGAGATTGACGAACTTATCAAAAAGGAGCTTGCCCTCAAGAAGAAAGTCGCAATGGAAGTCTCACGGCTAATCATAGGATTAAAGAGCAAAGATACACAGGTAAAATTCGCTTCTGCGGAAAATATTGTTAAGACCGGCGAACCGGCAGTCGAACCGCTTATGAATTTTATGAGCAATTCCGAGCCTGAGTTCCAGAAAGAGGTTGCGAGTCTCCTGATAAAAATTGGAAAGCCCGGAATCCGGGGTATGATAAGAACACTAAACTACGGAAAGACTGAGATGAGGGTTGTCATTGCAGGAACAATCCTGAAAAGCAGGGACGAGGAGGCAATTAATGCAGTATACGACAGGATACGGAGTGAAAAGAACCCTGAAGTAAAGAAGGCACTCATACTGGCATTTACCAAAGACACCAGTGATAAAAGGATTCCCGATGCTCTCCACTTCGCCCTGGCGGACAAGGACCCGGGCGTCAAGGCTCTTGCAGTCCGCCTTCTTGGAAAGATCAGGGATGAAAAGGCAATCGGCCCCCTGATCTCGGTATTCAATTATTCTGAAGACGCCCTGGCAGAGCTTGCGTCAAAATCGCTGGCGATGTATGGTGATAAAGCAATACCAGTCCTTCTCAAAGAATTGAAAGGCGGCAGCAGTGATCTCTTCAGGGAAAGGATTGCAGACACCCTTGAAAAAACGGGTGTAAAAATAAGTGATAAAAATGACCTTGCCTGGTTTATGGCAGCAAAAAGCAGGTGGGATCAACTTGAGAAACTGGGTTCTTATGCTATCGAACCTCTGTCACTCATAATCACCAATCCTTACTCAGATAAAAGAGTCATGGCACTGAAGACGATGATAAAGATCGGCGGAAAAGAAATCATACTGCCGCTTTCAAAGGCAATTTTCGATATTGACGGAGATATATCACATATCGCCCGTGAAGGACTTCTGGAGATGGGAAAGGCTGCAATACCTGCCATTAATGAGATAGCATCAATGGAGAAAGACCCTGGTCATCGTGAAGAGCTAGAATCACTGATAGATGAGATTGGCAGTAAAGATATTATCCTGAACTCGATAAAGACCGGCAACTGGGAAAAAATTTCAGGAGCAGGCCCTGCCGCGATAAAATACCTCTCTGAAAGAACAGATTCAGCCGATCCCGGAACAAAAAGAGAGATTGTCTCTGCAATTGTAAGGATCGGTGGAGAAGAGTCAGTTTCTCCCATGGCAGAGTTACTGTTCGACAATGATGAAAAGATCGCTGCTATTGCAAGGCAGGGAATCCTGAATACCGGAGGAGCAGCGATCCCGTTACTTGAAAAGATATCTGAAAACACCAGAAATCCGGCAAGACGGGAGGTCCTCAAATATCTTATAAGGGAGATTTCGAGGGAGGATGAGATATTATCCCTTGTAAAAGGTAAACAGTGGAAGAAACTGGAAATTAAGGGTTTGGATGCAATAGATCTGCTTTCACAACTGCTTGAGGACCCCGACCCGGAGAACAGGATGGGAGCAGTAAAGGTAATTGCAGGTATCGATGACATCAGTTCCGTCCGCCCATTGATACATGCCTTCTTCGATCAGGATGAAGAGATCGCGGAAAAGGCAAGGATGGCCCTGAATGAAAGAGGAAAAGCGATCATTCCTGTAATTTCTGTGGCAATAATAAAGGAAACCAACCCTGCAAAAAAGAAGGCTCTTGCCGGACTTATCAGCGATATTGAAAAAAGCACCAGATAATTCAGCAGAAAAACTGCGGTTGGGTCTTTGAATCGGTGAGGTATTCCAAAATTCTGTCAATTACCTCTTTATTTTTTGGGAGCAGGATGTGGCAGTATAAAAACGGTCCTGATATGAACTGTTCCCTATCTCCGGGAAGCACGTCAACTCCCGCTCCCTGTACGAAAGAATCGATATGTGCGACAACACCGTCCCCCAGAAATGTCATCTCCCATGAGCCTTTTTTTGTATAAACCCATGTTTTACCATTGAATGGGGGAAAGAACCCGGGATTACACTCATTATTTGATGATACGATAACCCTGTAATTTATATCATCACGAAAACCGGAGGCCAGTATCTCGGAAGTCTCCCTGCTTTTTGGTCTTAGACCCTGGACTATTGCATCTTCTGCGGGATCGTACCTCTTCGGCACGAAAAGTCCTGCCAGGCTGCTGAGTATAGCAGGTCCGTGCTCAGGATCATTGAAAAGTTCAGCCATAGCTGAGCCGTTATTTGCAGGCCCGATACCGACAAAAAAACGCACTTTCTCTTCCCGTAATTCACCGTCGATCACCTCAAGCAGGTATCTGACGATAAAACCACCGGTTGAGTGGCATATAATATCAATATAATCATAATAATCCATCCTCTGCCGGGCACTCCGGATATAATCCTTAAGAGCCAAAGCGATAGTGACAGGGTCGGATTCCTCCATTCCGGTAAAACTAAAGTTCCAGTAAGGTATGGACTCTTTCTCCAGTCTTTTCGTAAGTTCTCTCCAAATCTCCGGGCCGCTCTTCCAGCCATGAACAAGAACTACAGGATACCTCTTGGAGGTCACACAATAATATCGGTTTGAAACAGCATATTATTGCCGGATTTCACACTAGTGAAACTGTGTAATTAACCTTCGGCATGGAATAAAATAAACAAAAAATGAGATTAACTGAAGAATTAGTATCTTCTGTTGAAATCGCTTCTCGGACGCGGAGGGCGGGCTTCATCAATCCGCATTGTGCGTCCTTCATACTCTGTTTCATTAAGGGCGGCCATAGCCTTCTCAGCCTCTTCAGCTGATCCCATCTCAACGAATCCAAATCCTTTACGTTCAATAATTCTAACGCTTTTTACGTCGCCATATTGAGAAAACAAGTCTTCCAACTGTTTTTCAGTTACCGAGTATGTCAGGTTGCCGACATACAGTTTATTGGTTTCCATAAACGGTCTCCAACATTAATAGGTTTTTATTTCAGATAAACTATACCCCCGGAATCATATATCGGGTCTTTTTCCATGCTGGAAACACATTCCCGGGAGGAAAAAAATGAAATGGTATTTAAGAGAATATTTTCCACACTATTTTTCCTGTTGGTGCGCATACTCATGTTTCTCCCTGAAAAGCCAGTCTTTCAATAAAAGCGGTGTAATTATGGTGCAGATCAGACTTGCCATAATGATTGAGATGAATACATCCTGGCCGATTAATCCCATGGAAAGACCGATAAGTGCAATAACCATCGCCATCTCACCACGCGGAATCATTCCTGCCCCGATTGCGAGGGAATCATGGAGGTCCATACCCGTAAATCTTGCAGGCAGGCTGCAGCCGATGAACTTGGTCAGGGCTGCAACAATTGTCAGGATAATGATAAAGGGAATTATTTCTGCTGTCACTTCATGAATATCCACGAGGATACCAAGAGATATGAAAAATATCGCTGCAAACGGGATATACAGGAACTCTGAACCTTTCTTTATACTCAGGCTGTGCTTAAGGGAGACCTTATTGATGGATACACCTGCAATGAATGAGCCGATCATGGGAGACAACTCAAAAAAGTCAGCTGCAAGAGCGTAGATGAATGCAATGCAGAGACCGAATAAAAATACGAATTCGGGAAAAGTAACCGCAATTTCGGATGAATCGACCTTCTCAATAAGCCTGTCGACAATATAAAGACCGACAAGCGCCGCAACGACGATATAGATTACCGGCCTTGCAACAGAAAGGGCGATATCGATGAAGGAGGTCGCACCTGTGACTAAATCAAGAGTAATTGAAAGTACGATAAGTGCCAGGATATCATCGATAACCGCAGTGCCGATTATCGCATTTGCAACCTTCGTATGCAGTTTGCCCATCTCCTTCAATACGTTTGCCGTAATCGCAATACTGGTTGCAGTCAGGGCAGCGCCGATGAAGAAAGAGCCTTCAGGAGAATAGCCAAGAAGATCTGCAGTTAAAAAGCCTGCAAACCATGGAAGGAAAACCCCGCAAATTCCGATAATAAGATACTGGCCCTTTAAAATCTCCCTGAAATGAAAATCGAACCCGATAACAAAAAGAATTATGATGGCCCCCATCTGGGCAAGGGCACTTACAAGATCCGTATAGGTTATCAGCCCGAGAACACTCGGACCGACAATAAGCCCCAGGATTATCTCACCTACTACAGCGGACTGGTGTATCCAGGCCGCGATAAGATAACCGCCGACCGCGACAAGAAGGAGGAGTGCCAGCTGGAATTCCACATTAATTAACGGCAGGGGATCCATTGTTCCATATTGTGAGACAACTGATAAAAAAACCTCTCTCTCCCGGATGTAATCATGCAGACCGGCAGGGCGACAGGATGAGAGATAAAACTCCGGAACTATCAGGAATTATTATCAGCCGGAAACGAAATAATTAGGCTGAGAGCAATCATTTGGAAGAAAAAAATGACAGGTACAGAAATCGGGGATTTAATCTCACTTGTTCTCCTTCTGCTTTTTATTGCAGTGGTTGCCGGAATTTTCTTTAAAAGGGTTAAGATACCCTATACAATAGGCCTTTTTTCAATAGGAGTTGCAATTACGGTTATATCTTCGAATATTGCAGTAATTGAGCATCTTTTTGATTATATCCTCTCGCCGGAGATAATACTTTTTCTGTTTCTGCCGCCGCTTGTCTTTGAAGCTGCGTTTCACATAAACAAGAGGCTTATGACAAAGATGTTCATCCCGATAATTATTCTTGCAATCCCGGGACTGATCTTCTCGACATTAATAATTGGTTATTTCATAGATTACGTAACACCGGTCCCCCTGATATTTGCAATGCTCTTCGGGGCATTAATATCCGCGACCGATCCTGTATCCGTCATCGGGCTCTTTAAAAATATCGGAGCACCTGCAAGACTTACAACTATTCTCGAGGGTGAGAGCGTATTCAATGATGCCTCGGCGATTGTTGTATTTAGTATTGTCCTCGGCATAATTGGTGCAGGAACATTTGATATATCCACAATAGTCTACGGTGCAAAAGGTATCTTGTGGAGTTTCTCCGGCGGAATTCTCACAGGAATTATTACAGGCATTTCTATTGGAAGTTTAATAGCCTTATCGGGGAGAAATGCAATCATATCTTCAATCATATCGATGCTTGTTGCATACTCCTCATATCTCCTTGCAGAAACGTTATTCCATGCCTCCGGAATAATTGCAGTACTTACAGCCGGACTGATTGTAGGATGGTTCACATCAATCTGGCTTAAAAAAGAAGACCGTGAAGAAATCTCAGAATTTCAGGATTTCTCTTCATATCTTGCAAACAGCCTGATCTTCCTGCTGCTTGGCATTACTACTGCCAATATCCTGGCAGTATACAGGTCTGATATGGAACTGTTGCTGCTGATTCCGGCTGCATTAATTGCAGTTTATATTTCAAGAGCCGCAGTGGTCTATACCTTTTCAAATATAATGAATCTCTTTAAGGGAGAGAACTACATCCCCCTACACTATCAGCATGCCCTTTTCTGGGGAGGGCTCAGGGGTGCCGTTGCGATTGCCCTTGCACTATCAATCCGTGAGGATATGCCTTACAGGGACGAGATCGTGATGATGACAGTGGGCGTTGTTCTTTTTACCGTTATTGTTGACGGAATTACAACAAAACCGCTGGCTGAATGGCTGGGGCTTGACCGGCCGAGCAACATCGCTGTTTATGAGTACTATTCCGGCCTTATTCATGCAAAAAAGGCAGGGCTCAAGATTCTTGACAATCTCGAAGAAAATAATAGAATCGAGCCTGAAATTGCAGAAAGAATAAGGAAAGATTATTCAGACGATATAACTGAAGCAGAATCGGGGATCAGGGAACTCTACCAAAAAATTCTGCCGGATGTGGAGGTTTTAAGGAAAACTCTCTGGATCCGGCTGATAATGGTTGAAGGAAGTTTTTATGAGGACATTTACGAGAAAGGATATATCTCCGAGATTGTTCTTGATGAGATGAGGTATTTTATTAACCTGAAACTGGACGATGTGACATCAGGAAGTATTCCCCCACGGGAGACAATTAAGCCGGATTCTTTTGAATATAGTATTTTCATTAAATCCGTGGATTTGATTGCAGGAATCTTTAAGAAACACCATTTTGCAAAGAACCTGAAAAAAATTGCCCTTACAGCAGAGTACCAGAAATATATCGCCCTGAATTCTGCAGTCTGGCAAATGGAGCGTGCTGTAAATCTAATTACTTCAGGGTTTGATTTTCCTGAGGAGATCATAAAGGAGGCAAAAACAGAATTTCAAAGCATCTCTGAACGGTCAAAAAAGAGAATTGAGGAGATGTCTGCCAGGTACCCGGAACTTTCAACAGATATAGGCGATTATTACCTGAGGCTTTCGATGCTGATCCAGGAAGAGGATTATTATTCAGGTATGAAGAATAAGGGTCTTATTTTCCCGAATGTTTACCAGGATCTTTTAGAGAAGATTGGGAAGGAAAGGGAGAGACTAGAGGGGCATATCTTCAATTTTATCTGATTTTAATTGGGATATGAATTTTATTAATTTTGAAACTATAAAAATAAAGTCGATGCATCATTTGCCAGAAAAATGGTAGTATAATAAAATTTCCAGACCGATCCCTATACAAGAATTATTTTCTTAAATATCTCGATATATGATGCCTGACAGGTCTTGCATCCTCTACCTTTAAGGTTCTTCCGTGTAGTTCTTTACCGTTCATTGCATCAATTGCTTTCTGGGCGCCTTCAAGGGTTTTGTACTTTATGAATCCAAATCCATCACCGGCCCTGAGTTTAACAGACTGGATATTTCCAAATTCTGAAAAAATATCGGTGATCTCCTCTTTAGTAAGAGAATGATCGAGATTTCCAAGATATATTTTATGACTGAACAATTATAATTCCTCCGAGAAATAACTAATTTTAGCAATACAATATATAATTCAGGATTTGCAGAGACACCGCTATGGTGTCCCGGCATATCAGCCCGTTAACCTTCAACAACTTCGAAATATTTCAGCGCTGCGGGGGCATGCATCTTTATCTCTTCATAAAAATATTTGCCCAATTCAGGATCCGAATCCCCAATTGACTGTTTAAGGGTGCGGACCAGCCATTCCTTCAGGCTGCCTTTTTTTTCTAGTGTATTCATTACAACGACAACAGCCTCATCGACTTCCAGTTTATTCTTCCAGCGGTATCCCATTTTTCACTCCTCCTGATAATGATGTAGTGTTTCTTTTAACATATTTAATTTTAATGCAGGAGAAAAAAGAGAGATACTATTATTCCTTTACAGCTTCAGGATCATCAAATCCAAGTAAAATTGTGATCCATTTTGTATCTTCACTCCCATGGAGCAGGGCAATTATAATAACGGTGAAAGGAACAGAGAGGAAGAGACCTATCGGGCCAAGCACCCACGACCAGAGAATAAGTGTAACGATTACTATCAGCGGCGGTATCTGAAAACTGTCGGCCGCAAACTTTGAGAATACGAAATTTTCGACCACTGCATTAATTACACATATACCGGCAATAACCACAACCGCCCCCCAGATTCCGATCTGGAGCCATGCAAGGAAGATTGCAGGAATTGCAACTATAATCAGGCCGACATACGGGATATAACTCAGGATAACCGCCATAAGACCCCAAAATATCGCCATATCAACCCCCAGTACATAGAGAAGACCGCCGAATGACGCTCCAAGAACAACATTGGTCTTCGTCTTGACAACGAGCCACTTGATGATATTTGATATGACATTTCGAACACTCTCCACCTTTCCTGAATTCTCACCATAAACACGTACCAGTCTTGAGGATACTTTGGGAACTTCAAGTAGTGCGAAGCAGGTAATAACAAGGATGAAAAAGAGATTCATCGCAATCATCGAGCCGCCTGCAATAACACCAAGAGCGATCTTAGAGATTGCATTCCAGTCGGGTTTGAGGACAGAGCCTATCATATCCCCGGTAATACCAAATCCGCCGATGATGTCCATAAGCTGCGACAGTCTCTCTTCGAGAAGCGATTCGTAAGCAGGAAGCCTCGATACGAATACATATGCAGATTCATATATCAGGAAGAGAAACCCGAAGATGCAGATTATATAAAGTCCGATTATCAGTGTAACCGCCAGTGCGTCAGATAACCCGGCCTTCTTCAGCCATCTCATGAGAGGTATGCCAAGCAGAGTGAGGATCAGGGAGACAAGCATAATATTTACAAAATATGCCGCAGTCTTCATTCCAACCAGGATAATGAATATCAGAGCTATAAATGAGAGAGTATAAAGCAGGTTCTTTATTCTGTCAGGATTTTTCATTTTTCAAGCCAGCCAGATAACATATTAATTGCCGGTTAAAAATAAATTCTGGTTGGTCCCCGTGCCAGTTGCAATATGAGGATACTCGTGAAGGATCACATTATGCTCATGCAGGCGGATTTTCCTCAAAAATAAGATTAACATCATCGGTGCTTTCCCGTCAGAATGGAGTATTGCGGCGGCATACATACATCATATATGAATGCAACAGGAAAGGCAGGAAATAATTGCTTTTTTTTGTTTAACTCTGATTTTCAACCTGAATTTGTTATCTAAGATCTAAACATTATTTAATATATCCGGAGATCTGGTTCAAAATCTGAATTTTTGGATCCAATATGGTGCAGTATGGTTAATCCATATCGATACAATTATGATTGTCTGCTATAAAGGGCTATTACAGGGAGGGTTTGTGTGATATGGGGAGAGAGTTCTATGTCATTTGCCTGTTTATTATTATACCTGCAATAATTTCTGTCCCGGGTTCGTGCGCCGAAGAAGCTGACATCAAAGAGGCTTTATATATCAATTCATACGACTTCGGATTTACCTGGAGCAGACTCATTGCAGACGGTGTCTATGATGGGTTCTCAAAATATGAACTTCGCGGCACCGAATCTGACATATATGTACACACAGAATTCCTGGATTCAAAATTCATCTCCGATGCACAACATTTTTTTATAATCTATAATCTGTTTTCTAATAAATTCTGGGACAGACAGCCGGATGTGATTATCGTATCGGACGACAATGCACTCCTTTTTATTCAGAAATATGGAGAAAAACTGTTTCCTGGAATTCCAGTGGTCTTTACCGGCATCAATAATTATGAATCCCTTTTATCCGATATGCCGGAGGATTATACCGGCATAATAGAAAAACTCCCCATTGAAGAGAATATTGATCTGATAATAAGTCTCCACCCGTCATTAGAGACAATCTACGTGGTGACGGACGATACATACTCGGGAAAAGCGATTCACCAGCAAACTGATAATATATCTAAAAAATTTAACGGAAGCATCGATATCAGGTACCCTCTGCCCGGACTTGGTGCTGATGAGATGATTGAAAGTCTCAGCGAACTTCCAGAAGATTCAGCAGTTCTCTTTATTACATACAATACAAAAGACAGTGATGGAGACACCTATTATTCCGACTACTACGTTGATGCTCTCTCAAATCAGGAGCTTTTCCCGGTATACACCGTAATGGACCAGTATAATCAGCTTGGAGTTACAGGCGGTTACCAGATCTCTCCTTATGAACTTGGAAAGCAGGCATCGGACTATGCAGTCAGGATTCTTGAAGGAACCAACCCGAAAGATCTCCCTGTTGAACTTAATCCACAGTATATTACATCGTTAAATTACGAGCATATCAAAAAATTTGATCTGAGAGGCGGGGACATTCCACCGGGAACGCATTTTTTCAATACGCCACCCTCTACGGTTACCATACCGGCCGGTTTTGCATCGGCAGCGATTATCGTACTGGTGCTACTTTCTGCCATCCTTTTCACCTCACTTGTCTATTATCGTAAATTAAAAATTACTGAGAATGAACTTAACCGCTCCCTGGAAGAGAAGAATGTTTTACTGAGAGAAGTTCACCACAGGGTTAAAAATAATCTTGCAATAATCAGCAGCCTTGTCACAATGCAGGCAATCAGTTCAAATGAAAATGAGACTAAACAAAAGCTTAAGGATGTGGGTAGCAGGCTGATATCCATGTCGGTTGTTCACGATACACTCTATTTATCCGAGAATCTTTCGAGGATCGATGTCCATAATATCTTTGTTTCTCTCGGAGAGGGGCTTATACAGGATTACGGGATGGGCCTGAACATTGATTTAGAAGTAAGCGGGGGAGAATGCCTGATCAGGCCGGACCAGGCAATACCGGTAAGTCTTGTTCTAAATGAGATCATATGCAACTCGATTAAATTTGCATTTGATGAAAAGAGTTCAGGAAAAATCAGGATAGATTACAGTTGTAATAAAGACTTTTTCAAAATGACGGTCTCCGACAATGGTAAAGGCATACCTGAACAGTATATCGATAATAATGATACGGATTCAATCGGACTGAATCTCATCCGCACTGTCATAGATCTTCAGCTCAACGGTACCGCCGAAGTCAGTAATGATTCGGGTACCAGATGGTCAATCAGCTTTCCGGTTAACGAACCGGAGGAATAATTTAATTTTTTGCAAATTCCACAATGCTTCTCCACCGGGAGACCTTTTCATCGAATGAATAGGAAGCATTTGCAGGGCTTGTTGACAGGAGAGTCAGAACTGCAATACCAGGATAATCGGGGAGTTCTCCACATATTCTTTTAAACCACATACCAGCACCGGCAGCCCCGTTGAGAACGATGCATTTTATCGTCGGATTTTGCCTGATGAATCCGGTAATATCGTTGGGGACTGCATCCCTAATACTCGAATCGCTGCTCCCTTCCCTTGAACATACGGAGATTACATCCCATAATACTATCCCCCTCTCCAAAAGGATCTCCACTCTCCTTTCATAAGGGAGATTTGAGTCCACACCAAAGAGAACATCCATTATCCTCCAGAAAGAGTTTCTCGGGTTGGCATAATACTCTCCTTTTTCAAGTGAAATTATCGATGGAAAACTTCCGAGTACCAGTATTGTCGGGTCTTTTCCGGCAAGGGGCCTGAGGCCCGGCGGGTTTTGTGCGGTCACGGATTTCTCTCCAGTATTCTGTAACTTATCCGGTATAACATTAGAGAAGCTGACCGGTTGAAAAAAAACAGGTCTCTTCCTTCAGTCAGGGACAGGAAATATTGCCGGATTCAGAAATATATTCAGGAAAACAGGAAAAAAAAGAAGATTTACTTTAGAATATATCTATTCATTCAGCATTAACCGTTTTTTTTGGCACTTTCATAAATACCCATGCAACTGCAATGCCAATCATTGCCAGCACTGTAACATATGGAAATACACCCGTATAGCCTCCGGTTGTTGTACGAATGAATCCTGCAATCTGCGGCCCTGCCATTGCACCGGCACCATATGCAAGGAAAACCACACCATAGCACCGGGGATAATCACATGTTCCAAAGTATCTGCCTGTCGCTGCCGGTGCAATTGCAAGCCATCCTCCCAGGCAACCCCACAGGATTGCAAAGGAAACGATATACACCGGTACTGACGGGTATACCCAGATTGCAAAGGATGCCGCAGCGATCAACAGAAATGAGACCACTGCAGTATTTGAAGGATTCAGCCGGTCGGTAACAAATCCAAAGATGGGCCTTCCCCCTCCATTGAATATCGCAAAGAATCCAATCAGCAGGGTCCCGAGTGCCGGTGCAACACCTGCAACCTCAGAACCAACCGGTTTTGCAATCGAAATTGCCATAAGTCCTGCGGTACAGCCGATGAAATAGCAGATCCAGAGACCATAGAATGTTTTTGTCTTAAGCATCCTGTCTCTCGTATATTCACAGTATTCATCTTCTGAACCGGAAGGCGGAGTGAAACCGGCAGGTTTCCAGTCCGCAGGGGGAAATCTGAGCGGAAGGGCAAAGAGCACAATCAATATCAGGAAGGCGACACCGAAGATCCTGAATGTATTCATAACACCAAAACCGCCAATCAGCAGATCTGCAATATTTGCTGTCAAAAATGCAGAAAACCCAAATCCAAGAACTGTAAGTCCAACTGCAAGACCACGCCTGTCAGGAAACCATCTTGCAGCAACTGCAACAGGGACACCATATGCAATTCCCACACCGATGCCCCCGATTACGCCATAAACCAGGTAAAGCATCTCAACGGAAGTTACGACCGAGGCCAGCATCCAGCCTGTTCCGGTAAGAACTCCACCAACGATTGTTGCATTCCTCGGACCCCATTCCTCGACATATTTTCCCGCAAACAGCATTGCTATCGAAAAACATGCAAGAAATACTGAAAAAGGCATCAGGATCTCCCCAGCTGTTACGGACCGGCCCAGAGTATTTATAAAGTAATCAGTGAGAGGTTTGACGAAAACGCTCCATGAATATATACTACCAAGGCAGAGATTTATCAATAGCCCTAAACAAACCAGAATCCACCGGCCTTTCTCTGCAGGAAGATTAAATAGCATCAGTTTTTCCATAAAAATCACATATACCGCAATTGCTTAAAAAGAAGGGTTTATTCATCCAGGGTTGATATATCGCCCGGATCGAGACCCATCTCTTTTGCTTTTAACACACGCCTCATTATTTTTCCGCTTCTTGTCTTTGGAAGTTTCTCCATGAACTCAATTTCAGAGGGCATGGCAATCGGACCAAGGCTCATCCTGACATTGTAGATCAGGTCATTTTTCAGCTCTTCACTTGGTTCATAACCAACGCGGAGAGTAACAAATGCCTTTATTGCCTGGCCCTTAAGGGTATCCGGCTTTCCGATAACTGCCGCTTCTGCAACAGCCTCCTGGGCAACGAGGGCACTTTCGACCTCAGCACTGCCGATATTGTGGCCTGCAACGATCAGTACATCATCAGACCTGCCGATAACCATTATATAACCATCCTCATCTTTTACAGCCAAATCTCCGGCAGTATAGTAGTTTCCTACAGTGTTCCAGTACTGCCTGTAGCGCTCATCATTATTGTGGATTGTTCTCATCATCGACGGCCATGGAGTTTTTATAACCAGTAATCCACCGATTCCGGGTTCGACAGGATTTCCCTCCTTGTCTACTACATCCGCAATGACACCCGGGATTGGTTTTCCTGCAAACCCGGGTTTCATCTTCTCCCCGACAAGTGTTGCAATCA
The DNA here is from genome assembly GCA_016928355.1 of Methanomicrobiaceae archaeon. Lineage (GTDB taxonomy): Archaea > Halobacteriota > Methanomicrobia > Methanomicrobiales > Methanomicrobiaceae > Methanolacinia. Next base: position 27,707 of record JAFGKW010000029.1, read on the forward strand.
TGTGCATTCCGGTCTCGGTCTGCCACCATGTATCTATTACCGGGCACCTGGACTTGCCAATATTTTTATAGTACCATTCAAAAGCCTCAGGGTTGAGGGGTTCACCGACAGATCCAATGATCCTCAGGGAGTCAAGGTTATACTTCTTCGGCCATTCTTCCCCGTATTTCATAAACATCCTGATCGATGTCGGAGCAGTGTAGAAGATAGTAACTCCTATATCCTCTATTATCTTCCACCAGACACCCGGGTCAGGATAATCTGGCACTGTCTCGGATATCAGTATTGTTGCTCCGTTTGCAAGCGGGCCGTAAACGATGTAACTGTGCCCCGTGATCCATCCCGGATCAGCGGTGCACCAGTGTACATCAGAATCTTTCATGTCAAAGACATACTTTGTTGTATAATATGTCCCGACCATATAGCCTCCGCAGGTGTGAACCACCCCTTTTGGTGTTCCTGTTGTGCCGCTTGTATAAAGGATGAAAAGCGGATCTTCAGAGTCCATGACTTCGGGTTCGCAGACAGGATCGGCTTTTTCCATTATTTCATAGAAATCAACCTCTTTTTCCTTTATGAGTTCGATGTTGAGATCAGTACGCCTTAATACAACTATCTTCTCAACACTCGGTGCATGAGTAACCGCCTCATCAACGATTGATTTCAGCATAATTGTCTTCCCGCGCCTGTAGCTGACATCCGCAGTTATGACGACCTTTGCCTTTGAATCACGTATTCTGCTGTTCAATGCATCTGCACCGAACCCGCCGTATACTATAGTATGGACGGCACCTATTCTCGCACATGCAAGAATTGCAACCAGGTGTTCCGGAACAAACGGCATGTAAAGACAGACGGTCTCCCCCTTTTTCACACCAAGATCCTTCAGGGCATTTGCAAAACGCATTACCTGCGCATGAAGCTGACGATATGTCAGGACGCGTTCCTGGAGGTCGTTTTCTGCCCTCCAGATCAGTGCAACCTTGTTTCTCTTGTCTCCAAGAACATGCCTGTCAAGACAGTTGTATGTGATGTTGAGCTTTGCACCTGTGAACCATTTTGCATACGGGTGATTCCATTCAAGAACCTTCTCCCAGGGCTGCATCCACTCCAGCTCATTTGCTATCTCGTTCCAGAACCTCTCCGGGTCATCCAGAAATCTCTGGTATGCCGGGTCGTACTCTCCAACCCAGGATTTATCCCGATAGGAATATTCCGGGAGGTGGGATTTTTTGTCAAGTTTTACATCGAAATTTTCACTCATAGTTCTCACCTTAACGATTAATCGTGTAGAATTAATCGTTTTGCCCTCCCCTTTATGTCGATTTTCACCGAAAAAAGGAGGTTATGTAGTGCGGACAGATCAATTTCTGCCTGCGTTACCTATAAATCTAATCTATGCACAACATATATGCAGTGCATAAAGGCTGACTGCAAAAAACATTGAGGACGAAAATGCAGGGAGAATTCCAGGAAACAATAAAAATAAAAGGGCTTTTGAAAAATTACCCCCGCGGTTTGAACATAACAGAGATCTCTAATGCACTGCATATGCACAGGAATACCTGTGCGAAGTATCTCGATATGTTAAGACTAAAAGGAGATGTAGACCGAAAACAAAGCGGAACAGCGAAGAACTATTTTTTAGTACAGCGTATGCCCCTCTCCGCCCTTATCCGGTTCACAAAGGATCCTGCAATAATCCTTAATTCAAGAAAAGAGATATCGATGGTGACAGCGGCCGCACTCAGCCTCTTCAAATGCCCCCTTGATGTCATGTACGGAGAAAAGATACATGATCTGCCGTATCAGCTTTTCAAGGAGAATATTATTGAAGACTGCTCCCACAAAGCCATTCACGGAACAGCCTCAGTGCTGGAGAGAGAGACATACATACTTGGAAAAAGATATTGTCTTCGCCTTCATTTCATTCCGGTAATATTTGACTCAGGAAAAGACGGCTGTGCCGTATTGATATCCGATGATACAGAAAATACCGAGAATAAAGAGAACCTCAACATCTGCAGAAAACAGTATGAAGCCATAACAAGTGACCAGACTGAATTCATCGTGCATACGGATGTGGAGAATACCATATTATTTATTAATGATGCATACTGCAGGTATCTTGGAAGAAGCTTTGAAAGACTATGTGGTCTTAGATTCATACCCTTGTTTCAGTCTGATGAGAGGGAGCGGGTACAGGACCTGCTATCATCATTAAATTCAGAAAACCCTTCAGGGACAATCGATGTGAAATCGATCAGGAAAGACGGAGGAATGGGTTTTGAGCACTGGACATTCAGGGCGATTTTTAAGGAAAATAATGATATTGCAGGTTATCATGCAGTCGGCAGAAATATTACAGATCTAAAAAAGAGCGAAGATCAGTTAAGGCAGTACTACGATAACCTGGAGAGGCTTATTCAGGAGAGAACAAAGGAGCTACAGGAAGTAAACAAAAGACTATTGGGAGTTATTTCAGAGAAGGAGGAACTTGAAGAGGAACTCTTATTCACCCAGTTTGCCTTTGATAATGCCTCGGATTCAATAATTCTCTTCGACGAGAGTGGAGCAGTCTATAAATCCAACCGGACTGCCTGCGAACTTTTGGGATATTCAAAGGATGAAATAAAATCCGTATCCGTATTTGATATAAATCCATCAGTATCAGCCGATGGATGGAGGATTATGTGGGCGGAGGCCATTCCGGGCAGGAAGGAGAGAACAATCTCGATACATGCGAAAAAAGACGGTAAAGTGTTTGATGTGGATGTTTCCCGAACATTTGTGAGGTTTATGGGCAGGATGTACTTCTGTTCAATTGCAAGGGAGATTTGAACATTTAAGCAAAAAATTATATTTCCTTTTAATGTCACGTATTGATAACGATGAAGACTGCTGTAATCCTTCTGGCGGCAACTATTATCATGATAATTTTTATCGTTCCCGCATCGGGGATTTCACTGGAGGAGATCGATACGGAAACCCTTGATATTCCTGAAGTGGAAGCTATGGACTTTTCCAAAACTCCAATTGGAAGTCTTGAATCTCTCGCCGCCTATGCGGAGCATCTCATCGAAGCTTTCGAAGAATTATTACAATTCATTGAAAGCATATTCACGATGCTGGGAATGGAGAGCGATTCTGATGTTAAAAGGCTGATGGATATTCTAAATAAAGGGAAAGATCTGACGAATAAATAAAAAAAAGGCTCTGTAGAAAACCTATTCACATTTTTCAAGAAGCATATTGTGAAGAATTATCCTGGTTTTGATTTCTTTAAGCTGATTGTAATATCTTCTCGAACGCAAGGTATCACCATACTTCCTTTTAATTATCGAAAATGCGCATTCAACAAGATTCCTTTGTCCGTATTTTTTCCGTTCAAGGTTATCAAACATCTCAAACCCGTATTTTCCTGAATGAATATTTCCGCCCTATTCTCTTAAAGAAATTAGGGAATCTTCAAATTATTTTCCCTGATATATTCATGCAGCCATTCTGCATCAAATCGAAACTCCTGTACGATCGATCTTTCGGTCGCTATTTTAATAGAGAATTTCTACAAGGCCGTTATTTCCTGTCTTCAAAAGAAACCGGGAGAGGAGATTCATGAAATATTTTTTCATATAAATCCCTGCCATAACTTGTCCGGAGCGGTTCACCCTCCTTCATCCTGAAAGTGCGTTCTCCACTATTTTTTCTTTCAGCCCGGAGAAACAATGAATTGTCCATATTTTTTTCATACAGGCTTTGGGAAAAATCATAGAGATGGGTCACGAAGGCAACCTTAATTCGCCTTTTAAGCAATGCACAAACAATCTGCCGTGAGATCTCCGAACCTTCCCTCTCATTAGTTGCAGCAAATGATTCATTGAATAATACCAGGCCGCCGGGTTTAAGGTGATCAACAATTTCACTCATTCGTCTGAGTTCTTCATCATATTTACCGCTCTTCATATCATGATCCTCTCCACGCTGAAAATGAGTATAGATTCCTGTACATATGTTTGATCGGAACGATTCAGCCGGGACAAATGAACCGCACTGCATCATCAGCTGTGCTACTCCGATACTCCGCAGAAATGTCGATTTTCCCCCCCGGTTCGCCCCGGTTATAATAATAAGATCTATATCCTCAGCTTCCACATCATTTCCGGTCACCTTCTCTCCCTTCTGGAGAGCGAGGCATACATCATATAATTCTTTAAAGGAAAAGTCCCTCCCGCCATGTTCAGCAGGGACAGGAAAAGATAAGGGACTGCCAATACTAATCAGACGATCTCTGAGATTCAGGCACCCTATATAAAATGCAAGCTCGGTTTTCAGTGAGATGAAAAAACTAAAAATATGATCGGACGAGTTGAGGAGGATACCGGAAACGGAACTCATACTTCTCCCTTTTATCTCTGCCAGGGTACGAAATCCGGCAATATCCCGATCGGCAATGCAAAAACTATATTGAGACGGAGACCCGGTGGAGAGAAAACCTGACAACCATCCGGGTTTTTTAATCATCCGATTTTTTTGTAGAGTGTAATTTATCCCTTTATTCCCCTTCCCAAGTTCAACATTGGTAAAAATGCCGTTTTTAAATGACAACTCTTCAAATTTTTCCTTCAGGGATGATATATATTCATCGGATGTTTCTCTTTCAAGCATTGAAAAAAATTCTTTAAAGCCTCCTGATTGAAATCTGTCAGCATGCTCCCCGGCAATTTTTTTCAGTTCTAAAAATGCATCTGTAAACAGTCCCAGTGCATGGACAGATGTACTTCGAACCGAATCTGCTGTCTTTCCTGAGTACCAGTTCAATCCACTCAGATATTCCTCTATCAAATCCACGACAATCCTGTAAATTTCCCTGACGACCTCAGAATTTGCAGTACAGTCCCTCAGAATATCCTGGCGGTAAAGGATCGTTTCAATATCCGTCTCAGTTGTAAAAAAAACATTTTTTGCCACTTCAAATAGGAATTTGTCCCCGCATGCCATGGATTGAAACAGAATGTCAAGCTCCAGATCCTGGACAGTCATCTGCATATATTCAGGGAAGCATGCCCACATTTTATCATAGTCCCTGTTAAGCCAACGTTGAGGTGACGGAGATCTCCGGAGCATGCCCCATTCAGGATTAAAATCGCGATCCGGGTACAGGAGATGTGACTTCATGACTGAATACGCTCCAGGATATTTTCGTATGTTAAACGGTTCTTCCTGGCAATTGCTATTGCATATGATAATCCGTCTGCAGGTTTTCTTACAACTTTATATGTTCTTAGATCAGGATTCTCCAAAACTACAGTGCTGGCAATACTCACAACCTTTTCAAGAGTGCTCAATTCATCCAGAAATGTAACATATACACATAACAAATCAAGTTTTATTGCCTGCTTCATTACTTTTTTTCCAAGGAAAAGTGCATCTGAAACCGAGGTTGATGTAAACATCTCATTTATAATAATGATACTCCACGGCGTGCACTCTGTAAGAATCGAATGAATACGCATGAGATCGTCTTCCAGGCTACTCCGCATATCAACGATATTTTCTTCCTTCTTAAAATGAGTAAAGATTTTATCAGGAAGAAAGAGTCTTGCGCTTTTGCCGGGAACAGGACAGCCAATCCGGGCAAGGAAATGCAACTGCCCGAAAGTCCGGGCAAATGTAGTCTTGCCTCCCTGATTGGGACCGGTTATGACAAAGATGCGTTCTTTATCCTCCAGGTAAAAATCATTGGTCACCACTGGTTCTTTTCGTTCGGCAAGGCTGATAGCCAGTGCAAGATCGAATCCTTCACTGCAACAGATCTCTTTTACTGTGTCAGAAACAACAGGAATACAAAAAAACAAACCTTCTCTGCTTATCCTCTCAGTCAGTTCAAGGTATGAAATATAAAACTGAATCTCTCTGTCAAAACGGACAATAGATTTATCCGGATAATTTTCATGCTTTTCCTGAAAATCATCAAGAAGCAAAAAGACATCAGGGTGCAATTTTGCGACAAGATCAAGGATTTTTGCTTCAATATGGTTCATATCGTTATAATCCGGAAATTCTTCATTGAAAGGCTGAACCGGCTTATCTATGAACCTTCCAAAGACAGCTTCGACTTCACCGACATATTCTGAATCGGGTTCTGCATTAAGAACTGTAATCTCTCTTCCTCTTATGTACAGGCAGTACCTTACACCCGCGAGTTCTGTTTTCAGATGCTCAATATCTCTGGTCATTGAGACATAACCCGATGAACGGACGTATATATTTAGAAATTCCCGAAATGCCAGGAAGCCGCGTGACCTCAAATCAAGGTCAGAGAGAGAATGAAGCAGGGTTTGGACAGCTTTGCAATATATTTCCGCCGCATCTAAAAACCACCTCTCTTTCTGGTATTTGGAATGAACTTTATCAGCCTTGCCAAGATGTTTTCGCATCGTCTGCATATTTTGTGAAAACGATTTGATTGCCTCAGATAACGTAATGTCTTCGAATTCCCTGAAAATTTCATGCCGGTATGTAATAATATCAGGACTCTGCAGAGAATCATAGAAAAACGGATTTAAATCATATTCTTCATAGCCTTTTGTAACGGCCAAAAGAATCTGATAAAGGTGCAGATCCGAAAAACAGGATGGTTCACCGATATTTTTTTCACAGATGTCATCGTCCGGATTATTATAGAGTATGCTGAAAAAACTCATGAGAAATACCTCATCGGGATAATTCACCTCATCTTTCGCACTTAACATAGCCCTTTAATTTTAATTTTGACCGCAAGATCTTTGTACTTTGAAGATTAACGTATAATATGCCTC